>JAJRZK010000030.1 GCA_024275315.1 Nitrospirota bacterium
CACGGCGTTTTACCGTATCGCCAAGAAGACCCTGCTCGTACGTACGCTTCCATCGGCCCAGAACCGCCCCGTTGACGCCAAGGTCTCGCGCCGCATCCGCGATCGACAAACCCTGCTCCGTCACAAGCTTCACCGCCTCAATCTTGAACTCGTCGCTGAATCGACGCCGTTTCTTCTCCATCTTCTCCCTCCTTGAAAAACAAATCCCATACTAAACAATCTGTCCGTCAATTCGGGGGAAGTTCAGGTCATCGCTTTGTCGCCCTTGTTCAACCACGATTTGAACTGGTTCCTGGCTTTCCACAACCCGCCTACATGGCGCAATATCATTACCAGATTATGCGGATACCTTAGCAGGGTCGGAACAAGGGAACGAAAATACCATTTGTAACTGCCATAAAAAGATATAACCAGCTTTGTGTAGAGCCTGTCCATTTCTTCCCAACTTTCAAACCCGTTGGGCTTGAAAACAAAGTTGAGGCAGTTCATTTTCCGCCAGTCGTCTGCGAACACACCATGCTCTTCCAAACCGTTACGGACAGGGGAGCCTGGAAACGGGGCGAATTTCGACACGTTCAACTCGTCTAAGTCAAGCCGGCCGATAAAGTCGATCGTGTTTTTCACCGTTTCGGGATTCTCGCCCGGAAGGCCCATGATAAAAAGACCTTTGGCCCTGATGCCCGCCTGTTTTATCATCCGGACAGTCTCTTCTATCTCTCCGAGCGTAAGGTTCATTTTGTGCCTGTTTAACAGCTCCTGGGCACCGGATTCTATGCCCAGGCTCACACCGAAACAGCCGCCTTTTTTCAGGGTGGATAAAAGCTCCCTGTCCACATGGCCTATCCGCACCGCGCAATTGAAGGAAAACGGCAATCCGGAATGGGCCAGCTTGTCGCAAAGCTCCATCACCCGTTTTCGTTTTAAAGTAAACAGGTCGTCATACAGATTGAAGTGCCGGATTCCGTATTTTTCAAAAAGGGTGGTCATATGATCGATGATGTAATCGGCGCTGTTGTAACGAAAACTCCTGCCATACACCGATCTGTCGCAAAAATCGCACGTGTAAGGGCACCCCCTGCTCGATATCAGGGGCGCGCCGCGGGAAGTGGGGGTGTTAAGCAGTGGCAAAGCGTACTCGCCGGGGAACCCGTCCAGAAGATGATACGCAGGCAAGGGCAAGTCGTCCATGGTCACAAACTCCTCCGGTGGAGCGCTATATTTCACCTCGGCGCCGTCGCGATACACAAGACCTGGAATCGAGCCTGGTTTATCGCCTGAGATCAGTTTTAACAACGGTATCTCTCCTTCGCCGATCACGGCAAAATCGATATTCGGATATTCGGTCAAAGCGGCCGTCCCTACGGATGAAACATGGACACCGCCGAAAACGATCCTGATTCCAGGATCGAGTTTTTTTATCATGCAGGCTTTTTCATATCCATCCAGAAAGCTCGACGTGGTGGCTGTAAAACCGACAATATCGGGTTTCCACGCGATTATCTTCTCCAGTTCCCTGGCCCCCGCTTTAGAACCTGCGACAAGCATATCCAGGAGCCTGACTTGCGCCCCCTGTTTTTCCGCGACAGCGGCCAGCGACAGCAGGCCTATGGGCGGCATACGGTTCAAAGCCGTGGTGACATCATCCTGGCCAGGTATCCAGTTCGACCCTTCGGGGTGGACCAACGCTATTTTCATCTATCCATTTTTTGCGCCAGGGACCTGTATAATCCCCCAAGGTAAAGCCCGCGGCGCAACAGCTTTCCCGCCACCATCAAGGTGATCTTTGCAATATCGATCACGGGCCTGAAATGGCTGGGTCTTGCGTTGTTGTCATATATGGCGTTTATGGGAATCGACACCACATTGAAACCGTTTCTGCCGGCTTCTATCAGGATTTCGCTTTCGAACACAAACCCCCCGCCGGGACAAGTGTCTGCGTTGACACGGGAGAAAAGCTCCGCCGGATAGAGCCGAAACCCGGACTGGCTGTCATTCAGCGGCATTCCGGCCGCCCATGCTATCCAGAAATTGGCGAACCTGTTGGCGTAATATCTGGTTTTGGGAATATCCCCGGCGTGTTGAAGCCTGGAGCCGATAATTATTCTGCCGCGATACTTAACTGACGCTTCTGCAAATCTGGGAATATCGTCGGGCAAATGCTGTCCGTCCCCGTCGAGCGTAATGATCTTTTCCGCGCCTTTTGCCAGGGCATGCTCTATTCCTCGCCACACCGTGGCGGCCTTGCCAAGGTTCGCTTTGTTGCGGAGCAGTGTCACACCATCCACGTCATCGAGCTGGTTTACAGTTTTATCGCGGGAGCAATCGTCGACAACTATCACCAGTGGGCAATGGCGCAAGGCTTCACTGGCGACTTTCCGGATGGAATTCTCCTCGTTATACGCAGGAATGACAACCGCGATTTTCTCCGTTTGGACATCATTTGCATTTAGCGCCATGTTATAACCAAAACCTGGTGCGTTATTTCATGGGAGGGGTTCGATATCAAGCCTGAGCAACGACCCCTTTGAATATTCAACAAAAACCTTTCCAGCGCGTTTGTTGGCCAAAGCGTGGCAAAGCGGCAAACTTCGCGCCGCGGGGTTGCCGGCCCGCAAAGCTTCAAGCCCTGGATCATCCATCTCACTTGGCCGGTTCCCTGTTTTTGGCGCCACGCCGATCTCCACCCCGGCGACGCTGGCCTCGCTTCTGGTTTTGGACAGGGAAAAACTGACGGCGAACGCCGCGGTAAATGGCATGGCGTAATGAAGCGGTTTGGGCGATGGAATGTCATACGCCACCAGGAGTATCCTATCCGCTTCGACGGCGAGTTGCGCCGCCGATTCCATAAACGCCGAGCCGAAGGTGCTCTCGTTGCAGGCTATGCTGGCGCTGGCCTCCATGCATCCGGCCCCGATAAGCCAGTATCCCACAGGCGCGTTGTGCACCGAGTTGTGAAACGCGGTGGGCGACACCACCCTGCCAGGTTTTGATAGGGAGTTGAAAAGACTGTGTATCACCAGGCCGTCGCCCAGGCATGAAGCGAATACAGTTGGAAGGGACTCCATTTTCACCCCGGAACTGTCTACCGCCTCCCTGGCCGCCTGTATCGCCAGCCGGACACTCTTGACGCTTCTTCTGCGTTCGTTGGGCGGCAAAATATCAGGCGCCACGTATTCAGGCTCCGATGGTGTATAGCCTTTTCCGCCCGTCAACACCGAAACAGCCTCTTTCCAGCTTGCCATGCCGCTGCCTGTGATCCCGATTCCATCGATGTACAGCGTCATTACCGGCCCAGCTCCAGCACAAGGCTACAGTTGTTCCCCCCGAACCCGAACGAGTTGACCAACACCCTGGATACATCAGCTCTTGTTGTTGAACCGGCCACGTTGCATTTTATGTCAGGATCGAGCTCTTTTAGGTTCAGACAGCCAGGTATCATCCCGGCCCTGATACAGATGGCGGAGATGATCGCCTCTAAGACACCCGCCGCCCCTAAAGCGTGACCAGTCCATCCCTTGGTGGAGCTGCAGGGGGTGGAACCAAAAATCCTGGTTATGGCCCTGGCCTCGATCAGGTCATTGGCGATGGTGGCGGTCCCGTGCATGTTGATGTAGTCTATGTCATTTGCAGACGATTCGGACATCTTAAGAGCCTTTCTCATCGCCATCTCTGCGCCCGCGCCTTCAGGATGAGGGGAGGACATATGGTACGCGTCGCTGCTTTCTCCATATCCGGACAGCCAAACCTCCTTGTCTGCGTTTTCCACGTTTTCCGGTTTTTCCAGCAGGACGAACCCCGCCGCCTCGCCCAGGGACAGGCCGTCACGGTCTTTGTCGCAGGGCTTGCAAGGCGTGGGGGAAACCACGTTTAGCGACGTAAACCCGTACAGTGTGGTCATGCACAGGGTATCTACACCACCGACAACAGCCGCGTCGGCAAATCCGGCTTCGATATGACGGGCGGCGGCGGCAAACGCCTTTGCGCTTGAGGAGCACGCTGTCGAAAGCGCGAAGGCGGGGCCTGTAAGGTCAAAATAGCCGGAGACATAATCTACGGCAGAATAGAAACAGTGGGTGTAGTACAGTTTCTCTCTGAAATGATCTATTACAGATTCGTCCTCCAGGGAGGGCGACATGTATCCATATTCCGTCTCCAGCAGGCCGGAGGTACTCGTGCCGATTACAAGTGAGATTCTGTCCGGACCATACTTGTCGATCGCTTTGAACACCGTCTTCTCGAACCCGTCCTGCGTCAGGCACGCCTGGACAAGCCGGTTGCTTCTGCTGTCAAACCTGCCCTCGGTGGTTGGCTGATCCAGCCCTTTTATCCACCCCGCATGTGTCTGTATATCCTTGGCGAACTCGACCTTTAGAGGGGCCAGACCCGTTTTTTCATTCCATAGCGCCTCTTCGAGGGCGGCCACCCCTTTTCCCACGGAGCTTATGGCCGAATAGTCGCTCAATACTAATGGTTTCACAATCCACCAATTTACTATAACTGCGCTATTGCACATCTATTTATCGATAGCTATAGATACTGCAAGTGCTTGATAATAACCAATATAACACAAAGCCGACATTGAAATATCTTACGGTGACCGTTGTGGAGCGGTTTTTTTCATGGCCAGTCCAAACAAAAAACAAAGCGCCGATCCCATGAACACTGTCGAACCGATGGTGTTCAACACGAACAGGCTCGACATGGCCAGCGCACCAAATACCATGATTGTCGATACGTTACATATCCATGTCGACATGACCGACCGAACCTTTTCCTCTTCAGAACTAAAATCACGGTTCAGAAAAAGCGCGTAATCGATGCCAAGACCGGCCACCAGAAGAAGAGAGACAAAATGAAATATGGACAATCCCCCATCCCAAAGAGACATTGCATAAGCCGTGATCATGACGGGACCGGCCACCGTGATGACAACACGCCCGACATCGGTGATGGATCGGAGACTGGCCGACAGCACCGCAAGAATCGCCAACGTTCCCAACATGCAGGCCGCAAGAGCTTCATTACGATATTTCCCGACCCGTCTGGTCGATTCCCGTTTTAGGTTTATATATCGAATTCCCGTTTTTGATGCGGCTCCGGCCAGTTTTATCAAGGAGCTTTCGTTTCTGACATCACGCAGAGGTATCAACGCTGTCCATTTTCCATCGCTGTTTTTCAGGAGCGGCGCTATTCTCATCCAGATTGCGGTTCCGCGCAGGTCCTCAATACCCACCGGCGGAGCCGTTGCGGCCCGGGTCACATCCCGGATGAACGGCTCGAAAGCGTCTTTCTCGAATGGCAAATCCCTGATAGCGGCGGTCAGGTTATCCCGCAGTCGCCGCTCGTCAGGTATCATCGCCTGGCGAAGCGTCTGGGCGCTTGCGCTCGGCAGGTATCTGGCCGCCATATCGTACCCGCCCAGTGACCCGTCGCTAACCAGTTTATCCAATCCGGCCGCCAATGACTCGCAGGATCGAAGCGCACTCTCTGGATCCCTGGCGGTAACGGTTATAAACTTAAACGCGTCCGGCGCGTTCATTTCGGATCGTAACATGGTGTCCATCTCCCGCATTTTTGCGGGGACGGGGTTGAGCTTCGACAGGTCGTCATTCCAGCCAGATCTGGCGCCGAGGGTTATCAAAACAGCGCAGATAATGGCAGTCGCCACCATAGCTGGTGTCAATGGGCGAAGCAACCTGGTAAATGTCTCCACGCCGGCGGCCCCGGATGAAAGACTGGGAATAGAGAAGCCGTCGGCGATGGTCATAGGCAACACCCACCTGGACGCCGCCGCGGCGGATAATACACCGAACACGGAAAACAGACCGAGCTGGCGCAACCCGGAAAAATCAGAAAACACCATAGCGCAGTAACCGATGGATGTTGTCAACGCGCTAAGCGCCAGGGTCGGCCCGATTCGTCTCCATACCGCTCCGGCTGGTTCGTTTCTTTTTTTATGCGACAAAACATGAATGGGGTAATCCACCCCTACGCCGATAATGGTGGCTCCGAAAGCGATCGTAATCCCGTGAACATACCCGAACACCAGTTGCGTGGCTCCTATGGCCACCACGACACCGGTAAGCATAGGGAGCGCCGCGAGAACTACAGAAAAAACGGAACGGAACACGGCCAGAAGAAATGTTATGGCCAGAAAGGTGGCCGCCAACGTCATCCTGCCTGCCTCGGCCCTGACGATGGCTCGGGATTTCACGGCAAAAACACCGGTACCGGATAGCTCAATTTCCAGATTGCCGGACGAGTTGGCTTCGTCGAAAGTGTTTCGGATCAGCTCTATCAGTTTATGTTGCCTGTCGATATCAAACGCTGAAGCCCGGGCGCTGGCAATCATCATGGCGCGTTTCCCATCGGGCGAAAACCATACTCCATGCTCGATCCTCTGGCCGTGGTCTCCTCTCATTCTTTCTATAATCGCCCTGAACTCCGCCGTGGGATCAGAGGTCAGCCTCGCCTTGCCAAACAGACCGGCGAACGAGGACAGCTCCTTTAGTCTTTGCGTAAATTCTTTTTTGAGCTGTTCCGCGTCGAATCTGTTTTCACTCATTTGGGGGCTGAGCAGGTATCGGTTCCTGAACAGCAGCTCCATGCTTGAGTCTTCCCCCATTGAGGATCCGTTCAATACATATTCGAACTTGCCGCTTCGGCGCAGGGCGTTCGCCATCTCCACGCTGGTTTTGGCCAGCCGTTCGGCCGGGGCGCCTTTAACGCCCACAAGAATCATCCTGGCGGACGATCCTGACGCAAGTTCATCGATAATATTGTTGACGCCGGATTCATCGTCGCCGTCAAGGAAAAGCGAGAGGTCGGAAACTGTAACAACGGATGAAAACGTATAATAACCGGCCCCGGCGAGGATCAGAAGCCATGTTGCGATCGCGATAAGATGGTGGCGTATCACTGATTATCCGTGATGGTTATAGACATCAGCGACGTATCCCCCGACGGATCGGTTGTTTTTATTTGTGTGATCCGGTTGTCGCTTCCCGATATCTCGATGGTTTTAATCACTTTTTTCATCCGCTTTGTTCTTGGTTCAAGAACCATGGTCCAATTCTTTCCTCTGTGAAAACCGATCTTGTAAAAACGTTCCAGCGTGTCGATATCCCCGGCCAGCGTCGCCCGAACACTCTCCACAAAACCCCACAATATGATGTCCCGTTTCAGCGAGAAGGTTTTTGTTCTGTTTTTGTTTGTGTCGGCCACGGTTACTTTTTCACCATCAACTACGTAACGCTCATCAACCGGATCACCAACCTGCTTTTCCAGGTACGAAGGCGCGATATATTTCAACAGACCGTAAGTCGTGATCGGTTTTGCAAGAACAGACATCTGTTTGGTTTCGGTAAACTTGGCCTCTATCCGCCGCACACTGGCCAGTCGAACCATCAACGCCGCCAGTTCCGGATCACGTTTAGTGGAACCATCTTCCGCCCCCTGTCCCGGCACAGGCGCATGGACGATACAAAACAGCGCGATCGTCATTGCGAGAAAGGGTCTTGGCCTGATGTGCCTCAACCTAGTCCCGCTCCCAGAATTCGTAGAAGTTAAACCAGTTATATGGCTCTTTCCGGCAGTAATACTCCAGCCTGGACGAATATTTCTGGGTGAGCGCGTCAAGGTCGGCTTGTCTGTTTTTTTTGCTCAGCTCCACTTTTTCTGAAAATCGTTCCACGTGTATTTCATACCGGTTGCCCCCGCAATACAGGCCGAAAAACAGCACAACAGGAGCCTGGACCACACCTGCCAGTATCATCGGAGCCTGGGGGAAAAAGGCGCGCCCACCAAGAAACTCGCACATGGAGACCTTTTCGGATCTCATGGTCCTGTCGCCCAAAACGCCGACAATCTCTCCTTTTTCTATCCTCTCCCTGGCCACCAGCAGGGCGTCCGGCCGGCCGGTGTTTATTATCCGTCGAGCTAATTCGGGATTGATCGATTTTAGCACTTCGCTTATTTTCCGGGAGTTGTCCTCATACATCAGGATGTTGATAGGTGTTTTTGTTTTTTTCGCCCCTATGGCGCGCAGGATTTCAAAACTGCCAAGGTGGGAGCCGAGAAGGAAAAAACCCTTTCCCGTGTTCATGTAATGGAGCAGTATGTCCAGACCGAATATTTCTATATCCAGCAGATCATGACGATCGGTGAGCATGTATACCCTGTCAAGAATTGTCGCGGCGAATGTGTGATAGTGTTTGTAGACCTCGTACATTGTGGATGGCCGGCCGAATATCCTTGCAAGGTAATTTCCGGAATGTGTGCGGGTGGCCCTGGAGAACAAAAGAAAATACAGGCAGATCGGATACAGCAACGCCCTCCCGGTTGGACGCCCGATCCTGCTCGCTATCCAGGCTATCAGGTTAAGCGAAAATTTGGAGCCTCGCTCCGACTGGTTCAGCCATCCATCTTTTGCGAATTCAGCCATGGTCACCGTTTGAAATTTTTCCGCCCATTTGCTTTTTCGCCAATTCGATAAGTTCAGCGTGAGGGATTTTACCCGTGTCGTTTCTCGGGAGGGAGTCGACCATGACAATCGGCCGTGGTATGAACGCCGGATCGACGCTTTTACCCAGCTCGGCGATAATCATGCTTTCGCTCATTGCAGGAGCCGCCACAACCGCCGCCAGCCGCGCTGTTTTTCCGTCTGTGGCACGTTCCGGCATAAAGAAAACACCATCCTCAACCCCTTCTATCTGGTTGAGCTTTATGTTCAGGTCCCCCAGGGACCCCCTCTTGCCCGCGACATTTATCATGTCGCTACTTCTGCCGAGCAGTATGAACTGATCCTGGCCTGCAAGCTCCAGGTCATCGGCGATGACGCCCGGAATGTCTATATGACCTCCACGAGCCTCGAATCCTTTGTCGGTCTTGCAAATCTTTACACCATCAAAAGTTTTCCATAAATCCGTTTCCACCGTGCGCCTGGTTGCGATGGATCCGGCCTCGGTACAGCCGAATATTTCCATAACCCTGGTTTTCAACACCTCCTCCGCCTGCGCCGCCAGTTCTCTTGATAACGGAGCCGTGGCGGAGATTACCAGCTCGGTCTCCGGCAGGGCGATTTTGTCCCTGACCAGAGCCCGCAGATGAACCGGTGTTGTCACAAGTGTTCTTGGTTCCGGGCAGATTGAAAGGGCGCGCAGGATATCCTCCGGGAAAAACGAGCTACCTGTGTAAAAGGCTCCGCCGTTACGAAGCGGATTCATGATCGAGGTTTCAAATCCATACATGTGCTGTTGCGGGACGGTCGCCACGACGCTGTACGGGGACCCAATACCCAACCTTCGGCCGGCCAATTGCGCGTTCTTAACCAGCGAACCCCAGCTTTTCATATGCCGGGTGGGAGAGCCGGTGGAGCCGGATGTAAACACTATTACGGCGACCTGCTCCAACGGAAATTCCGGCGAGGCGGGCGCTCCGCCGGTCTCATTGGTCTCCCAACGGTCCAGTATAAGCGTATTGATGGCAATCGGTGGTTTTTGCGTGTCCGCCAGGCAAAAAACACCCGGGTACTCATCCCTTATGCGGCCAAGCGTCTCCGGCGCCGTGGTGTGCGGCATCAAGGTCACCTGACGGCGCATCATCGCCGCGCCGAACCCGACCATGAACGCATACCTGTCCTTGCACAGGTTTATGACATATCCGCCATCCGGCATCCTTGAGGCCAGCTTGTCCAGGTCATGGAGACACCTGTGTGCTGTGACAGGCCCGCCAGCGCCGATGGAAACGGGCCAGGCGCCGCTTCGACGCCCCAGCAACGACGCCGTATCAGTCGATGACGTAATGGTGTCCACGAATATCCAAGAAAGGTTTCATTGATTAAGCGCCCATTATATCAGACAAAAATCGATACGGCACGGAGCCCTGATTGACGGGTGCGGTTTTATGCTGGCAAAGGAAGGCTCGCCTCCCAAGAGGAGACACAGGTGGAAAGATTAACGGTTTCGAGTGAAAAAAACAGTTGAAGCAATAATTATTTTGACACCCAGACAAGCTTGTTCAGCACCCAGCCTTCGTCGCCATCCTCGTCTTTCACCTTGTACCAGGAGCCTTTGTTGCCAGTGACTTTAAACCGGTAACCCTCCTCAACCGAAAAGATGATGGGGTTTTTTGTGCCGGGCCCCTTGCGGATGTTCGCTTTTTTCTTTATGACGATAGCCGCAGACCCTTTGCCGATAACCTCCTGGCTGACCCACGCCACGTCTCCGTCCATATCCCGCACGGCGTACCACCTCTTGTACTTCGCAAGGTATTCCAGCGGGGTGAATTTGGGAGATTCCCATAACACCTGGTATTGCGTCCCCGGGCCGGATCGGAACCTGGCTTTGGGACCTTTCACAAAAATCTTTTCGGCGAAAGCCTGGCTCGACAGCAATGACACCGCCACAACTACCGCTACAAAAATCGCTTTTGGCATATCCGCCTGTCACTCCGTTTTTTCGCCTGGAGGTTTTCTGCGCCCGGATCTTTTACGCACGGGACGCAATCTCCTGCCATGACGTTTGGTTTCTGGGGGCGTCGGCCCGGCTGAAGGTGGTGTGGTTTGCCTGGATCCATGCACGGACCCTGTCCCCGGAACGGCGGTTGGTTTGGTTGGTTCGGTTTTTTGTTTTCGGGATGTTTCGGCTCTTCTTCTTTTTCTTTGCTTGTCCTGTTGTTTTGGATGTGGCGAGCCTGCAGAGTCGGTGTGCGTTCCAGTTTTTCTCTCGCCCTTTTTTTCAAGATGGGGTTTGGCGGCGTTATTTCCCCTCTCCTGTTTCATTTGCGCCGCTTGTTGTTTTGCGCTTTTTGCCGCCTGTCCGTGGAGCGCGATAAGCTCCGATGCGGTAAAATCCTCCTTGACTCCGTCCTCGAATATCAGCCCCACCTGCTCGGACAGCAGATTCAGGTGACACACTTTCCCCACCCTTCCATCCGGTGTTCTGGCCATCTTTCCTATGTTTGGGGTTTTCTTTAGCATATGTTTATATGTGTCGTGCTCGTAAGAGAGACAGCACATCAGCCTGCCGCAAACACCGGAAATCTTTTCCGGGCTCAATGACAGGGATTGATCTTTCGCCATTCTTATCGACACCGGAGAAAAGTCGGTAAGGAATTTCGAACAACAAAGCTCTTGGCCGCACGGCCCGCAGCCGCCCAGTATCCTGGCCTCGTCCCGCACACCTATCTGGCGCATTTCAACCTTGACACGGGTATAGTTGGAAAGCTCCTTGATAAGCTCCCGAAAGTCGACACGGTTTTCCGCTGTAAAATAGAAAACCGCCTTTTTTTCGTCGAACGAGTAGTGGACCCTGGTAAGGCTCATTTTGAGGTCGTGCCATAATATGCGTTCACGGCAATACACCATGGCGTTTTTTTCATTGCGGGCGTTGGCCTGCGCATGTTTGAGATCCTCTTCGTTAGCGCACCGGACCACCCTGCCTATCGGCTTGCTTCCGGGGCAACGGCACGCCAGAGGGTGGCGGGCGACAGCCACAGATCCGAATTCGAACTGGTTGTTGTCGTCCACCACGCAAGGTTCCCCAACCTTGGGATTGATGTCCGGGCAGTAATAATCCTTTATTTTGCCACCCGAGCTCAACAGGACGCTCACCACCATTTTCGTTTCCGAATGATCCTTGTTGTCGCCTGCGGCGCAACAGTTTTTCCCGTTTTCAAACTCCAGTGAGGCGGAGCCGTTCCCGGTTTGAGCGGAGTGTTCCATCTCGGCCATTTGTCAATCCTTAAGCTCCAGCAGGAGCAGGCTTAGCGCCAGAAGGGGGCTGATGTTCCTCCTCCTGGCCAGTGTCATGTCGTTGATAAGATCGAATGCGCGTCCAAGGTTTCTTTCCGAAAACTTTTCCGCGGCCGCCTTCAGCTCTGCGGCCAGATCCATGTTTAACAAGTTATCATATTTCGCCCCTGTTTTAACAGCCAGCATGTCGCGAACAAGCTCGCGTAAGCAATCGAGCAGGAGATCTGTTTTATTTTTATTGGCGGCCTTGTCGAACTTGCTGGCCACTTTGTAGACGTTGGCCACAGGGTTTTGGCTGGCGTGCGACAATAAGCCCATGGCTTCAGAGCGGGTTTCCACGTTTTCTTCTATTGCATCGGAATCGACCATGCCCGGAGACCCCTTGCTGACCGCCGCAACCACCCTGGCGCGATCCATTTTCATACCTCGCTTGTCGACAAGGTAACCTACCATTTCATCATACGCCACCGGGCCGAACCGCACCGTCCGGCACCTGGAAACGATGGTGGGCAGGAGGGCGTTGAGGTTTACCGCCGTTAATATTATGACGGTGTCGCCGGGAGGTTCTTCCAGTGTTTTCAAAAAAGCATTGGAGGCGGGTTTGTTCATCATGTCAGCTCCGTCCATGATGGCCACCTTGAGCCTGGCTTCAAAAGGCTTGTACGCAAGCCTGCCGATCAGGTTGCGGATATGGCTTATATCTATTTCCTGCTTTGTTTTTCTGTCACGGATTTCCGGTTTTACCATGTAGAGGTCCGGCATGGAGCCGCTGGCGATTTTCCTGCAGGGTCCGCATACGCCGCAGGCGTTTCCATCCACGGCGGCGTCACAAAAAAGCGCGGTGGCCCAAGCCAGCGCTGTTGACGCCTTGCCCACCCCCTCCGGTCCGGTAAAAAGATACGCGCCGATGGGTTTGCCGGAGCGGCCGCTGGATTTGAGGGTTTTAACAGCGGTGTTTTGCCCGATTATATCGTCGAGTTTCAGCATGGATTAGATAATTCCGGCAGGATATCTTCCAGGGCGCCCGCCACGGCTTCGCTTACTTCTTCAAGGGAGCCCTCCGCGTTTACTATTTTTACCCTGTCCGGGTTTGACTCCGCGATTTTCAGAAACCCGTTTCGCACACGTCTATGGAACTCCAGCCCTTCGTCTTCGAACCTGGTGTCCGTGGAGCCTTTGAACATGATTCGATCCAACGCCCTGTTCAACCCCGCCCCGGCCGGCAAGTCGAGGATGATGGTTCTGTCCGGCCAAACGCCGTTGCGCATTATTTTTGCCATGGTATCGATAATCTCCATGTCCACTCCGCGCCCGTATCCCTGGTAGGCTGTTGTGGAATCGGCGAACCGGTCGCACACGATTGTCTGTCCCTGTTCAAGGGCCGGGGTGATAACGTTTTTCACCAGTTCGCGGCGCGCGGCCCAGAACAGCAGAAGCTCCGTAAGCGGATCGAGGTCGCCTGTTTCCGGGTTGAGCAGAATTTTGCGGACATGCTGGCCCACAGGTGTTCCGCCAGGTTCACGAACACAGAGTGTCGGAACACCCCTGTCTTCGAGCTTTTTTTTCAACATGGCCACCTGGGTGCTTTTCCCCGATCCTTCTATCCCCTCAAAAGTGATAAAATATCCGCGCAATCTCTTTTAGCTCCATGAAATAAATTACAGTTTACTAGGATGACAGGTTCAATATCAAGGCGGCCGTGCGCGGGCTTGACATACAATCCGGAGGTGTATGAGCTACGAGCTTAAAGTCCGAAGAGTATGGACCTATGATCACGGCAGATCGGTGGACCATCTTGCTCTCGCATCGGAGTCGGGCGACGTCCTTGTATGTGACCATGGAGGCAGGCTGGCTTTTCTGGACAAGGCGGGGCGGCTGATATGGGAAGACAATCACGGTTACGCCCCTCTTGGAGCGGAAGTGACAGATTCCGGTGAGACGGTGTTTATTCTCACCACCAGGGGATATCTGGCGCGGGTTTCCCGCGACATGGTTGTCGACTGGGAGTTCTGGGTCGATAAAAATCCGACTGCGCTGGCCATCAGGTCACGCGGGCAGACGGTGGCCGTGGGTAGCCTGAAGGCGCGGATTCATATCATTAACAGTGTGGGCAAAAGATTGCGGCTGATGCACACTCCGGAGCCTGTTGTGCACCTTCAGTTTTCAAGCAGGGACGGCGGGCTGGTCGCGGCCAGTGTTCGGGGGTGGGTGGGGTTGTACAATGCGAAATATAACGCGACCGGTCAATTTGATCTGGACCAGGGTGTGGCGGAGATGGAGGTGACCCGGATGGGGCGCAAAATATTCCTTCCCGCCAGGGAAGAGGGGTTGCACGTCATCGAGGTGAACAACAGCCAGTTGGCGACATATGATCCAGGTTTTTCCGTCTGTAACGTTGGCATAAACAGCAAGGGCGACATGATTGTGGCGGTGGGGCTCGATGGGAGCGTTGCGTTGATGGATAGCGATGGAAAAAAGCTATGGTACACTAAGACCGGCTATTCCTGGGAGAACTGCAAAATGAACGCGAAAGGCGACCGGTTTATTCTCACTTCGGACAAAGGGAACGTCGCTTGTTATGAAGTTGGTGACGGCCAGCGTGAAGATGGCGCAAACGCAAAAAGCTACTTTGACTACCTGGAAATATGACAGGTTCCATCTGGTTTGTGGAATTGATAACTGTTTTTGTGTGTCTGCAATATGGCCGATATATATGACGAACTGAAGCTTCTTATACGCGCCCGCTACCCGATCATATATCTGTTGACCTACGAGGAAGACAGAGCCGAGGCGCTGTTGCGCAAGATATCGTCCGATCTGAACAAGAAGCTGATCACCTGGTCCGCAAGCGCCTCAAGGTCCGGATCGACACCCAATCAGAATGCCGCCGCCATTCTGGACAAGGCCATTTCGTCCGCCGATCCGGAGATATATATGCTCCGGGATTTTCATCCTTATCTGGACAACGAAATAGTGATAAGGAAAATGCGGGACACCGTAGCTGAATTCGCCAAGAGCCACAAAACGTTGATAATCGTTTCACCCACGCTGAAAATACCACCGGAACTGGAAAAGGAGATCACGATTGTCGATTTGCCGTTGCCGGGACGAAAGGATATCCGATCGCTTCTGACCGAGACGCTGGCCTTTGCAGAGCGCAGTTCCAGACTCACGGTGTCTCTTAGCGAGGAGGAGAAAAACTCCGTTACCGACGCGGCTCTGGGGCTGACGTTATCCCAGGCGCGGCGGATTTTTTCCAAGGCGTTGCTGGATAATTACGTGTTTGACGGGGACGATGTGAACCTGATACTTTTCGAGAAGAAACAGCTCATAAGAAAATCCGGCTCCCTTGAATATTACGACGCCAAGGATACGATATCCGAAGTGGGAGGGATGAATTCGCTGAAAGAATGGCTGGTGGACAGACGCGAGTCGTATTCCGAAAGAGCCAGGACCTATGGACTTCCTTTGCCCAAGGGGTTGTTGCTTCTCGGGGTGCAGGGGTGCGGCAAGAGCCTGACATCCAAGGCGGTGGCCAATCTCTGGAACCAGCCGCTGTTGCGTCTTGACATGGGGAAGATATTCTCCTCATTTATCGGCTCGTCCGAAGAGAACATGCGCAAAGCCATCGCCACGGCGGAGTCGCTTGCGCCGGTTATCCTGTGGATCGACGAGATTGAAAAGGGTTTTAGCGGCATTAAATCATCCGGAGCCACGGACGCCGGTGTCACCTCACGTATATTCGGAACCTTTCTTACATGGATGCAGGAGAAAACAAAAGCGGTGTTCGTGATCGCCACGGCCAACTCCATATCCGATCTGCCGCCGGAGCTTTTGCGGAAAGGGAGGTTTGACGAGATATTTTTCATCGACCTGCCGAAAAAGGCCGAACGGGCCGAAATCTTTCGGATCCACATTCACAAACGGGGCAGGAAACCTTCCGACTATAAAATCGACGAGTTTGTTGAAAATTCGGAAGGGTTCTCCGGCGCGGAGATCGAGATGGCGGTGGTGGAGGGGATGTACGCCGGGTTTGGGCGGAAGCGGGAGTTTACGACCGAGGATATCCTGGCCGCCTTGAGGGCCAGCGTGCCATTGTCGCGTACGATGTTCGAGGAGATCGAATCGCTCAGGAGCTGGGCGGCCCAGCGAGCCCGGATGGCCTGCGATAATGGCGGCTGAAAAGATTCCGCCACATAAAGAATTTAGCTGGCTTGCCCCGGCGGCAGGTTTTTCACTATCACACGGTTGCGTCCATCTTTTTTCGCGTTGTACAGCGCTTCGTCCGCGAATTTGATGAGATGTTCAGGGTCCATGCCGTTGTCCGGGACCGTTGTGCTGACACCAAAACTGGCGGTCACGAAATCGCTCGCGCTGGAGTATGCGTGAATTATTTCCCTGTTCTCCAGGCCCAGCCGCAATGATTTGGCCAGTTTTACCGCACCTTTCGATTTTGTGTTGGGCAAAATAATCACGAACTCCTCTCCGCCGAATCTGGCGAAAAAGTCGGTGGGTCTTTTGACGAAACCGGTGATTGTAAGAGCCACCTGCCTGAGGCACTCGTCACCGGCCAGGTGGCCGTAATTGTCGTTGTAGAGCTTGAAGAAATCGATATCGAGCAAAATCAGGGATATAGGTTGTTTTTCCCTTTTCGCCCGGTTCCATTCCCTTTCGTAGGTTTCATCGAAAAAACGGCGGTTGGAGATGCCGGTCAATCCGTCTATAGAAGAGATTATCTTCATCTTTTCGGCCATTTTTTCCGCAGTTTTCACGGCTTGCATCAACTTGTCTTCGACGCGTTTTCGCTCTTCAACCTCACGCAGGGCACGGTCCCGCATCTCTTTGTATCCCCGGATTCGATGGCTCAGGTCTGTTACGTCTTGCACAGTGAACAGGGCGAAGTATGTGCTATCGGGGCCGGGCATGGGGGTTACTATCGTGTGTTGCACGCAATACTCGTCATCCTTGTGGATTATGGGGATTATGTGTTTGTTAAGTTGTGAAGAAAACACTATCGGCAATCCGTTTCTGAAAACCCCTTCGATCCGCTTGACATATTGTTTGTTTTTGAACATGGGAGCGTAGAGGCTAAATTTTTTCCCTATGGTCGACGACCTGGGGATTTGCGACCACTCTTCCAGACGTCGGTTCCAGTGGACGATGTTATGGTCACAGTCGATCACGAAAGCCGCTATCGGCAGAAGATCAAGTAACCTGAATTCTTTTTCCAACAGGTTTTGAGCCATTGTTTCCATGGGTTTTATTCCATGTCGTCGATAATGGACAGAAGAGTGTCCAGCGAGTTCATCTCGAACAGGAGCAGAATGTCCCCCGAAATGTCGTGCTCCTCAACGGAAAATAGAGCCTCCGCGATGATTATGGTCAATGAAAAATCCTGCCTTCTCGAAAGTAAGCCTGAAGCGCTGGTTTCGCTGTATTTTGGTATGGAATAGGTTATGTGTGTTTCTACCATGTTGCTGATGGACCCCATGACACCGTTTAAAACGATGTTACCGACTTCGTTTAACGTTTCGGCCCTCAAGGCGTCCATGTCAAGCGAGCCTATCCGCTCACCGGAAAGGAGCGAGACGAGATTTGACGCGCTGTCGGGCGGAAACACAAGAGAAGCTATACCCGACACCGATCCGCTAAATGGCATTTGGACTGACACCAGCTTGTCACTGTTGAACTTTGCCAGGTAACCGGCCAACTCGTCACGGTCCAGGACATGTACGATGGGCACCTGGAGCGTGACATGGCTACCAAGCATTTCGTTGAGTATGTTGCCGGCCTGGCCGACGCCGATATTTATTATCTCTGTCAGGGTGTCGACATGGTCGGGGGAAAGCTTCATGATATAAGCCGGACGATCACGGAACGTAGCATTTTACAATATTGAGGAGGTTATCCAGCGATGGACCCTTGATGGGTTTGTTGACAAAACCGACGGCTCCCAGGTTCATGCATTTTTTCTTGGTGGTTTCCTGGATGTCTGCGGTAACCATGATTACAGGCGCCTTGTTCCCCCGCGCGCGGAGTTCCTGCAAGGCGCTTACCCCGTCCAGGTCCGGCATCAGGATGTCCATTAGTATGCACGAAGGCTTGTTTGTCACGGCCTTGTCGATACCATCCTTGCCGTTGGTAGCTTCCAGTGTTTCGTAACCAGCCTTGGTCAACGCTCCTGTCAGGACTTTACGCTGAAACGACGAGTCGTCAACGATGAGAACCAGCGCCAATTTTGCCTCCAATAACACTCTTTAGCCGAAGCCACAGTCTATTAGGTGTGTGTATTACGTACAAGGGAAAAATTGTAAACAGGCGCATTTTAGCCGAATTTGTCCAACTTGTGAATTCTGAGCTCCGGATTGTCATATTCAGGCGCTATATCTTTCAAAATCCTGCCGTCGCCCGGCACTATCAAATCCGGAACAATATCAACCATGGGCATGAAGACAAATTGTTGGGTGAGCAGTTGCGGGTGGGGAAGACATTCCCCTCCGTCGATCTTCCCGAAGACATCCCCGTACATCAGCAAGTCGATATCTATGGGTCTCGGGGCGAACTTGTCTTCTGTTCTTTTTCTGCCGACTATTTTTTCTATAAGAGCGATTTCGCCCCGCAGACCGAATATGTCTTTTTCTGTTCTTATTTCCACTGCCATGTTGTGGTAATCAGGCTGTTTTTCCTTCACCCCCCACGCTTCAGACACATATACGGGGGAAAGCTTCAGAACATCGAACCGTGATCTTAAAAGGTCGAGCGCCCTGGATATGTGACGCTCCGGGTCTATGTTGCCCCCTATACCCAAAAACATCCTGCGTCCCAGGTTTTCCCTGATGATCCGGACTGATATGTTCCGCGAATTCCTGATGGCGCCTGGCTTGGAAACGGTTACCTGCGCCCGCATTACTCCTTTATGGCCCAGGCACAACGCCGCGATACGCTCTGCCATGGTCTCGATAAGAAAAAAGTCGCTGGGCTCTACGAGCTTTAGTATGTCCTTGGTGATGGATTTGTAGTTTACGGTAAGATCGATATTATCACTGATGGCGGCAAGCGCCAGGTCGCAGTCCAGCTCCAGGCTGATCTGAACCTTCTGCCTGGTCTTTCTCTCCCAATCGAAAATTCCTATTACGCAGTCTATTTCAAGACAATCGAGAATAATTTTGTCTGCCATGGTTTTCGTCACTTAAGGTATGTTAATAATCACATGAAACTCGATGAGGAGCCGAACGCCACATCGCCATTATGATATCATCAGAAATAGCTCAGTTCGACCAAGGTACATGATCTATTATCTGAAAGTCGCCGCGTTTCGTTTAGTAACCATTATGGCCGAATGGTAACATATATTATGGTCTCTCTGAACGCCGAGCTGAAATCGCTTATAAGAAACCTGGGCGCCGATCTGGTAGGGTTTGGCGACATTTCCAAAGGCGAAGAGCGCAAATTGCTTGCCAGTGAACTTGCGCATTTCACCGTAGCGATCTCCATGGCCGTCAGGCTCCAGCCCTATCCAAATCACAGGACACATAAGAAACAAAGAGACGACCATCAAAAAACCATCGATAACATGCGGGAGAATGAAGATGTAATTCAACGACTTAATATGATATTGAAGAAAACCACGCAAAAACTGAAATCCTATGGATACAAATATTTCGCTATTCCGCCGGTCCACAGCGCAAACGATCAAAGGTTCATCATGGCCTTGTACAACATGTTCCCGCACCGCACGGCGGCCACACTGGCCGGTTTGGGATGGATCGGGAAAAACGGTATGCTGATAAACGGACAATATGGCCCGAATCTTGTCTGGGCTACAATATTGACCAACGCTCCGATCATCACGGCCAGCCCGCAACTGGTCAGTCTTTGCGCCCGTTGCGACATATGCCAGAAGGCGTGCCCGGTGGGGGCTATAAAGGGGATAAACTGGAGCAGGGACATAGGAAACGACGAAGTGATAGATATTCGGGAGTGCGAAAAATATATGGAAACGAACAAAGCGAGGTTCGGCAGGCCGGTTTGCGGGATTTGCTTTATGGCGTGCCCTCTGGGCGCTAAAACAACACGTTCCGAATAAGGTTTTACAATCACAACATCTGATTCTTATATACGAAAGGGATGATAATGAACCCAAAACAGACTGTTTTCAGTGCGATGGAAATGAACAAGCCACCCCGAGTTCCCGTCGCGCCGTTTGGTTGCGGAGTGTGGACAATCCATCGGTCGGGTACGACGTTTAAGACTCTTTCACAAGACCCGGAATTGATGGCCAAAACAAACCTGGAGATATATAAACAGTTCAAGCCGGACATCGTATACGTCGGTTCCGGCTATAACAACCTGCACGCCGCCGCCCTGGGGGGGACCATAAAATACAGGGAGATAGGAGCGCCGGACCTGGAAGAGCCGTATATAAGCGACTTGTCGGACATAGACAAGCTGGATATAGGAAAAATACCGGACGACCCCGTCATACAGACCATCTGGGAAGCGGCCCGCATCGTGAAAAAAGAAATCGGCGATGAAGCGGTTGTCACCGTGACCGCGTGGGGGCCGTTCACACTCGCCGCCCAGCTCGTCGGTGTGGAAAAAATGATGAGAGCGACGTTCAAAAACAAGGAGTTGGTAAACGCCTCCTGCGATTTTGCCGTTAAAATGATACAAGCTATTTTCGGCCCGCTGGTGGATGACAAAACCATAGAACTGATTTCCATGGCCGACCCCACCGCGTCCGGCGACCTGATATCCCGCAAACAGTTTGAAAAATTTGCATTGCCCTACATCCAGCAGATGACATCCTGGTCGAAATCGAAAGGCTCCAAATCGCTGTTGCATATCTGCGGCGATACGAATAATCGGCTGGACCTGTTGGGAGAGACCGGAGCCGACTGCATCAGCCTGGACCACAAGGTGGACCTTGCAAAAGCCAAATCCGAGATCGGGAACAAAATATGCATAGCAGGTAATGTGAACCCTGTCCATGTTCTCGATCGGGGGAGCCTGGACGAGGTGAGGCGAGTTGTGGGCGAATGTCTTCACGCGGGCGCCGAGGGAGGCGGGTTCATACTTATGCCAGGTTGTGATCATCCGCCCACGGTACCGGATGAGAACCTGAAGGTTTTTTACGACATGGCAAAACAATATACGCGGTAGTTGCGGAACTGCCGGAAAACAAAGCATAGGAGAAGCGATAGATGACACACTCAACTTCAAGGGACAGAGTGCTTGGCATGTTAAGGGGGGAGAAGGTCCATCCTGTGCCCTGCTTTTCAGGGGTTGGCAACGTGACCACCAAAGGGCTGGACAAGCTCGGCTACCGTTTCGCCGACGTTCACAACGACGCGAAGATGATGGCCGAAGCGGCGGTGACAAGCTGGGAGCTGTACGGTTACGAGTGTGTCGTGGTTCCCTTTGATCTTTGTATGGAGGCGGAGGCGCTGGGGTGCGCCATGAACCCGTACACCGAGACTGACGAGCTGTTATACCCGACCATCAAGGAAAAAAGCAAGCTGACCACGGAACAGATCAGGGAAGCGGCCAACCCCAGCCTGGTGACGAAAGGCAGGATTCCGTTGATAAAAGAGGCCGCCAGGATTGCCCGGGAAAAGGTTGGCGACCAGGTGGCGATAGGCTCATACACCCTGGGTCCGTTCACGCTCGGTGGCCAGATCGGCGAGCTGGAGCCGCTACTGAAAAACGCGTTTAAAAAACCGGACGAGATGCTCGACTATCTGGACGCGTTGGCCGACGTTATAACAATCATCGGCAAGGAGCTGATGGAATCTGACGTGGACTTTATCTCCGTTCGTGAGATGGGCGCAACCACCGACGTCCTTTCGCCGCGGGTGTTCAGGAAGATCATCTGCGGTCCTTTGAAGAAAATCGCCAAGAGCCTGCCTTCTCCGAACATACTGCACATTTGCGGAATGGTCACGCCCATTTTGCAGGATATGGTCGATTGCGGGTATGACGCCATCTCCATAGACTCCAAGACACCACTTAAAGAGGCGCGTGAAAAGCTGGGACCGGACGTGGTTATCTGCGGGAACATAAACCCGTTTTCCACGCTGAACACCGGAGAGCCGCAAGAGGCGTATAACATCGCCGCGCAATGTGTGAAAGATGGCGCAAGTGGTGTTCACCCTGGGTGCGACATATGGCCCACGGCCAAACCGGAGAATATCGAAGCGATGATTAACGCGAGCAAGGAAACGGCGGTGGAATAAAATAACAAGATAATGGGATTGTTCATAAAGGTGACCCAACGCAGTGCCACGACTAGCAGTTTCAGTCTTGGAGGGCGCCTGGTGAACAGTCCCGATAAAAACTAACAAAAACATTGGAGAAATCAATGGACGCGGCCAAGAAAGAGGAATTACTTAAAAGACTGTCCCAAGGTGTGGTGGAGTTTGAGGATGACGAGGTAAAAGAGGCGGCGGAGGAATGGGTCGCCACCGGTGAGGACACGTATGACGCCATCTTTGACGGGCTGGTTACCGGCATGGAGGAGGTTGGCAGGCTGTTTTCGGCCCAGGAATATTTCGTTCCGGAGATGCTCATGGCGGCGGATTCGCTTTATATCGGACTGGATATTCTAAAACCCCACATGAAGCAACGCGACACAAACGTGAAAGGGACAGTGGTTATCGGCACCGTGCAGGGAGACGTGCATGATATAGGAAAGAACATAGTAAAAATGATGTTCGACGTGGCCGGGTTCGATGTGTATGATCTCGGGCGCGACGTGCCGCTGGAGGATTTTCTCAAAAAGCAGTTGGAGACAAAGTCCGATATCGTCTGTCTTTCGGCCATGATGACCACCACGATGATGGGCATGCCGAAAGTTATCGAGATGATAAAGGAGAAGAATCCGAACTGCAAGATACTGATAGGCGGCGCACCCATCACCGATGATGTTGCGGGCAAATTCGGAGCCGACGGAACCGCAAAGGACGCGTCCAACGCGCTCGAAGAGGCGGTCAAAATGGTCGTGGCGCTAAAAGACCTTCAAAAAAACAGCTAAAAACCCAGTATTAACAGGTCATACGTAGTAACCATGAGCGAGCATACAGTTATTTTTCAGCCTTCGGGCAGGAGAGGCAAGATCAAGGAAGGTGAAACTCTGCTGGAGGCGGCCCGGTCCCTCGGTGTGGAGATAGAATCGATATGCGGAGAGAAGAAAACCTGCGGCAAATGCAAAGTGCAGGTGGAAGAGGGGTTTTTCGAAAAATACGGGGTCGATTCCAAAATGTCGAACCTGACAGGCTGGACACCTGATGAGGACAGGATGCTGAGCTCGGCCGAAAAAGAGAACAAATATCGGTTGTCATGTCTGGCGCATGTGCAGGGGGAGTTGCTGGTTTTTGTGCCGGAGGAGTCCCGGGGTGGCCAGCAGGTTGTTCGCAAGAAAGCAGGCAAGCTCAAATACAAGCCCGATCCGGCGCTGGAGATCTTTTACATAGAAATGTCCGCTCCATCCCTGCATGACCCGGAGGATGATTTTTTGCGGGTAGCCAAGGCTTTGAAGGAGAAGCATGGGCGTGAAGTCGGGAAAATTGATATCTATTGCCTCAAAACCATGGCGGACACCCTGCGAAAAGCCAAGTGGAAGGTTACCGTTTTCGTATGGAACGACCAGGTGGTGCGGGTGGTCCCCGGCGAGGTGGAGAAATATTACGGCATAGCGGTGGATATCGGAACCACCACGGTGGCCGCTTATCTTACCGACATGAAAACCGGCAGGGCCGTCGCCGTCGATTCGAAGATGAACCCGCAGGTTATCTACGGCGAGGATGTCATGAGCCGCATCACTTACGCCATGCAGAACCCGGGTGTGGGGCTGGAGAAAATGAACGCCGCCATATTAAAAGCGTTAAACGAGCTTATCGGATCGCTGGTCGAGGAAATCGGCGTCACGAGAGACGACATCCTGGAGATGACGCTTGTGTGCAACACCGCCATGCACCACATCCTGCTGGGGTTGAATCCGGAGCATGTTGGTGTGGCCCCGTTTCCCACCGCGATGGCGCCTGCGATGGATATAAAGGCCCGTGACATGGGGCTTGACATAAACAAGTCCGGCAACATCCATATCCTGGCTAACGAAGCCGGGTTCGTGGGGGCCGACAACTGCGGTGTGCTTATCGCCGAGGAGCCGTACAACTCCGAGGAGACCGTGCTGGTCATAGATATAGGCACGAACGGAGAGCTGTTGTGCGGGTCGAAAAAGCTGGGGGTGGTCTCCTGCTCTGTCGCTACGGGTCCCGCTCTTGAGGGCGCCCAGATAAAGTTCGGCATGAGGGCGGCCCCGGGCGCCATTGAAAAAGTGGAAATAGACTCCGAAACCCTGGAGCCGCGCTACAAGGTGATAGGCAAAACGGATTGGCACACGCATATTCATGAGATCGACGCAAAAGGGATTTGCGGGTCGGGGATCATCGATGTGGTGGCGGAGCTTTTCCGCACCGGCATTATCGACAGGGGCGGCAGGTTCTCCAAACACGCGCCCACAAAACGCCTGGTCAAAGACCCGGACACCGGCCAGATGGAGTATATCCTGGCATACGAGCCGGAAACTTCCATCGGGAAGAATATTTCCATAACCCAGGGTGACGTAAGGGCGATTCAGCTGGCCAAGGGGTCGATCTACTCGGGGGCGGTGATCATGATGAAACGCCTGGGAATAGACAAGCTCGACAAGGTTATCCTGGCTGGCGCGTTCGGATCGCATTTGAACCAGTTTTCATGCATGTTCATGGGGATGTTTCCCGATGTGGACATCAAGAACGTCTACGCTGTCGGCAACGCCGCCGGTGATGGGGCCCGGCTTGTGCTGATCAACAGGGACAAAAGGCGGGAAGCGGACGAGATGGCCAGGAAGGTGGAGTATCTCGAGCTTACGGTTTATGAGAATTTTGAAAGAGTGTTCATGGAAGCGATGCAGTTTCCCCATATGACAGACTCTTTCCCGTCCATCCAGCATGTTCTCGACGAAATCCCGAACTGGAAAAAGATAGCCAAGGAGAAAAACGCGTGATGGGAAACACCGATCCGTTCAGAAAATATGACCTGGTGAGGAAAAACAGATGAAAAAACTTGGAGTGTGCGTGGTGGGGCTCGGTTTCGTGGGCGGGCAGGCTCATGTCCCTTCCATAAACAAGATCAAAAACGCCGATTTGATCGCCGTATGCGACATGAACGACAAGCTGGCGTCGAAATACGCCACGAAATACGGCTGTCGCAAATACCTTTCCACCGATGAAGCGCTCGCCGACCCCGGCATAGAAGCGGCGATCATAGCCGTGCCGACCCCGTTCCATCTGAGTGTGGCGCTCGAGTTTATCAACGCCGGAAAACATATCCTGCTGGAGATGCCCCTAGGCGTGAACATGGAGCAGACCGGGGAGGTGATAAGGGCCGCGGAGAAGGCGGGGGTGACGTTGATGCCGAGCCTCAACTTTCGGTTCGCCCCCATCTATACCCGTATCAAGGAGATGATCGGGAAGGAAAATGTCCTGGGCGAAGGTCCCGTGGCGATTCATTACCGTGAATATATTTCCGCCAACCTCCTAGCGGCCCAGTGGCCTCCCGGTTCGTGGGCGTGGGACAAGGAAAAGTCCGGAGGACCCCTGTTTACCCTGTCGGTCTGGTCGATCGATCTTTTCAGATGGTTGCTCGGCTCCGACCTCAAGCAACTCCACGCGGTGGCCGAAAACCACAAGTTGCCCAAGTATGGAGGCACACACGGATATACCGGCTACGCAGTCGCAGAGTTTGCTTGCGGGACAATAGCCTCGATGCAATATTCCGGTGGTGTCAGCGCCGGCCAGACGATGGTGTCGATGGAGCTTATCGGAGAGAACACCAATATCCTCACCGCCGTGGATACGCACACAATCAGGCTTAACACCGACGACCCGTTCGAGACAGTCTACAAGGTGGACGTGTCCGGGCCGAAAATGTGGGGACACTACCAGGAGGACGAGCATTTCGTAAACAGTGTCCTGGAAGGCAAGACACCCGATATTACCCCCGAAGACGGCATGATAGCCACCGAGGCCGGTGTAAGGATCGCTTCGATGTACAGGAGTTTGTAGCCGGACAAAAAGCGTGTCCGAAGGAGAAATGAACGCCCGTTATACGGTCCTGTGGTATTCTCGGTATGAGTTCTACCTGAAAGCGCAAAGGAGGTAATGTTGGACACACACGACAGTCTGCAACATCAGCTTGATGACACAAGGGAAAAATTCCTGGACCAGATTCCCGAGGGCGTCAAGAAAAAGCTCTTTGAAAACCTGCGGGAAATGGAGTCTTCCGCACTGCTTGACGATGTCATCAAGCAGGGGGATACGGCGCCCGATTTTACCCTGCCGGACGCCCACGGCGACAAGTTTAGTCTGAGCGACACGCTTTGCAAGGGGCCCATGGTGCTGAGCTTTTACAGGGGTGAATGGTGTCCCTATTGCACTCTGGAACACAAGGTGATGGAGCGGATTTATCCTGAAATAAAGATGATGGGGGCTTCGCTGGCGGCTATTTCCCCGCAAACCATCGAACATACCTTGTCCACTGCGCAAAATTGGAAAATCTCGTTCGACATGCTGAGCGACGAGGGAAATATCGTCGCCAGGGAGTATGGCCTGGTGTTTACGGTGGATGAAGCCATCAGGGAAGTGTACAGGGATTTCGGGATAAACATCCCCGAGTACAACGGGGATGTGTCATACAAGTTACCCGTGCCTGCCATTTACATCATCGATAAGTCCGGCGTGGTGCGAAGCGCTTTTGTGAATGTTGATTATACGCTACGCATGGAGCCGGAGGATATATTGACCCAGCTTGCACAGATTGTATAAACAACGCCCAGACATGCAACCACCCCCCATGAGCGAATCGAATGTCAATGGTGTAGAAATAGAGGACACCTTCGCCGAGGCGTTCGGGATGAAATATTCCAGAATCCTCGTAACCGCCCGAGACAAAACCTGGCTCGACACCGTATGCTGTAGCGCCACCGGTTTTGCCACATCCGTTATCGGCTGCGGCGTGGAGGCGGGCGTGGAGGGATACACAGACGACACTCCCGACAAGAGACCGGGAGCTTTTTTGCTGTTTTTTGCAATGGGAAAAAAAGCGCTGGAAGAGCAGTTGGTGACCAGGATAGGCCAGGCGATCATGACATGTCCCACAACAGCGGTGTTCAATGCGACAGAGTCGGATACCATGATGGATATCGGGGCGAAACTCAGGTATTTCGGGGATGGATACCAGGCGTCGAAAGTGGTCACCGGCAGACGGTACTGGCGCATACCGGTCATGGACGGCGAATTCGTGGTGGAAGAAAGCTTCGGCAGGCGTGACGGTGTGGGTGGGGGTAATTTTATAATCATGGCCGAATCTTCCGGCGCCGCTCTTGAATCGGCCCGGGCGGCTGTAGGGGCCATGGACGCCATGCCGGGAGTGATCATGCCTTTTCCCGGCGGGGTGGCCCGTTCCGGTTCGAAAGTGGGGTCGAGATACGCTTTTCTCAAAGCTTCAACGAACTCCGAGTATTGCCCTACGATCCGTCGTCAGGTTGAGGTTTCGATGGTGGGGAAGGGTGTTAACTGTGTTCTGGAAATCGTCATAGACGGGGTCGGCGAAGAGCCTGTAAAAGCGGCTATGAAAGCGGGGATCCACGCGGCTTGCTCGGTTCCGGGGATAAAAAAGGTCACAGCGGGAAATTATGGAGGAAACCTTGGATCTTTTAGGTTCGATCTGCATCTAATACTGAAGAAGGCGTAGAAAGCTTAACTAAGCCCAATACGGACCGCCCTTACGGTTTCCCTCTACCCCTTCCCCCCGGCATTCCGTAAGGACGGTTCGGTTTTTTTTCTGACGTGGGGTTGGCTATTTCCTAATTCCTTGTAAAATATGAATATAAAAAGTTTCCGCCTGCCAGATGCCGTGTGTGGCCGCCTGCAAATTGAAAAATATCCACCTGTTACCATGTGGATTGGGATACATCACCGATAGCGGAAATCAGATAAAACCTTTTGGCTCCGGCCGGTTTTCCTTTACCATCAACATGAGTAAATAGAAATCATGACCGGTGATGAAAAAAACGCCGCAACAAAAAAGAATATGACCAGCGCCAAGCCAGAGTTGACCCTTTATCCCACCTACCAGAGGCTTTCCGAAGCCATAGACCGCCTGGTGAGAGATGATCGGGACCGTGTCGCGATAAGCCCCGGGATGATGACGATGGACCAATTCGAGAGAAAGCTCCAGGTGGAGTTGACAGGTCCCGCCAACACCGTAAGCGATTTTGGAAGGTCGATACTCATAAACAGGGTTGTCGACAATCGCTATAAAAAAAACGCCTCGGGCGGGCTTTTCTCTCGTGTCAGGGGGTTTGCGGGGTTTTTAGAGTCGGTGCTGGCATTTTTCGACGAGTTGGGAGCGGGACTTGTGGACTGGAAGACGTTGGAAAAGATCAAGGGGTACGCGCCGGGAAAAGAGAGGGAAATAGCCGCCATATACCGCGATTACTGTGAAGAGCTCGCAAGAAAGGGGCTTCGCGATTCCGGGTTTATGCGCAGAGAGATCATAGAAGCGCTGGACGGAGATTGGACATCTCCCACCCTGTCGAGATTCGGGTCGATCCGCACCGAGGATATCTATCAATTCACCCCCTACAGGTTCGAGCTGTTCAGGAAGCTGGCGCGTACGATACCTGTGACCATCGTAATGCCCGCTCCGGACACGCGCAAGCGGGCCTTCGGGTTTGTCAACGCGAACCTGGACAAGTTTGAAGCGCTCGGGGACAAGGAGGGAAAGCTGGATATACGGTTTTCCGATCCTGTGACCGGGCCGTTGTCGTTTCTTGGCGAGAAGATTTTCGACCTGGACCAGGGCGGTTCCGGGGTGGACGGTCCGGAATCCATGCCTGTCACCATAATGAGCTGTTCGAGCAGGTATCGCGAAATAGAAGAGGTCGGCTCCTCGATCTTGCGTGAGCGGGAAAGGCGAGACCTGCGATGGAGTGATTTCGCTGTAGTGTTTCGCGATTTGCGCCGTTACGGCGCCATACTCGAGGATGTGTTCAACCGTTATTCAATCCCGTTTTTTTTCAAGCGGGGCCTTGGCCTGGGACTCAATCCGCTGGTGAGGTCGGTAACGTCGGTGTTCACGGCGATAGATTCGGGCTATTGCCGCGACGACATTATCAGGATAGTCAGCTCGCCATATTTCGCCCGGTTTTCAAAAATCGACGCAGACCTGGCCCAGCGGCTCTATTTGACAGCCGGGATAATTGACGGTTCTCCCCCGGCGTGGAAAAACAAGATGAAAAAAGCCGTGACCTCCATGAAAGGAAAAGAAAAAAAGGAGGCTGGCAGGACATCAAGTATTACATTACGACTTCTCGACAGGCTCGAAAAACTTAAAATCCAGGACCGGCCGGACAGGTTTTTCGATAGTTTTCACGATATTCTCGCATGGCTCATGATCGATCCGGAGCCTGAAGAGGCGGGAAAGATCACGGAATCGATACGGTTTCGGGACCATAACGCCTATATGCAACTGCTGGAGACAATCGCCCAGGCCAGCCGGTCCGCCGCCCTGTTCGAGGCCGAATCATCGCCTGTCGGGTATGACAGGTTGCGCGCCATGTTGCAAAACCAAATCGAAAAACGATCCGTGCCGGAGCCGGGCACGGTAAACCGGAACCGCGTCCAGGCGCTGAACATTCATGATATACCCGGCCTCAGGTTTGACACGGTGTTTGTTTGCGGGTTGCATGACGGCGAGTTTCCGTTGCGCAGTCAGTCCCGCTCGATCCTTACGGAAGACGAGCGAGTCAGGTTTAACGAACGGCACAAGCAGATTGTTGCGGATGGATCTCCGGAAACCTCCAGAGGCAGAAGAGTGTTCGACAGCGCCCAGGAAAAGTGGAGCGAGGAATCGCTTCTTTTCTTTCACTCCATAACCGCCGCCCGTGAAAACCTCACACTTTCGTATAGCCTGGTCGACCTCGATTCAAGCTCCTTGGGCAGGTCGCAGTTTATCGACGACACGTTGGAGACCCTTACCGGCGGGGCCGGCGTCAGGGAAAGGGAAAAGCTTGTAACACCCACGATGAATCTTGCCATATCAAAAGATGTGGATGAATTCGATGACCCCGAAGAGACGCTGACCAGATTGTTGCTGGATATTTTTACGAAACAAAACGATGAAGATGCGGTTTTGGCGCGGGCCGCCAGGGTTTACCGCAGTGGCGCGGCGAAATGGAAACGGTTTAATAACCTTTTGTCGCTGGCCTCGATGGAAAGACGGAGAGACAGGTTTTTCAAAACCCCGGATTACGACGCAAGGCTGAAACTTGCGGATCAATATCTGGGGCTGTTAAGCGCGGAGCGGGAGCGTATCGTCGATATCATAGGCTCCGGCGGCCGGGTCGGATATTCCCCTACGTCGCTGGAAAAATACGGCCAGTGCCCGTTCCGCTATTTCGCATCGGCCATCCTGGGCCTTGCGCCGGAGGATGAGCCGTCGATGGAAGCCTCGGCGAAGGATACGGGCTCTATGGTGCATGAGATCGCGGAGCGGTTTTACCACTCCCTTATTCGCTCCGGCGCGTTGCCGGTGCGTGGAAGCGAAAAGGAGAAAAAGAAGCTGGGCGAAACCGCCCGTGAAGTGTTCAAAAAATACGAAACCACCGGCAAGCTGGGCGACCCGCTGATCTGGGACGCGGAAAAGGAGAAAATCCTTTACATGCTCGACAGGTGGCTGGAAGGGGAGGTCGAAGAACAGGAACAACGCGGATATGTCCCCGTTGGTGTGGAGATAAATTTCTCGTTTGACGGAAAATCCAATACACCGCTTCTTATAAACCTGCCAGGCTCCACAGACGAAAGGTACCTGAAAGGGATAATCGACAGAATCGACATCAATAAAAAAGAGAAAGCGGTTCGCATAATCGACTATAAGCTGAGCTCGGCCAGGGGTAAGTATATGGAAATGCTGAAAGATGAAAACCTGGGCCAATGGTCGTTCCAGGCGCCTGTATACGCGTTGCTGGCCAGGGATTATGTCTTGAAAACCGGACTGATGGACGCTGTAACCCACGCCGGAGGGGGGTATCGGCTGTTCAAGATAGGGGCGGCCAAGAAGGGATATTGCCTCTATGGAGGTGGCGGCCGGGGGCGAAAGGAGGCGCCCGCCTATTACATTTTCGATTGGTCGGATGATGGAGGATCGGAACCCCGGGTGAATTTCGAACGGGCCGTATCTGGTGTCATAGAGCGGATAGAAAGCGGCGAATTCGTTGTGTGGCCCAGGAATTGCCAATTTTGCGATTTCTCCGGCCTGTGCCGTTATATAGCCACACCCATGACCGATGGCGGAGAGGATTGACAGTGGACGACGTGATCGGCGCTATAGAAGCCTGCGACAAGGATATAGTGGTGCGGGCCGGGGCGGGGTCTGGCAAGACGACCGCTCTTGTGCGTAAATATATAACCGAGCTTAACAAGCGGCGTGATGACGGATACGCGAGGGTGGACCAGCTGGCCGCCATCACGTTCACCGAAAAAGCCGCCGCGGAGATGAGCGGCAGGGTTCGGGAAAAACTGACGGAGCTTATCGAGGAGCTTAAACGCAAAACTTCCATAAAAGGATCGTCCGCCAGCCTGGATCAATGCAAGCGCGAACGTGGAGAAGACGAAAAACTTCTGGCGCACCTTATCGAGCAGAGGCAGACTCTCAACAGCGCCTATATCTCCACCATTCATTCGTTTTGCGCAAGGTTGCTGTGGGAAAACCCGCTGGTGGCGGGGGTGGACCCGGCGTTCAGGGTCATCGACGAGATGGAATCCGCAGAGTTGATGGAAGCCTCGGCGCAAACGGTGATAATGCGCAGGTTGCGTTCCGGTGTTGCGAATGTAAAAAAACTTGTACGTGACTTCGGTTTCGGGTCGGGGGGGCCGTACGCGAAAGGATTAAAGGATTATATTCTCTGGATGATCCCCCTGGTAAGGGCGGCGAACATGTCTCCAGCCAAACTGGCGTGGCTACACAAACAAAAGCTTGAATCGCTCGAGGCGGGGCGCGAAGCCGCCATCAGCGAGCTGCGAAAGCTTGCCGTGAACCTGTGCGGTTACCGGGAGGCTTCCAAGGAATACAAGACCGGAACGGCGCTGGTGGAACGCGGAGATCTGGAAAGCGAGTCTGTCGATGTATCCGTCGCCGTGGCTGGCGAGATGCTGGAGCTGGCGGAAGATTTCCTTGTCAGGGTCGGCGCCCGCAAGTCGGTCAAGGAGGGTAAGCGGACCGACGAGCAGGCTCGGCGCGCGCGTGATCTGGTCAACCATGTTTACGGCGCGATTATCGAGCGCGAGCTGGCGCGGGACATGGGGGCTATGGTGTCGCTGCTAAACGATATAATGGACGAATACAGCCGTGAGAAACACCGGCGATCGGCCATTGATTATGAAGACCTGGAGGAGAAAGCCAGGGACCTGCTGAAAAACTCCCCGACAATATTGCAGGCGTACAAATCCCGTTTTGTCCGCGTGTTGATCGACGAGTTCCAGGACACCAACGAATTGCAACGGGAAATCGTGACAACCCTGGCGGCTCCCGGGGAGGGCAGGCTCTTTATAGTGGGAGATGTGAAACAGTCCATATACGGGTTTCGGGGAGCCGATGTCGATGTTTTCATGCGTGTGGCTGAGGATGTGGTCGCAAACGGGGGGGAAGAGTTTATCCTGCGGCATAGCGGCCGCTCTGTTCCGGAGCTGACCGATTTTTCCAACAGGTTTTTCGCCACGTTGATGGACGGGTTGTCGGGCGGGTTTTTGTTCGATCCTGAAAAGGATTCGCTCGAACCCGACCGGGACAGCCTGGGCGACGGCGTATGTGTGGACAGGATAATAACCAGACCCGGCGTTGGCGCCGACCAGAGCAGGGGGATGGAGGCTGCGGCGCTGGCGGAATATATCATAAACGCTGTGGGCGCGGTGAAAGTTGCGGATATGGATGACGGAGCGGTACGTGGCGCAAAGTATGGGGACATGGTGATTTTGCTGCGGACGCTTTCCAGCCATAAAATATACGAAACCGCACTGCGCCGTGAAGGAATACCCTATCAGGTGGTAAAAGGGAGAGGGTTTTTCGACTCCCAGGAGATAAGGGATTTTGTCAACCTGCTGGTGTTTCTCGATTTTTCATCCGACAAGCTCGCCCTCGTATCCACTCTTCGGTCGCCGCTTGTGGGGTTAAGCGATTATTGTCTCATGCGCCTGTGCGCCCCCGGTGTTTTGAGCTATGTCCTTCATGGCGCCAAGGCGCCCTCCTGCATCTCCGGTCCGGACATGCGGCGGCTTGAGGATTTTGCGTGGAGGGTAAAGAGGTGGAGGCGGATACGTGGCCGGGTGATGATATCCGAACTGCTGGAAATGATCTTGTCCGAGACAGGATATGGCCCGGTGATGATGAGTCGTCAAAATGGGGAGCAGACGCTCGCCAACATCCATAAGCTAATTGAGCTTGCGCGTGTTTTCGAGGCCGACGGGTCGCGCGGGCTGAAAAACTTCATAACGAGGCTCAAAACATTGCTGTCTGAAAAATCAAAAGAACCCGACGCCGATATAACCGGCGGTGGCGATGTTGTCAGGATCATGACAGTGCACCAAAGCAAGGGGCTGGAGTTTCCGCTGGTGTTCATCGCGGATCTGGGATTTGACCCACCAAGCCACACAGGTAACCTGGCGTTTCACCCCGGCAAGGGGCTGGGGCTGAAATCGTATGATATTCAGGGCGGCAAGTGGTATGCGGGGCCGATGTATAACGACACACGCAAAGAAGAGGCCAAAGCGCGTAGCGAGGAGATCAAGCGACTCCTTTATGTGGCCGTCACCAGGGCCCGGGACCGGTTGATATTAAGCGGTCCCGGCGAAGGAAAGGGCCAGTGGAGACGATTTGTGGATGACTCCATCGCTGATGCCGGGCTGGTTGTCAACAGCGTCACCGTGGACAATATGCCTGTTGGCTCCGACGTGGAGCGCGAGGAGGATCCGCCTGTTGTTAAGCGGATCATCGAAGGGTTCGCGCCCGAAGATGGCATGGAGGAGCCTTTTTCATTGCAATCCGGGCTGAAACCCTCGTTGCAGATCAGCGTTACCGACATGGTTACTTTCAGCAGGTGCCCCAGGCTCTATTACTACAGGCGAGTCATGGAACTGCCATTGGTTTCCCCGGAAACAGCGCTGGAAAAGACGGGGAAAAGGTTTGGCTCCATAAAGTACGGATCCCGTGTTCACGAATTGCTGGAGGCGGCGCCGATGGGCAGGGGCGTTGCGGATGACGCGATTGAATCCACCGCCCGGGTTTTACTGCCGGACATGCCCGATGACATGCGGACCGGGACGGTGGGGTTGATCAGGCGGGTGTTCAGCATGCCACCACTATCCCGGCTTGGGCGGGTGGACCCGGGAGATATCTGGCGGGAGGCGCCTGTTGCGCACAGGATCGTGGGGAAAGACATCGACATCACTCTGCATGGCGCAACGGACTTAGTCTGGGTAGACCGGGATGGATATCACCTTGTAGACTACAAATATTCCACCAGACCCAAAGATGAACGGAGCCACATTTTCCAATTAAAACTCTACGCCCACGCTTTCCTGCAGGCGTACGGTATGGATAGCATTCAAACGGCGGTTGTATATATCAGGGAAAAATCGACACCGATAACTCCCATCAGGTTTTTGTCCATTGATTCGGCCGGGATTCGGGACCATATACTGACAAGCGCCGCCAGGCTCTCCGGGCTTGAGGGACGGCCGGAGACGGACTGGCCGTTACGGGACAAAAATGAGTGTAAAAGCGTTGGCTGTTTTTTTGTCGACAGGTGTCACGGCAAATCCGCTATCGGCCGCAAACCACGGCGCAAAGCGGAACCGGCGGGAAAGTGAGCTGACAACCTTCCCGCCGGTCAGGATATCACGCGGTCACGTCGATTGATTTGACTTCTTTTTTCGCAGTCGAATCCTTCGAATCAACCGGGCCTCCTTTTTTGACCTGGTTGCCATTGTCGCTCTTGCTGTCGAACACGTCGACCACTTTTACCTTCTGGCTCTCATACGATTCTTTAGCGGTGACGTGATCTGTTTGGCCAATTGTGCTTTGCGCCTTGTCCCCCAGGAAAATGTCCTCGTGTGCCTGTACGGTCTCGCCGGTTTTTTTGCCGGCTTTGTCTCCGAGAAACTCGGGCTCGCTCTTGGATGTTTCGCTGCCTTTTTTACCGAGGAATTCAACCTTTGGTTCCTGGCTTTTGCCTTTGCCGCCCAGGAAATCGACCTCAGCCACGGAGCCGTCGCCTTTTTCGCCGAGGAACTGCACGTCCGGTTTGTCTTTTCGGGTGTCGGAATTAAGCAGATATTTGTTAAAACCCTCGCGGGTTTTGGAAACATTCTGCTCGAACGCGATCTGGCTGGTGACGGATACGAATTTGGTGGCCGCAAAATCGTACGGCTCCCTGGAAAAACCGATCCTGGGCCTTCCATACGAGTCGTACTGCTGGGTGAAATGAATCTCCTTGTGGTTGACCTGCCTTCCCTCCTCCTGGGTGGCGATGACCTGTTGCTGTTTTTCGGGTGTCAAGTCCACTTCCATTTTGACATACCCGCCGGGAGCCCCTTGCCAGGCGGCGGCGCTGAACCGCGCGGTGAGCCCGTTTTTCCCCAGGCTTGCCCGGGATATATTGCCCCCGGTCACATCGGGTTTGATCATCTTTCCGGAGCCTGGAAGGGGCAAGGCTCCACCATCCCCACCGCCGGTGGTGAGCTTGAAGGATACACGTTTGTGCGGTTTCGGGATAAATATGGCCTGCTCGGCCACTGATGGCGCTACTTTGTGTTTCCTCGATATGTACGCGCCCGGACTTGGCGAGCCAACTCCGATCTTGGTGTTTGTCAGTCCTAAACTCATGGCACATTCCTCCTCAACATCCTTGTTGCGCCTTTCCACTCTGCCATTTGAGGAAAGGCAGGCTCTTTTTCATCCATTGAGCCGTTTTTACTTCCTTCTCGTCATGCAGCGGGTATGCGCCCGCCTTCTAAATACTTTACGGATAGAAGCGCGGCAATCTTTAACACAAAGGCCAAAATTGGGGAAAGTTTTGAAAAACAAGCGTTTTTACGGGTTGTCCAGACGCTTGCCAATAAAGGACAGGCATGAATGGTTACGTTGTGTGATCTGGCGGTTCAGATCCTCCGCCGATATATGGCGTTACTGTTCCCTGAGATATTTCAGAAATGGGGAATCCTCGGAGAGCACCATGGTGCTGTTTGTGGTCAGCGCTTTCTTGTAAGCCTCCAGCGACCTCAGGAAAGAGTAAAATTCCGGATTTTTCCCGAAAGCGTCAGCGGTGATCTTGATCGATTTCGCGTCGCCCTCGCCCCGTATTTCCTGCTCTTTTCTGTACGCCTCGGCCAGGAGTATGACTTTTTCCTTGTCTGTGTTTGCCCTGATTTTCTGGGCCTCCTCGCTACCCTCGGAACGGAACTGGCGCGCTATACGTTTTCTCTCTTCGCGCATACGGTTAAAAACCGCCTGCTGATTCTCCGGCGGCAGGTCCGCCCTTTTTATCCGGACATCGACGATCTCCACACCCATATTGAGCTCCTTGACTTTTTCGTTCGATCGCTGGGTGACCTCCGCCATCAAGCTGGAACGTTTGGTGGAGACTATCTCATACAGGTCGCTGGAGCCGAAATCCTGGCGAAGCTCGGAATAGATGATGTCACGAAGCCTGTCCCTGGCTACGGCTTCGGTTTTGGCGCGTTTATAGAACTGTTCAGGGTCTATGATCCGCCACTTGGCGAAGTTGTCTATTACAAGCGTTCTTTTATCGCGGGTGACTATCTCCGTGGGCTGGACGTCGTGATCCAGCAGGCGGTTGTCGTAATATATGATTTGCTCGATAAACGGAGTCTTGTAATGAAACCCGGGGTTTTGTACTGTCCGTTTGAACCTGCCGAACTGGGTGACTACGGCCTGCTCGTTTTCGTTGATTATAAAAAAGGTCTCCTGTAGCAGAAGAAACCCCACAAGACCCACCACAACTACCACCGGAAGAACGAAATTGGCTGCTTTGTTCATGGCGTTATTGTACCTTTTTCCCTTCGGGCTTGTTCCGATCCCCGATTCTCAGAAGCGGGAGGATGGATTTCAAGGCGTTATCGTCGATGATGGTCTTATCCACCTGGGCCAGGACTTCCTCCATGGTTTCGATATAAAGCCGTTTCCTGGTTATGTCCGGAGCTTTTTCATATTCTTTCAACCTGGCCTCGAACCGGTTCGCGTCACCCTGTGAGATCTTTATCTTTTCCTCTCTGTAGGCTTCCGCCTTGGCGATTATCTGCGCCGCCTTGCCGCGAGTCTCCGGGATAATGGAATTGTAATACCCCTCCGCCTCCCGGATAAGCCTGTTCTTGTCCTCCTCGGCGTTGTTAACGTCACGGAACGAGTCCCGGACCTCGCTGGGAGGATGAACGTCCTGCAACTGCACGAGGTTGATGGTCAGCCCCGAGCTGTACCTGTCGAGTATTCTCTGCATCAGGCTGTGGATTTCCTGTTGCACCTTGCTTTTGCCAATGGTGAGAATGTCGTCGATTTGGTTGTTTCCGACAACTTCGCGCAGGGCGGCTTCGGCGACATTTTTCACGGTTTCGTAAAGACCCCTGTCCAGCAATGCGCGGGACGTATCGGCTACCTTGAAGAGGAACTGGGCGGGGTCTTTTATCTGGTATTGCACCGACATGTGGATATCGATCATGTTCGCTCCTTCGGTAAGCATCAGCGACTCTTTCATGAGCGATTGGCGTGACATCCTGCTCGAGCCGGTCCTGAAACCGATCTCGACCCGCTTGATCTCCTCTACTTTTACCTTTATGACCTTGCCAAAAGGTGGTGGCACGTTCCAGTGAAGACCGGGGGGTGTCGTCTTGGCGTGTTTGCCGAGGATCAGGACAACACCCTGCTCCTGAAGCTCCACCTTGTACACCCCCCCCACAAGAAGCCAGAGGGCTATTAACAGCGGGACAGCGAACAGGATATGGCCCGGCTTGAGCGCGGGCGGCTTGAACCTGCCCAGGTCTATATCCGGTATCTTGTCAAATCCGCCGGAGCTTCCGCCCCTGCCACGAGATCTCTTGTCGTCCCAACCCATAATATTGTTTTTCCAATTCCAGCAAAAGCGCAGTATAGCTCCTGGAACAACAAAGCGCAATATGATTAAAATGGTTAATGCGGATCAGGGACCGATAATCAGCGTGCTGTGAAACAGCGCCCTTACAACATGATCGTATATAGGCGCGCTTGTTGGATGACGCGCTTGCCGGAACGCCCCCCCACCGGAGGGGTGAAATTCTGGTACAATATAAATTTGTGTGTATAAACAGGTGGTGTAATGGCGGTTAATTATCTTGATTTCGAAGAGCCCATCGTCGATCTGGAGGCCAAGATCGACGAATTGCGGGAGTTGTCCGGCAAAGACGGTGTGGATTTTACCTCTGAAATTAAAAAACTGCATCGCAAGGTCAACAGGTTGCGCAAGGATACGTTCTCCAAACTGACCCCATGGCAACGAACCAGGCTGGCCCGTCATCAGCTCCGCCCTTACGCTTTGGACTACATAAATCATATGACAACCGGGTTTGTCGAGCTTCATGGCGACAGGCTTTTTGGTGACGGTGTCTCGATCGTGGGAGGTTTCGCCAGGTTCGAGGGCCAGAGCGTTATGGTGATCGGCCAGCAGAAAGGGCGTGACCTCAAGGAAAGGTCGTTTCGCAACTTCGGCATGGCGCACCCCGAGGGATACCGCAAGGCGGTGCGTCTGATGAAACTGGCGGAAAAATTCAACCGTCCCATAATAACTCTCCTGGACACGCCAGGGGCGTATCCGGGTGTCGGGGCGGAGGAGAGGGGCCAATCCGAAGCCATAGCCCGGTCCATGATGGAGATGGCCGTGTTGCGGGTTCCGGTTATATGCGTGGTCATAGGAGAAGGAGGTTCCGGCGGAGCTTTAGCGCTGGGGGTGGGCAACAGGATGCTGATGATGGAAAATGCCGTCTATTCCGTCATAACTCCGGAGGGATGCGCGGCGATACTCTGGAAAAGCTGTGACAAGCTCGAGGAGGCCTCTGAAGCGCTTCGACTCACCGCCCGGGATCTGCTGGGGTTCGGGCTCATCGATGAAATTGTCAAGGAACCTCTGGGCGGCGCCCACAGGGACCCGGTCGCTACCGCTTCGATATTGCGAAGAGCGATCCGGCGAAACCTGGAGCATTTCAGGGACCTTTCCCCCGAAGCGATTGTAAGCCACAGGGAGAAAAAGTTTCGTGAGATGGGCGTATTCGCCTGAGCCGCTCCGAATTTTTCATTGATTTTCAAGGTCTCATGAGTGACCATCTATATTTTTGCGTTTTCCAGGATCAGGTTGGAGATATAGACCATGGGGATGACGATAACCGAAAAGATATTCGCCGCCCACTCCGGGCTTGAAAAAGTCGAGCCGGGTGAGTTGATAACCTGCGATGTGGACATCGCCCTGGGCAACGACATCACCGCTCCGCTGGCGATAAAGGCTTTCGAGCAGGCGGGCGCGGACCAGGTGTTCGACAAGGAGCGGGTGGCGCTGGTTCCGGATCATTTCGCCCCGAACAAGGATATCGCCTCGGCCACCCAGGCCAAGATCATGCGGCGGTTCGCCAAGGACAAGGGTATCCGTAACTACTTCGAGGTGGGCAGGATGGGTATCGAGCACGCCCTGTTGCCCGAGAAGGGGTTGACTTTGCCGGGCGATATTATAATAGGAGCGGACAGCCACACATGCACATATGGGGCGTTGGGGGCCTTTTCCACAGGTATAGGGTCCACAGACCTGGCGGCGACCATGATAACGGGCAAGATCTGGTTCAAGACCCCCGAGACCATGAAATTCGTTTTCAACGGTCGAAAAAAGAACAGGTGGATAACGGGCAAGGACCTGATCCTCTACACTATAGGCAAGATCGGCGTCTCCGGGGCGCTTTACCGGGCCATGGAGTTTACCGGCCCTATGATAGACGATGCGACCATGGACGACCGGTTCGCCCTGGCGAACATGGCTGTCGAGGCGGGCGCCAAAAACGGCATCATGAAAGCCGACGACAAGACGATCCGGTTTATAAAGTCGCAGGAGTCGCAACCGACCCGGGAGTGGACCATTTACGAATCCGACGACGACGCCAGGTATCACAGTGTGCATGAATACGACGGCGACGACATCGAACTGCAGGTGGCGTTTCCTCATCTGCCGGAGAACACGAGGCCGGTGGGGGAGGCGAAGGATATCAGGCTCGACCAGGTGGTTGTCGGGTCATGCACAAACGGCAGATACGCTGATTTGGAGGTTGTGGCGGGTCTGCTTAAGGGGAACAAGGTCGCCGACGGGCTGAGGATGATAATCATTCCAGCGACCCAGCTTATTTACAAACAGGCGATGAAAAACGGCCTGCTCGACATCTTCATCGACGCCGGAGCTGCGGTCTCCACGCCCACATGCGGGCCCTGTCTGGGCGGACATATGGGTATATTGGCCGAGGGCGAAAAATGCCTCGCCACGACCAACAGAAACTTTGTCGGCAGGATGGGGCATCCGGGTTCTGAGGTGTATCTGGCCTCTCCCGCCGTCGCCGCCGCCAGCGCGGTGACCGGGGTTATAACAGACCCTGAAGACGTGGCGGGGGAATGAGCGCTATAGAAACGCCGGTTGACGATTCCGAAGCCGGATTTACGATTAATGGAGTGCTTTTTTCAAAACCAGAAGGACATGGCCGATGAAAATAAGTGGTAAAACCTGGAAGTTCGGGGACAACATAGACACCGACGTGATCATACCCGCGCGGTATTTGAACACCATCGATCCGAAAGAGCTTGCAAGCCACTGCATGGAGGACGCCGATCCCGCATTCGCCAACAATGTCGGGCAGGGCGATATAATCGTTGGCGGGGCGAATTTCGGTTGCGGATCGTCCAGGGAGCACGCTCCCATCGCAATAAAGGCCGCGGGTGTGTCTTGTGTGGTGGCGGAGTATTTTGCGCGGATATTCTATCGCAACTCTTTTAACATGGGGCTACCGATCATGGAATGCCCCGATGCGGCCAGGGAAGCCGATACGGGGGACACCTTGTCTGTCGACCTGGCCACGGGTGTGATTGTCAACGAGACCAAGGGCAAGACCTACCAGGCCGGAGCAGTGCCCCCTTTCATGCAGGAGCTTATAGACGCTGGCGGGCTGATGGCCTACACGGTGAAAAACGCGGCCGGCTGAGGTTTTTCCCACGCCGTCGGCTCCATATCCGCCGCAAAACAAAAGAGCTTTGCGGTGATTCCTGTCTACATTCCGGAAAAGTCGGGGCCGTATCCGTGTAACGCCGCCTTGACCCTCAGATTCTCGAACGGGCAGACTATCTCGCAGGTGGTGCACTGCACACAGTTTTCCAGGGCCATCGCGTGGCGCCGTTTTCCGTCTATTTCCAGGGTCTGGTGCACTTCGGCCGTACAATCGCCGACGCACGGAGTGTCTTTCCCCGCGGCGTCGAATTTTTCGATGCAATCCACGCACACGTTCGCGTCGAACTCTTCTATGTGGTTGTTGTCCTCCTCGTAATGGGTATGGGCGTAGAAGACGACATCGGCGGTTGAATATATGACGCTCTGGTCGAACCCTTCAGGCATGGCACTTGTTTCACTGTAGTTCGGGTTGATATGGGTTCTGTCGGGCCTGTAAATGGCCGGGCCCTTGTCTGAAGGGGACTCTACCATTTTCCTCGCCCCCAAAAGCCTCAGGGAGCCTAGCGGATCAGACAGGCCGAATTGCGCCCCGGCCCAGACGGGGCCTTTGCCTGAGTCGATCGATTTGACCATGTCCGGTATCATCTTTCCGAGGATTTCGGGATAGTCATCGAACACCCGTTTGAAGTAGCGAGCGTCTCTGAGCTCTTCGCCCACCCATCCGCACATCAGGCGGGGTTGAAAGCTGTTGAGCGTACCTTGGGTGAAGTCGTCTTTTTCTATCGCCTCCCATACCGAGGAAGCGGCCACGTATCCGCTTTCCATGGCCTTGTCCACGCCGGAGAAACGCTTTACGTCCAGCGTGCCAAGCGCATCACCGACCAGCATCGCCCCATCTACCGCGAACTTGTCCGGCAACGAATAATAGCCACCCTCCGGCAATATCGAGGCTCCGTACTTAAGCAGTTTCCCGCCCCGGATCATCTCCTGGACGTATGGATGTTTTTTCAGGTCCTGCAACACCTGGGGAGGGCGCATGTTCGGGTTGGCGGAGTCGCAGGCCATGACCATGCCGATGACAAGCTGGTTGTTTTTGCAGCCATATATAAAACCACCGCCGAGATGCCCCGGCGCCAGGGGATATCCCAGGATATGCCAGACTTTTCCTTCAAAGCTTTTTTCCGTGCTCCATACTTCTTTTACGCCCACCGAGTAAACCTGCGGATTTTTCCTGAGGTTGTATTTTGAAACCAGGTCTCTGGATATAAACCCCTTGTCGCCGAAGACAGTCACTTTGGCGTGGCATATGTCCCGAACCCCGTTATCGGAGTTGTCCACCTTCACCCCGATCACCCGGTCGCCTTCGAAAACAATGGATTGCGCGGCGAATCCGGGAAACATATCCACGATCACGCCATTTTTTTCAGCCGCTCTTTTTTGCAGTTCTTCAGCCATGTATGACGCCATGTCGGATATGCAGAGGATCGCGTACCCCTCTTTTTTGAAATATGAAGGCGTTAACAGCCTCGGAATATTCTCCCATCGGCGTATACCGACCATGCTCAGATAACTGTCCGAGCAGATACCCTGCAACGGAAACCCACCCTTGTCCCAGTCCGGGAAAAGCTTTTTTATGACCCTGGGGTTGGATACCGCGCCGGACAGCAGGTGTCCGCCGATTTGTTTCGCCTTTTCAAATATGGCGATGCGCACAGGCCGTGAAGCCAGTTCGACCAGCCTGTGGGCCAGGGCCAGGTTTGAAGGGCTGGCCCCGATCAGTGACACATCGTATTCTATACGCTCAGACAATTACATACCTCCATCAAAACAGGCTGTGGGCTATGCCGTGGTTTTTCTCGGGTCTGCCCGGTTTTACCCTGCAAAAATCAATTTGACATCGATTGCTTGAGATGTTCCTTAAGCAACGGGGCGACCTCGTAGAGATCCCCTACGATACCATAATGGGCGAATTGGAAAATCGGGGCCGTTTCGTCCTTATTGACAGCGATTATTGTTGCGCTGTTGCTCATCCCCACGCGGTGTTGTATGGCTCCGGATATCCCGAGGGCGATATAAAGCGCGGGACGGACGGTTTTGCCTGTCTGTCCCACCTGGTGCGAATAGGGAATCCATCCGGAATCGACTGCCTTGCGTGACGAGCCAACAGCCGACTCGCCGAAAATCGAAGCCAGGTCGCGCACCAGGTCAAATCCTTCGGGACCGCCAAGGCCGAATCCTCCGCTTACTATCACTTTGGCCTTGAGAAGATCCAGCGCGTCGGACACTTCCCGGGCTGTTTCTATCACTCTGACCCGGAAATCGGTTTCTTCAAATTTCGCTGTCACGCGGATGATTTTGCCGGTCCTTGTGGTGTCTGTCTTGAACGGGACCAGCGCACCCGTTCTGGCGGTTGCCATCTGCGGGTTTTTCCAGGGGCCTATGATCCTGGCTTTGAGGCTTTCACCGAAACTGGGCCGGATCGAATAGAGGCAATTGTGGTATGTTCCCACTTTTGTGGGATCGGCTTTGCCCTTGTGCACATAATCGCCGATATCCAGGTCGGTGCAATCGGCTGTAAGGCCGGTTTCAAAATACGAGGCTATCCTCGGCGCCAGGTCGCGGCCCAGGGTGGTGGCGCCACAAAGCACGATATGGGGCGGCCGCTCCAGCGACTCCAGCACCGCTATCGCCGCACGCCGGTATGGAAGGGTGGAGTATTCCTTCAACTCCGGCTGGTCCACGACGTAGACTTTGTCAGCGCCATTATAGATCAGTGTCTGTGGGATCTCCCCCAGCTCGTGACCCATCACTATGGCCAGCACCTTTACGCCAAGCTTTTCCGCCAGATCGTTGGCGGCTCCAAGCAATTCAAACGTCACCGGGCGCAGGTCGTTTTGTATCTGGTCGGCTATCACCGCGACATCGCCGTATTTACTCACAGCACATACTCCTCTATCCCCCGTTCATCCTCGGAGAGAGATTCTATCAGCGTTTCGACCCCGTGTTTTGCGGAATCACCCTGGAACATCTTGCACGAACCCCCTTTTTCCCCCAGTTTCCATGTCTTGCCCACAACCGTCGGCGATCCCATCAGCCCCACCCTGGCCGGATCGGCGCCTATGTTGTCCAGGGTTATGGTCATCACGGTTTTGGCGAGGGTTTGCTTGTCGCGCAAAAGCTCCCTGGTCCTGTAGACGTTGTAGAATCTTTTGTGCTCGAGCCTGGAGGCGGAGTTCGCTATTGTGATCAGCGCAGGAATATCGACCTCGAGCCGTTGAATTCCGCCATCGATGATCCTCGACGCCCGGATGGTCCTGCCTTCTATGCTCATTTTTTCGCAATATGTCACCTGTGGGAAATCGAGCCGTTCGGCAATTTGCGGTCCGACCTGGGCGGTGTCGCCATCGGTGGTCTGGAGCCCGGTGAAGACGATGTCGACGTTCCCTATAAACTCGATGGTCTTAAAAAGCGCGAAAGCGGTGGCCAGGGTGTCCGAGGCGGCGAGACGGCGGTCGCTGAGCAGGTATCCTTTGTCCGCCCCGTATTCACACGCTTCGTGAAGAATCGCCAGGGCAGGTGGCGGCCCCATCGACACGACGATGATTTCCCCTCCATGGGCGTTTCTGGTTTCGATGGCTTTTTGCAGGGCGAACTGGTCGAAAGGATTCATCATTTTCCTTGCCCGGACCCTGTCCACGGTTCCGTCGGGGTTGACACCGGCGGCGCTGCTGGTGTCCGGCACCTGCTTTATCAGAACCACTATCTTCAATCCGTCACTCATATGCAAAATATATCCTAATTTGACAGGGTCTATGGTCTGCTCTGATTGCGGCCAATCCATGCAGAGTTGCGGATAATGCCACAAGAAAAGGACATTTTAAAGTGAAAATTGGTTTTTATCATTATGACGGATATCATATCGGGCTATGAGCGCATATGAACAAGTTGCAAGTTGATTCATTGATGGTAACAAAGGCGCCGAAATTCGGCTATTATGCCTGTTTTGGTGTATAAAGCATTATGGTACGGTATTGGCCCTTTTGAAACCTTAAACGTGAAAACATTTCATATCGACCTTGAAAACCCGTCCTACAAGCTCCTGCGCGAAGCGGCCGGCCTGACCCTTGCCGGGGCGGTTATGGTTTATCCCACCGACACCATCTACGGGCTGGGGTGCGATATATACTCCAGAGACGCTATTCACAGAATATATACCATAAAAAAGAGGGATCCGAACAAGCCGTTTTCCTTTATATGCGAGAATATCTCCCAGATAAGCGAGTTTGCTTTCGTAAGCAACTGGGCGTATAAACTTATCCGGCGATGCCTGCCCGGGCCATACACTTTTATCCTGGACGCCCGCAAAACAAGTATACCAAAAAAGATGCTGGGCAAACGTAACACGGTCGGGGTGCGTATACCCGATAACCGGGTTTGCAGCAGGCTCATACAGATGATCGGCCATCCCATAATCTCCACATCGGTGAACCTGGCGGGAGGCGAGCCGCTAACGGATCCGGCCGCTCTTTCCAACGATTTTTCCGGCAAAATAGACATTATAATCTCGATCGGACCGATGGTGTCGGACCCGTCTACGGTGATAGATGTGACCGGCGCGGAACCGGTGGTCATCAGGCCGGGCAAGGGGCCGGTCCCCTGGTGAGCTTTGCAGGCGGAAGGCTTTACGAGGACATGAGGTCAGATAAGCGCAAAGACGTGGATCTGCCTTTGCCTGCCAACGTGACCGAAAACGAGCTTTACAGTTTCTTGCTGTCTGTGCGGGTGGAAGGAGCCGATGCGGATGAATTAATGGAATATTGCCGCAGGGATTACGTGCGATTTGGCAGACCTGGAGCCTGGTCCGGGAACGGCGGGGACAATGCCTGGAGCTTGGTTCGGCTCCATATTTCACCACGATGCTACTGAAGCGGTTTACGGGCATGGAAGTGTTTTCGGCGAATTATTTTGGGTTTGACGGCCACAGGAAAGCGCAACAGAGCCTCACATGCAAGATGGCGGGGGAGAACGAGGAAACGCGGATCACGATACCTTACGATGAGTTTAATGTTGAAAAAGACCGCTTCCCTTATGAAGATGAAAGTTTCGACGTGGTGCTGTTTTGCGAGACCATAGAACACCTGATGTCTGATCCCGTACACGCGTTGCGCCAGATATGGAGAATCCTCAAAGAGGACGGAACCCTGGTGGTGACCACCCCCAACGCAAACAGGACGGAGAATGTTTATCGAATGTTGGCGGGCAATAATATTTACGATCAATATTCCGGTTACGGGCCCTACGGGCGGCACAACCGGGAATACAATATCAGGGAGCTAAAGCGACTGCTTGACCACTGCGGATTTGATGTCACCAGGTGTTTCACTGCGGATGTTGAAAAGAACAGCTCAAACAAAGTTGCGCTTTTCGGTGTAAATATCATGTTGAAAATCCAGAAACTGATTCTTCTGATCACCAGGGGGAGGCAGGTCGAGTTTGGGCAATACATATACTCCGTTTCGCAAAAGAAAAAGGAGGCGTCCGACAAAAAACCCTCTTTTCTTTACAGGAGTTATCCCGCCGGGGAAATGGAAACGGTGGATCTCCTGTAAAAGCTGGATAACCGGCCCGAAAAGGACTCTCCGATGAACAGCGACAGGCGAGGCGACACATCCAGCATACCCCAACCCGGAAAGTCCCGGTCAGGCGAGCGCGACGGCTTGGGCGTTTTTCTGGTGATGTTCTGGTGAAGGCGATGATGATTATTGGTACAATCACATAAAGTTTAATTATAATGCCGGTTTTCAAGTTTTTTTAACGGAGCGATCCATATATGACAGATATCCACGCGATGCGTCACTCGGCGGCCCACGTCATGGCCGAAGCGATAAAGCGCCTCTATCCGGACGCCCAGTTCGCCTATGGTCCGGAGACGGACGAAGGGTTTTATTACGACGTGAAAATCCCCGGCGGTTCCCTGCACGAAGACGACCTGCCCAGGATCGAGAAGATCATGAAGCAAATCATCAAGGGAAAACACGAGTTCGTGCGGGAGGAAATATCACGAGAAGACGCTCTCAAGCTTTTTGAAAACCAGAAATACAAAACGTTGACAATCGAAAACCAGCTTAAGGACGAGGCGACGGTATCCACATACCGGCAGGGAGATTTTGTCGATCTTTGCCGGGGTCCGCACGTGGCCAACACCAGGGAGATAAAAGCGTTCAAGGTAGATCGCATAGCGGGGGCGTATTGGCTGGGCGATTCGAAAAACGAGCCGCTCCAGCGGGTGTACGGGCTCTGTTTCGAAACCAGGGACGAGTTGAAAGATTACGTCAGGAGGCTCGAGGAGGCTAAAAAACGTGACCATCGCATCATCGGCAAGCGGCTGAAACTGTTTTCGTGGCACGAAGAAGGTCCCGGGTTCCCTTTCATGCTTCCAGCCGGCCGGACGATATTCAACCTCTTGGTGGATTACAGCAGAAAGAAAAACGAAGAGCGCGGATACGTGGAGATACACACCCCGCACATGCTTATCGAGGACCTCTGGAGGATATCGGGGCATACCGATTATTACCGGGAGAACATGTATTTTTCCACCGTGGACGACCGCCAATTCGCCATAAAGCCGATGAACTGCCCCGGCGGGGTGTTGGTGTACAAGGAGGAACTCAGGTCATACCGCGACCTGCCGATGAGAGTCGCCGAGTTCGGCCTGGTCCACCGCCACGAGTTGTCCGGCGTGTTGCACGGCCTGTTCCGGGTGCGGGCGTTCACCCAGGACGACGCGCATATATATTGCGGCGTCGACGATCTGACCGGGGAGATCATCGATATCGTCGATTACACCATCGAGGTATACCGGGATTTCGGGTTCGGCGAGTATGTAATCTATATCGCCACCCGTCCCGAAAAAGCGATCGGGGAGCCGGAGGAGTGGGACAGGGCGACACGGATATTGAGAGAAGCTCTGGATCGCAAGGGGCTGGAGTACAAGATCAAGGAGGGCGAGGGGGCGTTTTACGGGCCGAAAATAGAGTTTAACGTAAAAGACTGCATCGGCCGCCAATGGCAACTTGGAACCGTGCAGGTCGACTTTTTTCTGCCGGGCCGGTTCGGGATGGAATACATAGGTGACGACGGGGCCACGCATACGCCCGTAATGGTGCATCGGGCTATTTTCGGGTCGCTGGAGAGGTTTATCGGCATTCTCATCGAGCAGACCATGGGCGCTTTTCCCGTGTGGATCGCCCCTGTGCAGGCCGCTGTTTTGCCCATCACCGATGTTCAGAACGGATACGCCGAATCGGTCTTTGAAAAGCTCAAAAGGGAAGGTGTGCGGGTGGAAGCGGACTTAAGCTCTGAACGGCTCCAGAAAAAAATCCGCAACGCCCAGCTGCGAAAAATTCCGTATATGCTGGTGGCTGGCGCGAAAGAGGCCGAAACCGGACAGGTGGCGGTTCGCCTTCGGACAGGCGAAGACCTGGGTGCGATGCCGCTTGACGATTTTATCAATTCAATGCGACAGGTCGCCCTGCCGGGGGTTGACGACCTGTGGCGGAGTGGAAAGGGGGGATCAGATGGCTAAGGACGCCACTTTCGACATAGTGTCCAATGTGGATATGGCAGAGGTGCGCAACGCGGTCAACCAGGCGGTGGCCGAAATAAAGCAGAGGTACGATTTCAAGGGCTCGAAAGCGGAGATCAACCTGGATGCCAAAAAAATGACCATAACGTTGCTCGGAGACAGCGAACCACAGCTCAAAACCATAATAGATATACTCCAGAGCAAGCTTATCAGGCGAAACGTGCCGATCAAGGCCATGATATATGGGAATCCGGAACATGGAGCGGGCGGCATGGCCAGGCAGGTTATCACTCTTCAACAGGGGATACCCACAGATAAAGCCAAGGATATCGTAAAGCTCATCAAGGGGATGAAACTCAAGGTGCAGGCTTCCATACAGGAGGACCAGGTGCGGGTGACCGGAAAAAAACGGGACGACCTGCAAGCTGTGATATCGATGTTGAAAGAGAAGGAGTTCGACTTCGACATGCAATTTGTCAATTACAGGTAACAGGGGATACGAGACAATGAGATCGATTTTTCTGGTTATGATGATCCTGGTGTTCGCGCCTGTGGCGGTGTGGTCCCATCCCGGCCGGCTCGACGGTAAAGGTGGGCATTATAACAAAAGAACGGGCAGATACCATTACCACAAGTCAAACCCCAGGCCGAAAAAAGCTGGCTCCGTATATTATAGGTGGATAGACGGGGCAGGTGTTGTCCACTATGCCGTGGGGCTTGCCGGCGTGCCTGCGAAGTTTCGCAAACGGGCGGTAAAGTATACCGGGCCGCTTTATAAATGGGTGGACAGGAAAGGGCGGGCGCATTACGTTAAATCCCATAAGAAAGTTCCGAAAGCCCATCGCGCCCGCGCTGTCCGGGTCAGGTAACGCTCAGGCGGGTGTGGGCCATTCGTTGATTATATCTTTGTAGTCAACCGCAGGGAGCGGCTGTGAGAATCTACTGTGTAGACGCTTTTACGGACAAGCCGTTTGCAGGAGCCCCTGCGGCCGTGGTGGCGCTTTCCGTGGAAAAACCGGACGGGTGGATGCAGGCGCTGGCCATGGAGATGAACCTTTCCGAGACGGCGTTTGTTTTGCCCCGAAACGCCGGCGGATACGGCCTGAGATGGTTTACGCCGACAACAGAGGTGGACCTGTGCGGACACGCCACGCTGGCGGCGGCGCATGTGTTGTGGTGTCGCGGGGAGATTTCCGGACGGTCGATCGTCTTTCATACGAGAAGTGGCGAGCTTACCGCAAGCAAAACCGGTGACAGTGTGGAGCTTGATTTTCCGCGAATCGATCCGGAGCTGGCTCGTGCGCCAGATGGTCTGCTGGTGGCGCTCGGTGTTGAAAATCCGGTGGGAACGGTCAGGGCCGGACCCGATTATCTTGTGGAGGTGGAGTCCGAAACTGTCGTCGCCGGGCTCTGTCCTGATATAGCCAAGCTTGCGGCGATAAATATGCGGGGCTGTATCGTGACCGCCAGAGGGGCGGAATCCGATTTTGTTTCCAGGTTTTTCGCGCCCCCGGTGGGGATAGATGAAGATCCGGTCACAGGTTCTGCCCATTGCGCGCTTGGGCCATACTGGTCCGCCAAGCTGGGAAAATCGGAATTTTACGCACGGCAACTATCCTTGCGAGGCGGGTCGTTGCGGCTCCGGCTGGCGGGAGGCCGTGTAATTCTCATCGGCCGCGCCGTGATCGTGTGGGAGGGAAAAATTACGGTGTAATATCGCCGAACCGGCGCAGAAGGTTTTTTTAGTCGAGGGTATCGAATTCCACCACGAACGATTTCAGTTTATAGGCTCCCTGGGTGGATATCCATTCGTTGCCCTGAAAAAAGTTTATCCTGTCCAGATTTTTCGCGGGACCGGTGACCGGATGTCCTGGGCTCCAGTTTGCGTACTCCACGGGTTCTCCGTCGACCCATTTCCATGGCCCGGCTTCTGTCGGCCCACCTTCTTTTACACCCCCGATCCATGGCCCCAGCCTGTACTGCCCGTGCTCCGTCCAGAACTCGTCGCGCCCTTCAAACAATTTGAAGACAAAATCGTTTTCCGCCACATTAGTGATGGTGGCAAGGTGTCCTCCCATTTTTTTCGCCTCCAGGTAAGCCTCCTCCCACGAGACTTTGCCGGTTTTTAGCGCCACTTTATAATAATGCCCGTTGCCACCGGCGGTTTTTGACCAGTAATTGTTGTACAGGCTCTTCCTGAGATGTTCCGCGATTTCCCTGGCGACGCTTTGCACCCCCTCCACCGACGCGACCATCTTCGCCGTTTCGCCACTTAGCGCAGGTTCGATGTTTTTCGTCAGCGCCGTGGCCAGCCTGTCCACAGGGGCCACGACCTTCCACACGGCCACAGTGACCGCCAGCGCAATCGCGATGACGACACCCGCGCCAACCAGGGAAAACGACGCGTCCTGGCGGAGGATTTGGCGTGGCGCTGGGGGCTTTTCGCCCGCCTCGGCGAATTTTTCAAGCAAGGCCTTTTTTTGTTTTTCCAGCCTGATATAGGCCGAGTCCAGCGAGGTGTCGTTTACGATTACGCCAAGCTCCGGTATGGACAGATAGTACTGCCCTTCATGCTCGCGCAGTTCCACCACGTATCCGGGGCTGTTTTTTTCTCCCATGCGTATACCTGTTTGTTGTCGATTGATCGATTATATAAGCCCGTTGCTTTTCAGGTAGCCGAAAAAACCTCGAGCCAGAGCCCGGTTGCCTTTTCTGGAGAAGTGTCCTATGTACAACGACCGGATATCACCCTCCGTTTTCGCGCTGGCCATCACGCCGTCGAGACCGTTATAGACATTGTAGCCCATGGTCTTGCAATAATTGATTATGATATCGAAACTTTCCGGGTTCTTCCCCGTGCCAAACCTGTGCATGCTATCATCTATGGTGGGTATCACCAGTATCACAGGCGTAGAACCCACTGCGGCGGTGTCTTTTACGAACCTGTCGAACAGTGCGAACATGAGCCTGGAATGCCCGGATTTCCACAGGCTGTTATGGTTTGAAGGGCGTGGCGTGATATCGTCGATCACCTTGTCGCCGAGCAGTACGCGGACCTGGCTCCAGAAATGTCCGTTAAAAAATATCGACATGTACGGGAAGGACAAGGTCGGGTATCCAGCCTGGTTATACCAATAGTCGCCGGCGCCGATTTTCCTGATAAAGTCGGGGTCGCTGAGTTTTTCCAGCTCCCGCTCGTTTCTTACCGGGTTTTCAATAAGTACAAGCTCCCCCTTCTCAGACAGCGTAAAATGAGGCTTGGTCATCGTTCCGTTGGTTTTGGGAAAATAGAACGGCCTGTACACGTTAAGGGTTCTGCAAATGTTTTCCTGTATCAGGGCCAGCGTAACCAGCTTCGTTGTCACCCGGGGCAGGTTACGCCTAAACAGCAGGTACGCCTGGTCTGTCCCGTATCCTCCCACGCCGAAGTTGTAGATGTTTTTGCCGATCATTTCTGCAAGGTACGTTTGCCATGTTTCAGAATGGGTCACCTGATCGCAATGTGTGTACGAGTCGCCATACACGGCCATTATGTCCTTGTCGTATTTTACCGGCCTTGGTCGCTCTCCGTATTTCGTGTCGTAACGGTTAACCCATCCGATTTGACGATCGTAATATTTTGACAGCTTCGATGTCTGCCCCGCTGGAACCACGTAATTGTCGAAATCATAAAAAGTGAACCGGTCGGAGGTGTAATGGAAAAAAAGGGCCGAAAACCCCTCCATGACCGCGAGGGTGAAAAATATCATCAACGCGTAAAAAGCCGCTTTGCGCAGACGCGCGCGCCAGTGGTTGAAGGCGATACGCAGTCCCAGCTTTCGTTTCCACAACCATTGGACGGTTTTGAGCCGGTATATTTCAAGCTTGTTCACGCTGGCGTCAACCTCGGGAAAAAAGGCGGAGTATCACCCCGGCTACGGGGTATGGCGGGAGATGATTGAAAAACTCATCCGGGCGTGTCTTCCGGCCGGGATTTTTTTATGTCAATCCCGAGTTTTTTTATCTTGTACCATATGCTTCGTTCCGTTATTCCCAGCTCCGTTGCGGCCCGGTTCTGTTTCCAGGCGCATCTTTCCAGGGCCGCGATTATGATCCGCCTCTCGTAATCGTTGACCAGGCTATCCATGTTCCTTCCGGTGACAGGGGGGACGCTCGATGACTCTCCCGCGCCGTCCAGGACGTATGAGGGCAGGTGATCGGTTGTCACCGTATCTGAATCGCACATGACCACGGCCCGCTCCACGATGTTCTCCAGTTCCCGAACGTTGCCCGGCCAATGGTACGATAACAACTTGTCAACCGCCTCGGTGGATATTTTCTTTGTCGCAAGGCTGTTTTCCCCGCAATATTTTTCCAGAAAATGATCAATCAGTTGCGGAATGTCCTGCTGGCGGTCGGCCAGCCTCGGTAACGGTATCACCAGCACGTTGAGCCGGTAATAAAGGTCTTGCCTGAATTTTTTCTCTTCCACCGCCTTGTTCAGGTCGATATTGGTGGCGGCGATGATCCTGATATCCACCCTTTTAGGGACGTTGCTTCCCACCCGCTCGATCTCCCTTTCCTGCAAGGCCCGCAGCACTTTGGCCTGGGTGTTTTGGGCCATGTCGCCTATTTCGTCCAGAAACAGCGTCCCCCCGTCGGCCGCCTCGAACTTGCCCATCCTGGCGTTAACACCGGTGGCGACGTTTTTTTCTATTCCGAAAAGCTCCGATTCCAGCAGTGATTCGGCCAGGGCAGAGCAGTTTACGCGGATAAAGGGGCCGTTGGCCCTGTCGGAGTTGAAATGGATCGCCTTTGCGATAAGCTCCTTTCCGGACCCGGTATCTCCGGTGATAAGAATATTGGACCGGACATTGGAGGCTCTCATGGTAAGGTCGAACACCTCCATCATCCGGCCGCAATTGCCTATGATGTGGTCGAACCTGTATTTGTCTTTCAAATCGAGCTTGAGCCGCTGGTTTTCCTTTTCCAGTTTTCTGTTTTTCAGCGCGTTGCCGAGGTTGATGTAAATCTCGTCCGGGTCCACAGGCTTTATCAGGAAATTAAAAGCGCCTTCCCTGATCGTCTCCACGGCGATCTTGATGTCCCGCGAAGCGGTCAGGATTATCACCGGCAGGCTGGGGTCCACCTGGTGCAGGGCTTTCATCATTTCCAGGCCGGTGATGTCTGGCATGAAATAGTCGATGAACGCCGCGGAAAACTCGCCCTTGCCCATCTCCTCCATCGCGTCGCGGAAAGTAAGGCATGTGGTCACGTCATGCTTTTTCAGCAGCAGGAATTGCTCCACCATCTTGAGTGTGTTCAGGTCGTCGTCGACCACCAGTATTCGCCCTTTGTCAGCCATTTTCCCCCTGTCTATATCACCGATTGCCTGGCCTGCCCGGAGCTGGGCCTGTCAGCCAGTGTTCTGGGCCACGAAAACTCTATGGAAAACCCGGCCCCCGTGTCTGATTCTATATGTATTGTCCCGTCATGCAACTGAATGATCTTTTTTACCGATGGCAACCCCAGGCCCACGCCCTTTTTTTTCGTTCCAGCCTGGTAAAACTCGTCGAAAAGCTGGTCGCACAGCTCGCAAGCCACTCCGTCGCCGTTGTCTTTTACCCTGCACGTTATCCTGGAGTCGGATCCCTCGATATCTATTTTTATTTCCGACCTGGCGTGTTTGACAGCGTTGCCTATGCAGTTAATAAACACCCGCTCCATCTGGCCCTTGTCCATGTCCGCCATTATCGGATCCGGCCGGTCGATTCCGTTTATGGTGATCGGCCGGCCGTTTACGAACGTCGATATTTTCCGCATCTCAAGCTCTGGCAGGTATACCCTCACCGCGGAATCAAGGGGGGCGTACGCGTCGCACCGGGATATGTCCAGGGCCAGCTTGCCGGAATTGATCTTTGCGTATACCAGTATGTCCTCAGCGAAACGGGTGATTTTATCTGTCGCGGCGATAATGTTGTCTGCAAGGTTGCGTTTCGACTCTTCCGGAGTCTCCGGCGGAAGCGACTTGAATATTTTCACAAACCCCGCCACCGGGCTTATCAACGACAGGAGGTCATGAGTAAGCGAAAAATAGAGCCGTTCTTTTTCCGCCTCACGGGCTATTACATCCTTGAACAGGCGCGCGTTTTCCACCGCCACGGCGCACTGGTTGGCGACGGCGCCGATCAACGTCACCGAATCCTGGTCATACAGCCCCGTTTTGCTGTAACTCTGCACGGACACAACCCCGACTATCTTGTCCTTGTATATCATCGGCGCCCCAAGCCACGATTTGGCAGGCCGGCCTCCATGCCTGATGCCAAGCCTGGCGCATTCGGCCACGGTGTCGTGGGTCATCAGCAACGGGCGCCTGTTTTTTATTATCCAACTGTTGATACCATCGGAAATGGGGTACACCTCCGGACGATCCAGGCCGGACCCGCTGGCGAAATAGCTGGCCAAAAAGGATAGCTCCCGCCTGGTTTCGTCGTAGAGTATCACATTGACCTCGTCGGTCTCCAGCACGCTTCCAAGCTTCGAGACGATCTCGCGGACCATGTCTTTTAGGGTCAGCTTTGACGTTATCAGCCTGCCGATGGTATTGACGGTCTCCATATCGGCGCTACGCTGACGCTCCTTTTTGTCGCTCCATACCCGGTCTATCGTATCGCCTATGCTTGCGCAAACAAGACCGATCAACTTTATGGCTTCCCGGGAGGGGGCTGTTTTTCGTGGCGACGCGGCGAAAAAAATTCCGCGGTTTTTCCCGTCAACCCTGATGGGGGCGCACACCACCTGCGACAGTCCGGCCTCGTCGCACTCGGGCCGCTTAAAGTCTCCGGATACGACCACCACACCGGTGTCGCCCACCGCGTCGGTGTCGCCCACCACGTCGGTGTCGCCCACCACGTCAGTGTTGCCCACTGCGCCGGCGCCGCCGGAAAGCGCCTCTTTGCAAACGCAGTCCGGGGCGGCCAAACCCTCAAAGCAGAGGATGCACCCGCCGTTTCCAACTTCCGCCACGAGATCTATCTTGCCGACGCCCGCCTCTATCCGGATCAGCCCGCATGGCAACCCGATAAAATCCAGCGTTTTGGACAGGATGTTTTCGAGAGCGCCGTTCAACGATTGTTCCGAGCGCACCCTATTGAGTGAGGAGGCTATCTCCCAATAAACGCCGAGCCTCTCATTGCCGGTCACTTGCGATAGCTCCCCTTGAAACGGTCGAAAATTTTCGAGTCATTATACCAGTCATTGATCCTGCGGATCGCTCTGTGTTAAAGGTCCGTCTCGGTCTCTGACCGATGGACCGTGGTGGATTGATGGAAAACAGCGTCGAGAAACCCGGCCATAGCATTGGAAGCTGTTTTAGCGGCGCTTACGAAAGTCTCCCTGGCGGCCTGGTCAGCCCATTCAAACCCTCCATCGCTTTTTGGACGCATGGATCCAAGATCGAAATCTGCGTCATCGGATATGGACCGGGCAACGCTGACTTTGACACCGCGCCGCTTTGCCACCGCGGCGATTGCGTGCGACTCCATATCCACGCATATGACACCGGCTTTTTTAAGCCCGATTTTATCTGCAACGCCGTACGGGCGGTTCACCTGCGCCAGTAATCCGCCATGTGCGGCTTCAGGAAAGCCGCCACCATTTACCGCCAGCGGGTCGAGCGGGAGCTTCTCCTCCAGGTCTTCAACGCTCGCCACCTTGTCCGGTATCACGATTGTCCCAACGGCCAGGTTGGCCGCCACCGCTCCGGCCAGGCCGAATACCAATATTCTGGTCACTTCAAAAATATCAAGAACAGACTCCACGGCATCCGCCGCCCTTTTCGATCCGAGACCGGTTTGTAGAACTATAACGCGGCTGGCGTGCCATGACCCCATGTATAACTTTCGTCCCGGCCCGGAAATCGAGCTTTCGGTCCTGATTTTCTCCAAAACAGGAGCCAATTCCACAGGAAGAGCGGCGGAGAGCAGAATATATTTAAATTGACGCTGATTCATATTGACAGTTTAGTGTTATTTATATGATAATTTATCCATAATACTATGCCAATTTAAATTTTCGGGGTTGGGAAAAATATGAAATGCCCTCATTGCAGTTATGTCAGCTTTGATTCTCTGGACACATGCCGGAAATGTTCCAAGGACCTTACCGCGCACAAATCAAGGCACGGGATAGATTTTGTTGAGCCGATATCCCTTGGCATCCTGACTTTTGTAGACACATCGTCAACCTCGGATTCACAAGAGACAACAGGGGGTATGTCTTTTGATGGCGGAGATATGCTTGTTGAATCGAGCGATTCGTTTGGCGAAAGCGATGACAATATTTCCATCGATTTTGGAACGGACACTTCGGATGAAGGAGAAGATGTGTCTGTCGATATTGGTGACGACATTTCCGACGACGGGGAGGAATCTGTGGCCGTGGATTTTGACGGCGACGCTTTCGGGGATGTGGAAACGGAGGAGGAAAGCTCGTCCGAAGACAGTGTTGGTGTGGATTTCGAGACGGACGGTTCGGCCGGGGAAATGGAGTTTGAGGTTGAGCAAAGCTCCGACGACGAAATAGCCATCGATGATTCATCGATAGAACTGGACACGGGCGAGGTGGAAACCGAACCCCAGGATAGCTTTGACATAACCGACGATTCGGAGCCGTTGGCCTCGGACAGCGGGTTCAGCCTCGGCCTTGGCGAGGACCTTGGCGCAGAAGAGGGGCTTGATTTCGGCACGCTTGATGAGGACAGCGCCCTTTCCATCACAGACGACGACAGCGCCTCATCTGTTGAGGTGGACTCAGGGTTGGCAACGGAAGAAAGCGAAAGCGATGCGGGGATTGAGATTGAGGCGGACGCCGGCCTGGTTGTCGAAGATGGGAGCGATGAAGATGGTGGAACCGGCGAAGGTGACGATTTCGCCGATATAGACCTTTCGCTGGACGACAAGGACCTGTTTGGCGAGGATGACACCGATTCAGATATTGACATCGATCTGGGAGATCTTGATCTGCAGATTGGTGATGACGATTTAACATGATCAAAGCTAGGTGACCCTGTCGACGTCCATCGAAAGGCCTGATCTTGAAAACCGCCCGGCCCCGTCGGCTTCTCCGCATCCCCCACCGGAGTATAAATACGCTTCGTTTATCCGCCGGTTTCTGGCTTATCTGATCGACAATACAATCATAGCCATATACACGCTGACGATTGCAAAAGCGGGTATGTTGTATCACGGCTTGGAAATTTCAGACCTGGATCCGGACAGACTCGGGACTTTTCTCGTGATGATATGGCTATTGCAAACCATCACCTTTCTGGCCTATTTTACGACCCTGACGGCCACTGGCGGGACCATAGGAAAAAGGCTTGCCGGGATCCGGGTTGTGGCGCTGGGTGGCGCCGGGATCTCCTACGGTCGTTCGTTTGTCCGTTGCCTCGGATATTATGTAAGCTCCATCATCGTGTACCTGGGGTTCCTGCTGGCGCTGCTGAATTCCAGGCGCCAGGCCCTTCACGACAAGGTGGCTGGAACGGTTGTAGTGGAAATCGGATAGCGCCGCCGTTATAATCCCGGAGTTGCACTGATAAAAACATTAATAGAGCAAAGGGCGCCGTGCCGCCTTTCGCAAAATTAAACGGAGAATTACGACCTGATGAAAAAACGCTACCTGATATCACCCGGGCCGACCCCGGTCCCCGAAGAAGTCCTGCTCGAAATGGCCAAGCCGATCATGCACCACAGGACAACACAGTTCTCCTCGATTTTCGCAGAGTGCGCCGAGGGACTGAAGAAGCTGTTCAAAACCAGCCAGCCGGTGATTACCCTCGCCTCGTCCGGCACCGGAGCGATGGAAAGCGCCATAACCAACATTTTCAAACCCGGCGATACCGTGCTGGTGGTAAACGGAGGCAAGTTTGGCGAGCGGTGGGGCAAGATCGCCCAGAGCTATGGCCTTAAAGTGGAGTGGATCAACGTGGAATGGGGGCAGGCTGTCGCTGTGGATGCGGTGGAGGAAGCTCTGAAAAAAAACCGGGGAATTTCGGCGGTGCTCACCCAGGGGTCGGAGACGTCGACCACCGTGGCGCACCCGGTAAAAGAGATCGCCGCGCTTACGGCAGGCGCGGATACGCTTACCATCGTCGACGGTATTACGTCCGTCGGTGTCGTGGACATGCCGATGGATCAATGGGGGATAGATGTTCTTGTCACCGGGTCGCAAAAGGCGTTGATGCTTCCTCCCGGGCTGGCCATGATATCTCTTTCGGAAAAGGCCTGGGCGAAAAGTCAGAGTTGCGATATCCCGCATTTCTATTTCGACCTTGCCAAGGAACGGGACAACCTCGCCAAGGACACGACCGCGTACACGCCGGCGGTGTCGCTTATGATAGGTCTTCGCCAGGTGCTCCGGATGCTTTTTGAGGAGGGGCTGGACAATGTGTACAAGCGGCACGACACCCTCGCCAGGGCGGTCCGGTCCGGGACCGCGGCCATGGGGCTAAAACCCCTCGCCCCGCTATCCCCCGCCAACTCCGCCACGGGAGTGTACACTCCGGAGAGTGTGGATGGCGCGAAGCTGGTAAAGGATCTGCGTGAAAACTATGGGGTCACGTTCGCGGGTGGTCAGGACCATCTGAAGGGCAAAATAGTGCGTATCGCCCATCTCGGGTATTTTGATTCGTTCGACGTGATAGTGGCCCTTAGTGCGCTTGATATGGCTCTGGCCGGTCAGGGACACACCATGCAAATGGGCCGGGGTGTGGCCGCGGCTCAGGAGATACTCAGCGAACGATATTAACGGATATGATTTGTGCGGCCGGGCGGGCCTTGTCTTTGGCGTCACGGTTGAAAAAGTATAGGGGATATAAAGATGACAGTCGCGAAAGTGTTGGTCAGCGATAAACTATCGGAAAACGGCGTGCGGATTTTGCGTGACGCTCCTGGTATCGAGGTGGATGTCAAGGTCGGGATGAGCCCGGAGGAACTGCTGGAAACCATTCCGGCTTATGACGGCCTGATCATCCGCTCCGCCACCCAGGTGACGCCGGAAGTTTTGGCGGCCGCGAAAAACCTGAAAGTAATAGGACGCGCCGGGATTGGCGTGGACAATATAGATGTGACAGCCGCCTCGGCCAAGGGTATCGTTGTGATGAACACCCCGGAGGGAAACATCACAACCACCGCCGAGCACGCCATTTCCATGATGATGGCGATGAGCCGCATGATACCGCAGGCCACCGCGTCTGTGCGATCCGGGAAATGGGAAAAGAAAAAGTTCATGGGGATGGAGCTTTTCGGGAAGACCCTGGGGGTGGTGGGCATCGGCAGGATCGGCTCCATCGTCGTCAAGCGCGCCCATGGCCTGGAGATGCGGGTTATAGCGTTCGACCCTTTCATAAGCCATGACGCGGCGGAGAAACTGGGGGTGGAACTGGTGTCC
>JAJRZK010000031.1 GCA_024275315.1 Nitrospirota bacterium
GGCCTAGTATCCTGTAACCGTCTTACCGGAAGACCAACTGTAAATGCGAGTATCGACTACCGCAGATCAGGCAAACATTGATATCGACATATATCAATGTTTATACTGGATAACGAGCCTGCAAATAATTCTGTGTAACTGCCGTTGCTGTTGGTTTCGGCGTCCTGTCGGCGACTCAATTGCAAACCTGTACACGGATTTCCAGTTTCGAACCTGCTGATCCATTTTCTCGTCGCCCGGCTTTCCCACATCGCCGTAACGATGGCTACTAAGCAAAAGCGCGAAAAATATTTGGCGCTACCATCATGCGGCTGGTCACTGTTGCGGCTCCACTATCATGGAGATAATCAAAACGGTTATCGATCGGGTAACGCTGGTCATGACCCTGCAATGGTCGGATACTTGGAGCCCCGGTGTCTGGCCAACGCCCGATATATCTCCAGGCCTCCCAGCAACCGCTGGTCCGATATTTTCCGTGATCAAACACCTGCCCCAAAATTCCGTCGATATCGGGCAGGTGAAATTAGCAAAAATCAGAGAGGTATATAGTACCGTGGCAGTTCAAATCAGTGGCAGGACAGACGTCATCCCGATACAGGTATTCTGCTTTTTCACGAGTGCGGCATGATGACGAGCCCACCTTTTCAAACACCTGACGCTAATGCCAGGTGTTTGATATCTCCGTCGGTGCGGCCCATGTTTGGAGCAATCCCCCGGATCTCCGGTTATCACAAAAGTACGGATCATGAAGTAAATGAGGATAATATTAACAATAACAATATATTACTCTGATACATAAATACGCCATTACCCGAGCCGCATACGTCTATCGCCGCTCCAGCTCTTCTTTTATTATCAAGCTTAACGTTGTGTGATGGATTCCGATATGTCGGGCGACTTGTTTTTGGCTGTACCCCCAGGTGACGACCGCTGTTGACGCCGCCCGGTTTCTCTCCTTTTTGGTCAGGCCCGGAGGCGCCAGTTCCTCCAACGACGGGCGGTTGGCGATGCGATCGGACAGCGTCGGGCTTGCGCTGTTTTTGCGAAGCAGGAGCGTTTTTATTTTTTCTTTGAACTCTTCGTCACCTATCGCCGGGGTTTCCCGCAGGCTCTCCCGGAGAAGGCTTTCATCTGTGTCGCTTTTTATGAATATCTGGTATCGCTTGCGGGCGATGGTCTACCTGTATCCGAATTGTGAGAGTATCCATCCAGGATCCAGGCAGGGGTGATGGCGCCTAAGCCCAGCGGCGCCGTTATAGCTGGTCCAGGGATATTGCTCCGGTGTCGCGACGGTGCGGGTGCGGATGGGGTTGAGGACAATATAGCGCGCCACTTCGAGAAGATATCTCCCCTTTTGCACCGGAACAGACCTGAACCGTCCCTGAAACATCGGGCCGGAGCGATTGTGGATTCTGTTAAACCAAAGCGTGTACACTCCGTTTATCTGGCGCATTCCTTTGGACAGGTTGGCGTCGGGCGTTTCCACGAGCAAATGGTAATGGTTGTCCATCAGGCAATAGGCGTGCAAGATCCAGTTGAACCGGTCTTTTGTGGATTTGAGCGTATTGAGAAAAAAGGAGCGGTCTTCGTCATTCATGAAGATTGCCCTGCCCCCTTTGCCCCTGGATGTTATATGATAAAGAGCGTGGGGGAATTCGACCCTGGGTGGCCTTGCCATGGGTGGAATATATCAAATTGGCTTTATCATTTCAAAGGCAAATATTTTTTGTAGTCTTTATTTATGGACAGTGCCGCTTTCAAAGTCCTCATAGTCGATGACTCGCCTTTAATCAGGCAGATGTTGCACAAAATGCTGTCTGTGTACAGATATCTGGCCCTGGACGAAGCCGCCGACGGTGAAGCCGCCCTCACAAAGCTGACCTCGTCATCTTTCGATCTTGTGCTTCTTGATTGGAACATGCCTAAAATGAGCGGGCTGGACTTGCTCAAAAAAATCAGGGCGGATGAGAAGCTCCGGGACACCTATGTGGTTATGATCACCGCCCGGTCTAAAAAAGATAGCGTTATAGCCGCTATTAAGGCCGGGGCGAACGAGTATATGATCAAACCGTTTTCCGCCGAGGCGGTGGCTGTCAAGCTCAAAAGGGTGCTGGCCAACTTGCTGTTCGGCGACTTTCTTGTAAAGCAAAAGATTATAAGCTCCCAGCAGTTGCAAAAGGCGCTTGATGAGCAGAAAATAGGTGGCAAAACTTTTGGCGAGGTGGCGATTTCGCTTGGGTTGCTCACATCCGGGCAGGTGGAGCAGGTTCTGGAAAAGCAGAAAAAGTTGGTCAATAACGTCAAGTTTGGCATGGCGGCCAGAATAATGGATTTTTTGACTGTCGATCAGATAAAGACTATTCTGGAGGCGCAGGGAAAAATAAAGCCAAAACTGGGAGAAATCCTTATCAAGCAGGGAGCGATTACAGAGGAGAAACTGAAAAAATCACTTCTGAAGTTTCATAACCTAAAGTATTTGCGGTAACCCACTGCTTTGTCATCGGTCGGATCAAAACCTCTGGACACTTCCATTTAGCGTGGCACTAACCAGGAAGGTTTGGGCTGAACCCTTTGGTTTGGACACCAGTTCCTGCCATTTGAGTCACTGGATCTGAAGCCACAGTTGTTCATACTCCACTGGCGGCAGATATCCCAGCGCCGAGTGAAGCCGTTTCCGATTGTACACCACCTCGATAAAATGCGCCGTCGAGCTTAGCGCATCCTCGAAGTCCTGATATTCATTCACGTACACTTCTTCGAGCTTGTAGGTCGCCATGAAACTTTCGGCTGAGGCGTTGTCATACGGATTGCCCTTGCGCGACATGCTGATCAGCATCCCAGCGTCCTTGAGCGTACCGATATAATCACCCGACGCGTATTGAACCCCACGGTCGGAATGATGGATGCAACCGGTCACATTCCCGCGTCTTTCCAGGGCCACCCACAGAGCCGCAAGACAAAGCTCGGCGTTTATACGCCGGGACATCGCATACCCGACCACCACCCGGGAAAACAGATCCAGCAGAACCGCCAGATAGCAAAACCCCACTGGTAGCCGCACATAGGTGATGTCGCCCACCCACACCTGGTTCGGCCCGGTCACCGTGATGTCGGTCAAAAGGTTCGGGTACACGAGAAGGCCGTAAGCGCTGTCCGTCGTCCGTACAAAACGCCTCCTGGCCTTACAGGTAAGCTTATTCTCGCGCATGATACGCAGCACACGCTTGTGGTTGACCACGACCCCGTCACGGCGAAGCTGGGCGGTCACACGCCGGTAACCATAGCGGGAATGCTTCTCGACGATCTTTTCGATCAGGCCGATCAGCCATTGTTCCGATGGTTTCTCCTTTGGCTTGTAATAATACGTCGACCGGCTCATTTTGAGCGCCTTGCAAGCTTCAGCGACACTCCCGAACCGCTCACGATGTCCTTGGATGAAGCGGCGTTTCTCTGCGATACCGTGGATGCCACGGCTTTTTTTAGAAGCTCGTTCTCCATCGTAAGCTTGCCCACCATCCGCTCCAACTCGGCGATCCGGAGGCTTTGCTCGCGATGTTCCGGGCTTGGCCCCTCATCCAGCCGGCCTTCGCCATAGGCCTGCTCCCATCGCTGAAGAACGCTATACGATATGTCATGCCGGCGGCAGAGCTGGGCTTTCGTGGATATGCCGGCAAGCAGCTCCTCGATCACCTGGCGTTTGAACGTCTTGGAAAACTTCCTTCTTGAACTCATGGACAAAACCTCCTTTATGGGGCTTCATCACAATATCTCAAATGCTTAACCGGTATGTCCAGTACCAGGGGTGCAGGCCAGTTTAC
>JAJRZK010000032.1 GCA_024275315.1 Nitrospirota bacterium
GCTCTTCCACAACCTGACGCTTGAACGCGTTTGAAAACTTCCTTCTCGATCTCATAGAATAAAACCTCCTTTTATGGGGCTTCACTCCAATCTCTCAAATATCTACCCGACCTGTCCAGCCCGAAGGGTTCAGTCCATTTGTGACATATGAGGTCACAATTTGTCGGCCATTTATTTAGAAAGTGACCTGCACTGTCACAAACAGGATTTATCCTCCCGTTGCACAAAGATAATTTTTCGAGGGAGGGAGAGATGAGAGTGGCAAGGCTGGCAATGGCATTTACGCTGGTTATCGTAATCACGGCTTGTGGTTGCGGAGGAGGAATAGAGGATGTTGCAGGAACCACGGACACTGTTTCCCCCTCCGGTTCGCTCGATATCCTTAGTCATTCCACATACATCAATTCAATTGGCACAAGAGTCATCGTTGGGGAGGTGCAGAACAACACGAATTATGATGCTGAATTCGTTAAGATATTCGTGACCCTTTACGACAGCGCCGGGAGGGCCTACCTCGCAAAAGTCCTTCCAAATCCAAAATCACTTAAAGCGGAAGCTAGTGTAATCGATACAGATTACACATATGCTGATCTGGATGTGATCCCCTTGGGCGGGGGCAAATCGCCGTTTAAAATTTATACATCCAATGGCTATGATGCAAAAAACTACACACTAAGTGTCGAAGGAAGCGTCGGCAGCTTTACCGATCATAAAATCGAGGTTTTAAGCCACAGCAGCTATACAAATTCAATTGGAACACTCGTTATCACAGGTGAGGTTAAAAATAATTCAGATCGGAGTAAGAAGTTCATCAAGATACTCGCCACGCTTTACAATTCAGACGGAAACGTTGTGGAGACAGATTTTACTTACAGCGATCGCGATGTTCTGTCGCCGGGGGAAACTTCCGGGTTCAAAATGTACGTATCATATCCAAACGGGTATTCAACATACAGCCTCATGACGGAAGCTGATAACGCTTAATCTGATAACGCCTTTATCGAGTCGTTCAACGGAAGTTTTAGAGATGAATGTCTGAATGCCAACTGGTTTTTATCGCTCGAAGATGCCCGGCGAAAGATAGAAGTATGGCAAAAGGACTATAATGAGTTTCGGCCACACTCGGCATTGGGCCATAAAACGCCAAAGGAATTTATGCTGGCTGCCAAGGAAAAACAGCCAGCCATTGAAGCCAGAAAAGTCGCATAATGCTGGATCAAGAAATGGGAAGGGCTCAAAGAGGCGGCTGACATCAAATTAACGTGGTACTAAAACAGGGAGATTTACACTCTCGCCAGTCATTTTTCGTTACAACAGAAACCTGTGGATAACCCGTAAAAAGCGAAAATCCGGTTTGCTGACAACTCTTTTGCGGTTTTACAGTTTTACAGCGTTTTTATATCCTGATCTCCAACAAAAATGGGATATAACACCCAAATAATGAGGGGATTTATATCGCGCTGACCTGACCGGTTATATAACTTATTGATATATCAGGCGATAGTTGTGGCAAGCATTGCCCCTATATGGTATTCTTATTGCAATCTCCAGCTTCTGACAATTTGCCCATATGTGTTGAAGATCATAAAATGGTCATGGCAGGATCGCTCAATGGCGCGGGAAGCTTTTTTCGATACAATTACTATCTGCGAGTGTGACATGGGAAACGACGGTACGACTGATGACTCGAAGCTGGTGAAAATAGAAATGCTGGAATCGGCTCCGCAATTTTCCTTTCTTGATTTCGAGGAAAAAAAGCGGCTGGTGCAATACATGGTTTATGGTGAATACCTCCCGGGAGACCCGTTGATAAGGGAGGAGGAGACCTTGAACTGCGTTCATTTTATTTTCGAAGGGCAGGTTGAGGTTGTAAAAACCAGCGCCGAAGGTGACCGTGTGTCAATAGCGAAGCTTGGAAGAGGCGAGATTGTCGGGGAAGGAGCGCTGTTGCCATCCGATTTTCAATCCACGGTTTTGATCCGGGCTGAAAAACCCACAAAAGCCTTGTCCTTGCCGAAGAAAGATTTCAAGAACCTGATGATCAACTCGCCCCAAACCGCGTTCAACATCCTGTTTGACATTCTCCGCCTCACCCGCCGCAGGCTCAACGAAGTGTCAAACAAGCTGGCGGATCATATCAGCGAGCATAAATAGCCTGGATCCTGAAAGCGTTTCGAAAGTTATTCATTCGGACTTTATCGCCTTTCCTTGCCACTGGGAGCTCTTGGCGATACACTGAAGCGGAACAATTTTCAGGAGATTACGTTACCATGAGCCGAAAGGTCGTTATTATAGTTCTTGCGCTTGCGTTTCTGTCTGGGTCTGGTGCTTACATATATTCCGGTTATAACGATAAAAGCGCGCCGGGGGATGGTTCCGACGATGACAAAGATTTCACGCTTCCCAAGATAACAAAAACTCATGAAGCCAAAAACGTGGCTTCTGTGAAGATAGACTATGAATCCATCCCCGAAGTCATAGCGAAAATAGACGGAGTTCCGGTAAGCAAGGAATCTTACGTACGGGCTCTCGCTGGGTTTGAGCGCAATATGAAAAAAATCGGCAAACCCATAAACCAGCAGATGCTCGACAAGCTCAAGGGGAGCATTATAGAAAACATTATCAACACGGAGACCCTGGCCCGCCAGGCCCGAAAGGATGGAATTATAATCGACAGCTCGAAAGTGGAAGAGCGGCTCGCGTCGATGAAAGGGAATTTCCCCGATGAAAAACATTTCGACCAGGCTTTGGCAGGTCTTGGGTTGACCCGCGATCAACTGAAAAAGGAAATAGCCAAAACCATGAGCGTGCAGGCCCTGTTGCGACGGAAAATCCTGGACGCAATCGCCATCACGGATGAACAGGTGCGTGACTACTACGATTTGAACCAATTGGAGTTTGAAACGGAGGAAAAGGTTCATTGCGCCCATATCCTGTTGAAGTTCGATAAAAACGCCACTGACGAGGAGAAAGCCAAAGTAAAGGTGAAAATCGAAGGCATACTCGAAAAGATAAAACAGGGCTCTGATTTTGGCGAACTCGCCCGCGCAAACAGCAAGGATAAAAGATCAGCGGAAAAAGGGGGGGATCTTGGGGAGTTGAGCCGGCGCCAGCTTATCCCCGAAGTGGCCGAAGTGGCGTTTACCCTGGAACCGGGGGAAGTGTCCGGGATCGTGGAAAGCAGGTTCGGTTACCATATTCTGAAGGTTTTCAAAAGGATTCCCCAAGGGATCACACCGTTTGAAAAGGCCAGGGAAAAAATCAAGCAACGATTGAAAAGTAAACAGGCCCAATCCAAGATACGTGAATATGTAGACAACCTCCGCAAAGAGATGAACGTGGTAAAGCTGATCTGACAAGCGGGTGATTGTTACAAACCGGGAGTTTTTGCCCATGAGCTGAGGCACGGACTCGACACCGGGATGGCCCTGTAGTTTTCCACGTTTTTGGCGTGAGACCGGTTGGCGTAGCAATAGGCGCAACGGGCCAGGCACGTGTCGTAGGCGCCGATATCCTTGCTGGCGGCGCACAGGCAACCTTTGCGTGTGGGGCGGGTTACGGCGCCATCCAGCTCCTTCCCTGTTATGTCCTGCAACCTGCCGGGATCTATACACGACGAGCTTGTCACACGACTTGAATTCAGCTCCGGTTCACAACACGCCGTAACCTTGATACCGTATCGAGAGGCGGTTAGCCAGAGCTTCTCCGCCAGCTCGTCCAGCGTTTTTCGCTCCGGTTTGAAATACTTGACGCCCCTGTCTTCGAGCAGGGGGAACAGGTTCCGGTCGAGTTTCCTGTAGTAATCGACAAATGATATTATGCACTGGTCGGTGGCGCCTTCCAGGAGCCGGCAAAGCCTCTCAAAATTGGTCACGTGCCACTTTTCATGCGTTATGGAAGTGAGCATGATCGGATCATATCGCCACACTACGGATCTATCCCCGAAAGCGCTGTTCAGGTCATGCGCGGTCCGGCACGCGCTTTGCGCAGACGGGATGTAGGAATCTATGAACCGTGGGTATCCGACTATGGTGAACTGAAAATAAAACCGGTAGCCCATATCTGACAAACGTCGCAGATGCGGGAGCGCCGGCTTGTAGTTGCGCGACCAGAATACCATGGCGTCTACGTCCTCCCGGGCGAGGGAGACGATTTCCACCTTGCCGTTGAAAGGGTTGGCGACATGGCAATAACCCTTGTCAACCTTGTCCATGAACCAGCCGGAATACCAGGCGGGTATGTCTGTCCTGCGGGAAACGGATATCACTCCCAACGGAACCGGCTCATCTGCGTTAGGGCTCTCCATCGCCGGAAACGTCCGCCAGGGCTTTTTCGGCCCATTTAACAGCAGCCGCCGACGCCTGATCATCCCCGGAGCCCCCGGCCATCCTGGCAAGTTCGGCCACTCGCTCCTTTTTGTCCATTTTTGTAATGGATACTGTTGTTCGCCCACGCGATCCGGATTTTGCGACCTGAAAATGCGTTTGGGCGTAACGGGCCACCTGCGGGAGGTGGGTGATGCAAAATACCTGGCTCGACTTTGCCAAATCTCTCAATTTTGCGCCGAGGCGGTCCGCGGTTACGCCTCCCATGCCAGAGTCTATCTCGTCGAAAATCATCACGGGGACAGGCTGGTCGTTGGAGATTATGGTTTTAAAAGCCAGCATCAAGCGGCTGATCTCGCCTCCGGAAGCGATTTTCGCCAAAGGTTTGACAGGTTCTCCGGGGTTTGCGCTGAATAAAATTTCCATATTCCCTATACCGTGGGGCAAAAGTTCTGTAAAGTTTCCGTTCTTCTCACAGTACACGTCGTCTGTCTTGCCATAACTGAAGCTCGGGACAACCTGGGCGTCTTCCATATTCAAATCCCCAAGCTGTTTTTGAGCGGCCACAGAAAAATCGGCCGCCCCCTTCACTCGCCTGCTGTCAAGCTTCAACGCAATCTCGGCGCACTGGCGCCCCAGCCGGTCGACCTCATCGTGCAACTTATCCAGATGATCCCGGTTGAATTCGAGAGATTCAAGCTCCCGCGCCGCTTTGTCGTGAAACTCCAGTATCTCCTCTACCGTGTCACCATATTTGCGTTTGAGCTTTCCTATCAGGTCGAGCCGATCGTCCACCTCGCCGAGCCTGGCCGGATCAGACTCCATATCCTCCGCGTATTTTCGTAATTCCCCCGCCACCTCCTCTACCCCGAACAGCGCAGACGCCAACGATTCCCCCGCCTGGGCCAGGGAGCCGTCCATCTCAATCATCTGCTCGATCCATCTTCTGGATTTCTGTAGCTGGCTTGTGGCGGAGTTCTCATTATCATCCAAATTGTCCACGATCGCCGCCGCAAGCTCCAGGAGCTTTTCCGCGTTGTTAAGTTTCGACTTTTCAATGGATAGCTCCCTGTCCACACCGGGCGCAAGGCAAGCCGCCTCAATTTCCCCGACCTGGTGTTTCAGCAGATCGATCCTGCGCTCCATCTCCTTTTGCCCCTCGAGAACTCCGTTGAGCTTGTCCCGGGCGGATTTGAATTCCCTGAATTTACGTTCATAGCTGGCGCGGAGCGGAGCCAGGCCCAGGAAACTGTCCAAAAGGCGCAGGTGAGAGGCCGGATCGAGCAGGGTCTGGTGCTCGTTTTGTCCATGGATATCCACCAGCAGGTCACCCGCCGCACTGACCTGGGAAACGGTGGCCATCGAGCCGTTTATAAAAGCCTTGTTTCTGCCGGTGCGGGACACTATCCGCCGGACGATCATCTCTTCACCGGTGTAGAACCCGTTATCCTTGAGCCACCCGACGAGTTTGTCCAATCCGGTCAGGTCGAACCGGGCCTCCACCAGGGCCCTGTCGCACGAGGATCGGATCATCTCTTCACTGGAACGGCCCCCCAAAGCTATACCCAGCGCCTCGATCAGGATCGATTTTCCCGCGCCGGTCTCGCCGGTGAGGGTGTTGAACCCATCGCCGAACTCCAGGAGAGCCTCGTCGATAATCGCGAAATCGACAATTCGAAGCTCTCTAAGCATTCTCCTCCCTCAGGTCGATCTCGGATTTGATAGTGTTTTTGCCGGAATTCTTCGCAAGGTACATGGCGTCATCGGCTATTTTCTGGCATGCGCTTTCCGACCGTCCCACATCGATCTTGGCCAACCCTATGGAAACGGTGATATTCAGAACAGTGTCGTTGATTTTGAATATGTACCTCTCTATCTCCTGGCGGAGTTTTTCCAGCTTCCACAGGCTCCTTTGCAGGCTTGTATTTTGCAAAATTACGGTGAACTCTTCACCCCCGTAACGGAAAATCAAGTTCTGAGAACCAAAGTTTTCCGAGCAGATACAGGCTATCTCACGCAACACTCTGTCGCCCGCCGAATGGCCGCAGGTGTCGTTTATGCGTTTAAAATCATCTATGTCTATCAGCGACAGGCACGATTTCACACCGTTGGTTTCAACAAGTTCTATCTCCCGGGTCAGCGCCTCATTGAAAGCGCGCCGGTTTTGCAGACCTGTAAGGTCGTCTATCCTGGCCTCGATACGAGCGTCCTTAAGCTTCTGGCTGAGCTCCTCCAGATTGCGTGACGACTCGTTAAGCTCCCCGCTCATCCTTTGGTTGTCGGCTGATATCGCTTTTGTCTCATTGACCAGGGTATCGATAATTTTGCTCAGCGTTTCCATGCTGTTGTTCCCGGTGGCCTGGGAGGCCAGGTCGTTGAGCTTGGCGCCGTACGAGAAATTGTGCCCCGACAGGTCCTCCAGGCTTTTTGCTATCGGCTCTATGATCTTCTGCGAAGCCTGGCTGGCGTCGTTAACCGCCTGCATTTCTTCTCTCAGCTTTTTCGCGCTTTCATCGGTGACCCTTGGTTCAAAAAATTTGTTGAAAAGCTCTTCGTTAAGCTTTTCGTCGAACCGCGTGTTGGTAGCCAGCAGTTTATGGATCTCCTCGTTCAGCTCCCTTATTCCGCCGCGAAAATATTCAAACCATACTCTGTAGTTGTCCGGTGACAGGGGAATCCTCTTTTTGGACATGAACGGGATTGTTTTGCGGGCGATTTCCGTCGTTCCGATAAGGTATTTTTCAGAAAGCTTTTTCACGAATGGTGTCTCCCCATTTTAACTTACCACGCAGACGCTCATAGTAATTCTTAAATGGCGACTGGATTATCCTTGTTACATCCCTTGATCTGGATATCAGGATTTTGGCCCGTGTATTTAGCCCAAAGCTGACCTGCCCGTCAAAAGTGGCGACAGCCTCTCCCGTGAAACCCGGGGAAAGCGAAACCCCGACCTCCACATTGTCAGGCACAACCACGGGCCTGTTGGACAGGGTATGGGAGCAGATTGGGTTGATGATTATCGAGTTCAGGGAGGGGTAGACTATCGGGCCGCCAGAAGAGAGGTTGTACGCCGTCGATCCGGTGGGGGTGGATATTATGAGTCCGTCGGCTATATAGTCGTTCACGAAAACCCCGTTGGATTCTACATGCACATCTATCATGTGGCCCAAAGGCCCGCGATATATCACAATATCGTTTAAGGCTATGTGAGCCGCGCCTTTTTTCCCGTCGTGCACGATGTGCGCCTGAAGCATTATCCTGTCTTCGTAATCGTAGTCGCCGGACAACACCTTCTCGAGCGCCGGGACCATCTCATCAAACGTGAACTCCGTCAGAAAGCCCAAGCTACCCAGGTTCACCCCGAGCAAAGGTGTCACCCTGCCCTCCATCAGTCTTGCCACGCTCAACATGGTGCCGTCACCTCCCAGCACCACGATCATGTCCGCTTTTTGCGCCACGTCGGACTTGGACATGTCCGAGTCTGTTTCGATTATCCTGGCCGAATCCTTGTCTATGATGTACTCGACATCCATTTGCTCAAGGCGGGCTATCAGCTTTATAATGCCCTCTTTGGCCAGCGGGCTTTTGTTGTTGGCGACAATTCCAGCCAGGTTAATTTGTTTCATATTGACGCCGGTCATAAAATAATCGTCTTCCAGTTTTAAACTGTGTAGTATTCTCGTTTAATTAACGTCGGAGACCAAATGGTGTCGGGTATTAAGCGAATTATACAAGAACAACGCAAACAAATGGTAATATGTTAAAGCAAAAATTTTTCCTGTGGCAAGCATTCGTGAGTATCGGTCGATTTTCAACAGGGCTGATGATGATAGCCGGCCTGGTCTCCATCATGACGGCGGGCTATGGTTGCCAGACCAAGGAATTGATCAGCGAGGACAATCTTCTTGTAGACCGGGGTAACATTTATTACGCCAGCGAGCGATATACCCAGGCCACCGACAAATACAGAAAACTTGTTGAGCAATATCCGGACTCGCCCTTCAGGAAGCAGGGAATAATCGCCCTTGCAGATTCCCTGTACAAGGACAAGTCATATTTCGAAGCCGTGCTTTATTACGAGAGGTTCGTGGAGCTTTATCCGCTTGATACTCTGACTCCAAGAGCCCAGTTTTACCTGGCGATGAGCTATTATCACGACACAAGCACCGCCGAGCGCGACCAGACAAACTCCAGTAAGGCCGTGGAAATATTCGGTCAATTTCTCAATAATTATCCGGATCACATTTTGGCGCCCGCCGCGCTGGAGCGGAAAAACAAAATGATCTCGCTTATAGCGAGCAACCAGATGCATATCGCAAGGTATTATCGCAGAGTCAACCGAAACCAGGCGGCGATACAGCGGCTGACCGAGTTCCTGGCGAAGTATCCAGGATCGGACGAGCAACCCGAAGCTTTATACCTTCTGGGCGAGAGCTACTACGCGGAGCAGGCATACAAAAAAGCCGCAAAGGTGTTTACCAGGATAGTCAGGGATCATCCTCAAAGCGAATATGCGAAAAAGGCCGCCGAAATCGCCAAAACCCTGAAAATAAAAATGTAGCTTCGACTTCCGCATCGACAGGGAAATTGACATGCAAAACACGAAGCTCCGGGCGCTATTGGTGATCTCACCGGAAAAGTATCGCGACGAAGAGCTGAACCACACCAAACAGGCGCTGGAAAGAAACGGTGTGGAGGTGATGGTGGCTTCGACCAGGACGGGAAGTCTTGAGGGTATGCTCGGGCATGTGGAAAATGTGGATAAAAGCCTGGCCGATGTCGCAGGTGAAAACTATGACGCTGTAGTTGTCGTGGGCGGATCGGGGGCGCCGGGGCGCCTCTGGGACAACGCCAGGTTGCGCGAAATCCTGAGGCGACATCACGCGATGGGCAAGGTTGTGGCCGGGATTTGCCTGGGCTGTGTGGCGGTGGCTAAAGCCGGGTTGTTACGCGGGATCGAGGCGACTGTATACAAGTCGCCAGAATCAATCAAGGTGTTAAGAGAGCATGGGGCGATCTACAAGAACTGTCCTGTTGTTGTTTCCGGTTTCGTTATCACCGGAGCTGGCCCTGCCGCGGCGAGAGAGTTCGGCCTGGCTATTGTAAAGGTCCTTAACAAAAGCGTATAACCTGCGAGCGGGATAACCGTCAGCCCTGGGGGGGGGGCTTGTGGCTTTTGTATTTGCGGTAGTGGTCCAGAAAATGCCTCACTGCCTCGCTGGTCAGCCTTATAGCCTCGTTTTCATCCACGGCGATGCGTTTCGCCTCGTCATAAAAAATGCTTTCCAACTCGGGATAGCAACAACCGAAATCGGCTTCCAACGTTTTTCCATTCATGATTAATTCTCCTGCCGGATAAAGAAAGCATTTTTGGCGCCAAAATCCAATACAATATGGTTGTGTGATTATAGCTTTGTTTTCAATTAGTTATATATTGTCTGGTATTTGACGCAGTCACGAAATGGTAATGCAGGGGCAATTATTGGCATGTACACGGAAAATAGAGTCATTTATGTTTACAAGGTTAAATGACGAATCAGGGGTGTCGTTCAATGGAAACGATCATGATTATTTATTTGGATTCACGCCATTCTCCGTTATCATGCCTGATTAAACTTTGAATCAGGATGAGTTGATCTGTAATGAAGAACCCGGGTTTTAGCGCTCAAGAGAAAATATCCATCGCGGGTCTGTCTGTTGTGATTGGGCTGAGAATGCTTGGGCTGTCAATGATCATACCTGTCTTTTCCGTATACGCCATAGCATTACCCGGTTCGACACCACTACTTGCAGGGGTCGCGTTCGGGATATACGGGCTTACCCAGGCTTTATTGCAAATTCCCTTTGGATACATGTCCGACAGGTTCGGCAGGAAGCCGGTTGTGGCCGGTGGTCTTTTGCTGTTCGGGGTTGGCAGTGTTATGGCCGCTATAACGACCAACATATATATTCTCATCGCCGCCCGATTTCTCCAGGGTGGCGGCGCCATCGCTTCTGCGTGCTTCGCCTGGATATCCGATTTGACGGCCGGTTCACGACGGAACATGGCCATGGCGTTCATGGGTATCGCCATAGGAGCCGGGATTGTCACGGGGATGATAATCGGACCGATGATCGGCGGTGTGGCCGGTGTCGCGTTTTTGTTCTGGCTCTCCGCGGGGTTGTCGCTGGTGGGTGTGTATATCACGGTGTGGAAGCTCGCCGAAGCGCCGGAAAATAATCATGCCCGCAACGATTTTGACCTGAATCCTTTCGACGTGTTCAAGGCCGCCGCTTCGCCGGACCAAACACGGTTGAACATAACGGGCTTTTTGGTGAATGTATGCATGATCACCACGTTTTTTATTATCCCGCTCAGGATTTCGGAGACTTTTGAAATGAGCCATTTGTGGATGATCTACCTGCCGCTGAGCGTGATGGGTGGGGTGGCCATGATGGTATCATCCAGGAAGGCTGACGGTGGAGCCGCAAGAGGTGTCATAACCGGCTCACTGCTCGCGTTGACTGCGGCGTTTGCCATTTTGTGCGTGGCCCACGGGATATGGACGGTGCTTATAGGGTTCGCCCTGTTTTTCAGCGGATTTTCAGTCCTGGAGGCGACGTTGCCAGCGGCGGTGTCAAAACTGGCCGATCCGGCGCGTAAAGGGGCCATAATAGGAGTGTTCAATCTGAGCCAGTTTTCTGGAACGTTTGTGGGGGGAGTCATGGCTGGATGGTTTGTGACGGACCATGCCAGCGTCGCTTTTGCGATCCTTTGTGTGGCCACCTTCGTGGCGGCCATCATAATGAGAGGGGCCGGCTCTCTGTCTTCCGAAAGGCAGGGCCAGGTCAATTAGCCGACGATTCAGGCAAGCTCGACGGCTGGATAAATCGATGACGGTTTTCCCGGGAAACAGATCGCTGATCTGCGCGCCGGTATAAGCCACGCCTTTTAATGGTATGGGATTCGTTGTCGTTGGCAGGAGCGGTGGACGCAAAGCTGGCGCCCGTCGAATACCACAAGCTGGATTTTGGAACTTTCCGTACAAATCGAACGCTCATGGTTCGAATTGTAGATGGGAATTTCGGGATCGGCGTTAATAAATAATTTTAACGTCTCCGCAATCCTTCTCGTCTATTCCCGGCTCGGGTTCGGGCATATACTTAAGTATTTGTTCCGGCAGAGTAAACGCCAAATCCGAAAGCAGCACTCCCATTACAGCCGGATCATGGAACGGGTCACCCTCGGCATACAGCCCGGTTATGCTGTTTTGCGAAAACCCCCGTTTGCGGTCGGCCTCGGCTTTTTTGGTTATCGCTTCTGCTTCAAATCCGGCCAACTCCCCTGTTTCGGTATCCCAAACCAACACTCCCTCGCCCCCACTCGTACGCTTCAAATGCAGCTCAAGAATCATAACGAAATAGTGCTCCTGATGCTAAATTAAGCAGTTCTGGGTCTAATATCAACATTTTCCGGAGCTTTTTCTTGTTTCTACCCAGCACATATTGCATAGCCATCGGCATAAGTTCCAGAGCGTCGAGACGGCCTGCGTAAGGGACTGAATCAATCGCATTGCCTTTGTCATATGCTCAAAAATGTGCATGTGTGCGCACAGGTTTTCATGATATCCTGCGGTTATGCCACGTGACGAAAAAATCGTTTCCAGAGCCATGTCTGCTGTCAAACACTCAAACACGACACCAGAACTGGTTTTGCGCAGGGGACTCAGCGCAATGGGATTGCGGTACAGGTTGCATTACAGCAAGCTTCCGGGTCAGCCCGATATAGTGTTCGTCTCCGCCAGGATAGCCGTATTTGTCGACGGCGATTACTGGCATGGCAACCAGTGGCGGCTTCGTGGGTTTGACAGCCTTGAAAGCCAATTCGAGGGCGTGCGTAACCGGTCATATTGGATCGCCAAAATCCGGCGGAACATGGAGCGGGACCGGTTAAACAACCAGAAGCTTAAAAAGGCGGGGTGGCAGGTGATTCGGGTGTGGGAAAGCGATGTGTACAAACGCGCCGACTGGGCGATCGGGAAAATAGCCCGCATAGTGCGCCGCCGCAGGCCAAGGTGAACAAGCGCATGGGATCTCCATGTTTTGCCGAGTTCTTTGCGGGTGTGGGGCTGGTGAGGCTGGGCCTTGAGCAGGTCGGGTGGAAATGCGTTTTCGCCAATGATAACGATCCGAAAAAGGCCGCCATGTACAAAAAAAATTTTATGGAGGATCATCTATACGAGAGTGATATAGAAAAGCTCAAACCCTCCGACGTGCCTGAAATAGAGCTTGCCACGGCCTCTTTCCCCTGTACGGACCTGTCCCTGGCTGGCATGCGAAGGGGCCTTTCCGGCGGCCAGTCGGGTTCGTTCTACAGTTTTATACGACTTATGAGAAAAATGGGCGGTGCCAGGCCGGGTCTTATCCTGCTGGAGAACGTTCCGGGTTTGCTGACGTCGCATGACGGCGCAGACATAGGCAGAGCGCTGACGGCTCTCAACGATATCGGTTATCGGGTGGATATGTTCATCGCGGACGCCCGCTGGTTTGTTCCGCAAAGCAGGAAAAGGCTGTTTATCATCGGCGTGCGATCTTCCGGCAAATCTGCGGGGATAAGGTTTTTTGAGCGTCGGGATTCCAGGCTCAAGCCAGGGTCGTTAACAAGGGTTGTGGAACGCGCGGCGAATATTCGCTGGTCCTTTAACGATATTCCAGCGCCACCTGAAAATCACGAAATTACACTGGAGGATATACTAGAACCCGACGGTAACGTAAAATGGTGGGACAAAAGCGAAGTCACCAGGCTGGTGTCGCAGATGAACCTGGCTCACGCCAAGGTTGTAGATACGCTTATGCTTGGTGACGACAGAAGTTATCGTACAGTATACAGGCGGGTGCGTGATGGTGTTGTGCGGGCGGAAATCAGGAAAGACCGTGTGGCGGGTTGCCTTCGGCCGCCCCGGGGAGGGTCGTCCAAACAGATTCTGTTGGCGGCTGGCAAAGGAAATGTGATGGCCAGGGGGCTGACAGCCAGGGAATGCGCCCGACTGCAGGGAGTGGACGACGAATACAAAATTCCCGGTAGCCAGAACGACGGCTTGTTTGGATTCGGGGACGCGGTTTGCGTTCCGGTTATTCGATGGATAGCGAACAAGGCGCTTGGTCCCCTGTATGCCGAGCGGAGAAAGAGGAAACCATAATACGATGGGATACCAAAAATGCGGTTTGGAATAATATCAGACTCTCACGACAGGATACCGATGATTAAAAAGGCGGTTGAGATATTCAACTCCGAAAACCTGGACGCAGTCTTGCACTGCGGCGATTTTGTGTCACCGTTTTCGCTGAGACCCCTGACGGCTCTCAAGCCTCCAGTGTACGCGGTTTACGGAAACAACGATGGAGAAAAAACCGGTCTGATGAAAATGTTCAATGACAACGATTGGGATCTTTATGACCGGCCCAGGTCCTGCGCGATCGGGGAGGTGTCTATCGCGATGTTGCACGAGCCTGACAATCTGCGATCCTTCACAGACGCCGGAGATTATGACCTGATCGTATTTGGGCATACTCACCAGACGTTTTTTGAGAAAAAGAACGGCGCTTTGGTTGTAAATCCCGGCGAAGCGTGCGGGTGGATCAAAGGACGCCCCACAATAGCCATAGCGGACCTCCAACAGGGGGAATGCCATTTCAGAGCGCTTTAAAGCCCCCTAGTTCAACATAATTAATATTAATTATTATATGCTTATATGCTATTATCCATATTTAATTTATATTTAAATTTAATTATTTATAACTATTTAATATGAAATATCAATATAGTGTAATATATAATTAATTAAACAGAAATTAGAATAAATTGTTGACAACTATATTTAATTGATATACAGTTACCCATAATTCACTACAATAACGTGTCAATAATCTTTTTTGCTGTGGGGAAATCTTGATGTCTTCCAAGGGACGAAGGCAAAAGAACAATGTCCGTAAGATTCGCGAATCGAAGATGATGAGCAAAGCCGAGCTTGCTCGTAAAACCGGGCTTTCCGTACAGACTATTGATCGGGTCGAAAAAGGCTTTTTTTGCAGGCTCGACACAAAAAGGAAAATTCTGATGGCGCTGGATCTCAACCTTGGGGAGAGAGACGGCGTTTTCTATGATGAGAATTGATTTTTTCAAACCATTTATAGAGGCGAGTGGTGTTTGGATTTGGTGAAAAACCCTTTTTGGGAATTGACATTGGCTCGAACTCCGTAAAGGTGGCTCTCCTGAAGCAGACCAAGCGGGGATACGAGCTGGCCAATTTCGGCATGGTCTCCCTGCCACCCGATACGATCGTCGACGGAGAGGTGGAAAATCCAACCGCCATATCTGAAGCTATCAAGAACCTGATAAAATCTGAAAAACTGGGTGCGTACAAGCACTGCGCCTTTTCCATTTCCGGCCAGTCGGTGATAATCAAGAAAATAACAGTGCCTTTGATGAGCGAGGACGACCTCGCCGAATCTATCCAGCAGGAAGCGGAGCAATATATACCCTTTGACATAGACGAAGTCAACGTCGACTTTCAAATAGTAAAAGCCGAAGGCGAAATCCCCAAGAAAGGGGAGAAAGTCTCCGAAGATGAAGACCGCCAGATGGATGTTTTGCTTGTGGCGGCGAAAAAAAACATCATCCAGGAACAAAGCGAAATAATGACGCAGGCTGGGCTGAAACCCACGCTGGTGGACCTCGACGTGTTCGCCCTGGAAAACGGGTATGAAGTGTCATATGGCCTGAACGAGGACGACACGTTCGCCCTGATCAATATCGGAGCGTCAAGCACCAATGTCAACATAATCGAAAACGGTGTCACCGCCTACACGAGGGACATACCGGTAGGTGGAAACACTGTGACCGAATCGATACAGAAAAACCTCAACGTAGGATTCCGGGACGCCGAGAACCTGAAACTCGGTCAGATGGATGAATCGAGAGACAAAAAAGATATCATACCCCATATAAAATCGGCGGTTGTAGAGATATGCGGCGAGTTGAAAAACACCATAGACATGTTCCAGCGCACTTCCGATAGCCAGGTGAGGCGTTTGTACATATGCGGTGGGACCGCCATGATGGAGGGTATAGACACCCTTATCGGCAAGGAGATGGGGCTTGACTGCAGTATTATAAACCCGTTCAGGAACATCCGGGCCAACCCTAAAACCTTTGATCCGGACTACATAGAAACTTACGGTCCCATGGCGGTGGTGGCTATAGGGCTTGCCGTACGGAAGCTGGACGACAAATGATCAGGATCAACCTGCTGGCGGACCGCCAGGCGAAAGACCGGCTGATAATCCAGCAACAGTTCATAATGGGCGCGCTGGTCATTGTCGCCGCTTTTGTGTTTTGCGGTTTCTGGTGGCAGGTGAAGTCGGTACAGATATCCAACACGAACAAAAAAATCGTCTCAGCCAAGCAGGAGCTGGATCGACAGAAAAAAATCCGCGCCGAAGTTTCCAAGATGGAAGCTCGCGAACGCCGTGTCAAGGCCATCTTAAAAGCCATCGATCATCTGAAAAAAATCAAGCGCGGTCCCACAGAATATTATGACGCGCTTAACAAGCTTATGCCGCCTGAAATCTGGATAAACAGCCTTGCGGATAGTAGTGGCTCGATAACGCTCAAAGGATACTCATTTTCCAACAACGCCATCGCCCAGTTCATGACGAATCTGGAAAAATCTCCGCACTTCGGAAGAGTGGATCTAAAAGAAATTACCAAGGCAAAGTTCGGCAAGGAAACCATCAAGCAATTCTCCATAAGAACCATGACATCCCGGGGCCTGAAACTGGCCGAGGAAAGGAAAAAACTGGAGCGCGCAAAGAAAAAATCGAAAAAGAAAAGGAAGAAGAGATAAATGAAACCGTGTTGTTTTCAACAACCTGTCTGCTTGAAACGGGTGTAGAGGAAAAATAGTGGACCTGGACAAACTTTTCGAGAAGCTTCCCTACGACAGGATAATACCTATCCCGACGTGGCAACGCCTCGCCGCGGTCGGCGCCATCGTCGCGCTGGTGCTGGGGGCCTTCTATTTTGTTGTCATCAAGGGCAAGGACGAGCAAATTGTCAAGCTCCGGGCGGACCTCGCCAAGATTCAGAAAGAAGTCGAGGACAACCGTCGTTACGCCCAGAAGCTCAACATGATGAAGGCGAAAATCAAAAAGCTCGAAGTCGCCCTCAAAAAAGCTTCAAAACAGCTCCCGACGGAAAAGCAGATACCGGAACTGTTAGAGCAGGTATCCAACATAGGCACCCAGTCCGGCCTGGAGTTCACCAAGTTCAAACCGCGGGGGGAGGTGCGCAAGGAATATTATTCCGAAGTGCCGGTAAACCTTCAAATTACCGGAAGGTTCCACAATCTGCTGGTGTTTTTCGATGAAATCGCGCACATGAAGCGGATTGTCACCTTAAACAACATCAAAATGAGAAGCGGGTCGAGAAAAACCGGATACACTAACCTGACAGTCGACTGTGTGGCCACCACCTACCGTTTCGTGGAGAGAAAAACGAAAAACGGCAAGGGTAAAAAGGGCAAATCGAAGAAAAAACATAAGGGCAAAAGAAAATAGCAAAGTCATTTAACACGGCAGTGTCAAAACTGGCCGGATTAGGATAAAAAGAGGAATGAAACCGAAACTTGTAATCGTAATATGTGTGGTAGCCGTTGTAGGATATTTCGGCTATAACACTTTTATGAAAGGTGGCCCGGAGGTCGACAAGAAAAACATCCGGGATTCGTTCCAGGCCATGAGCGTGGCGATAGCCACAAAAAACAAGATAGTGGTAAAAAACCTTCTGTCGAAAACATTTTCAGACAAGGTGGTTGGCGACAAGGAACTCGTCGACATCCTCACCATGAGCCGCAAATTATACGACGCGAAGATAAAATCCATCAATCTCCAGGGAGACCTGGCCACGATAGCCTATACCAGGACAGAAGCCCGAGGTGAAGATGGAAGTCCTGTGGTCTCCAGGATAAGGGGTGAAACCTGGATAAGGGACGAAAAAAACCCGATGGTCTGGCGTCTGCACAGGCTCGCCGCCAACGACAAGTGGTTCCGTACGGCGAAAATACCGATGCAGGCGGAGCCTAAAGTGGTGGCGGAGAAAAGTAAAGCTGAAGGAGTGTTGGGAACGCTTGAGAAAGAAAAGAAGCCCGGGGAAACAGCGCCCGGCGACAGGAGATACACGGCAGTCGGCAAAAGGGACCCCTTCATGCCTTTAATAGCGCTGGAAGCCTCTGTCGAAGGCGGATCAAGGGAAGTGTGCGACCCAGACAGGCCCAGGGATCTTCTCGAGTCGTACGAGCTTCTCTCATTAAAACTGTCAGGCATTATCGGCGCCGAGGGTAAACCCATGGCGCTAATAGAAGCTCCCGACGGCAAGGGATACACTGTAAGGGAAAATATGTATCTAGGTAAGAGTTGCGGGAGGGTGATCGAGATTCGATCCGATGAAATGGTTGTCCTCGAAAAAATTCACAAGCCGGGATCCTTGCGAGGTGTTTTCGAGCCAACTGAAACAATATTGAAAATCAGACCTGAGGAGGGTTGATCAAGTGAAAATTATTAGAATCAGATCGATCTGCATCTTCCTCGCTTTGATGCTGGCTGTTACCTCATGCGCTAGCGACAAGTCTATGAGGAGTGACTCCCAGTCTGCAACGGGTGAGGCGGCGACTGTTAATATTCTGGACATTTCCACCTCTGGCGGCGACCAGGCTGTGGACTTGACCATAAAAGCTGATGGTCCCATCGAGTACACCGTTTTTAAAATGAGCGAGCCGATGAGGCTGATCGTAGATATGTCCAAGGTAGACATGTCCAACTTTCAATCCACCATCTCTGTCGACAATGACCCGGTTATGACCCTTCGGCCCCTTTATTTCCCGCAATCCAACGATTCCCGGATAGAGATCGATTTATCGGAGGATGTGGATTATCTGCTGAACAACGACGACCCGTCGAAACTTGTCATATCCATATCGCCGAAAGGCTCCGGAGCCGTGGCCGACCAGAGCCAGCCCAGTGAAACACCGTCACCGGCCGAAGACGCAGTCGCTGAAAGCCCCGCGAGCGCGGGCCAGAGCGCGGAGGGTGAACCCGCCCCCATGGACAACATGACGGTAACCGACCTGGTGTCTGACTTTGCCTGGGTTGAGAACGTTGAATTCAAGCAACTAGAAGGCATGTCCCGGGTAGAGGTTACGCTGTCCAGATCGGGTGTCGGATACGAGTTGCTCGCCCGTGAAAAATTGAACAGGCTCACCCTGGACCTGCCAGGGACGCTGGTAGCCTCTGGAAAAGAACGTCTGATAAAGGTAAACCTGGACGAATCCAAGGTGAAAAACGTGGCGCTGTTCCAGTTCAGCGGAGGGGACAAACCCATCTCCAAGGTTGTGATCAACCTGGAGGAGATGCAGTTGTACAACATCATGGCCGAGGGCAACAAGATATTGCTCGACATAGGTGATGAAGCCGTGCTGGCGATGTCTACAAAGGTGGATGAGAAGCGTGAAGAAGAGCTGGTCACCACGGAGAAGGACCTGTTCGACGCCAAGTACCATGGCTCCAGGATATCCCTCGATTTCCAGAAAGCCGACATCCATAACATCCTCAGGATCATAGCGGATGTCTCCGGGCTTAACGTGATCACATCAGACGCCGTCAAGGGCGAGATCACGATAAAGCTCAAAAACGTACCGTGGGATCAGGCGCTGGAGGTCATCCTGAAAAACAATGGTCTCGACAAGATACAGGAAGGCAACATCATCCGGGTCTCCACCGCTGACGATATACAGAAGGAAAAAGAGGCCGCGGAAAAGCTCCAGACCACGGAAAGGAAAATCGCAAGCCTGTACACCAGGATTTTCGAGATCAACTATGAAAGCGCCAGCGACCTGAAATCCAACCTGGATTCCATAAAGTCAGAGCGCGGAACCATACAAATAAACAAACGCACCAACGCTTTGATCATCAAGGACACCAAGCAAAAGCTCTCCGAGATGGCGCACCTGATCGCGGCGCTGGACAAAAGGGAGCTTCAGGTGCTCATAGAGGCCCGCATCGTGGAGGTCACGCACAATTTCGGCAGACAGCTTGGCATCCAGTGGGGCGGGGCGTACAATACTGTCACGAACAGCAACTTTCCCAACACCATCGGCGTGACCGGCGGGGCTGGCGGCTCCCCGAACAACATGGATGTGGGGGGTAGTCTGGTGAATTTACCCATATCCGCTTCGCCAACAGGGGCGATCGGGCTGACCCTGGGCCATGTCAACGGCACCGCGCTTCTTGACATGAAACTTTCCGTAATGGAAAATTCCGGTAACGGCAGGATTGTATCCATGCCGAAAATCACGACAATGAACAACAAGGAAGCGTTGATAGAGTCCGGCCAGGAGGTTCCCTACCAGACCACATCGGCCGACGGCACGAAAACAGAGTTCAAAAAGGCGACTTTGTCGCTCAAGGTTACGCCCCATGTCACACCAGACAGAAACATTCGCCTGGAGATTGAAACGTCCAAGGACGAGCCCAATTTCGACCAGGCCATCGGAGGAGTTCCTCCTATATTCACAAAGAAAGCCGTTACGGAAGTTATGGTGGCCGACGGTGACACGACGGTCATTGGCGGACTGTTCAAGGACACTGGAAACAAGTCGGAAAACAGGGTTCCCGGCTTGGGCAAAATTCCTATCCTGGGATGGTTGTTCAAAAACAGGACCACGTCCAAAACCGGCGAGGAGCTACTGATTTTTATTACCCCGAAGGTTATAGAGTAAGATCAAAGGGACACGGAAATGAACAAATTCATGAGCTGGAAAAAGACACTTACACTGATCCTTCTCCTTGTGACGCCCCTTATCCTGGTACGTTGCGGGTCGGGGGGGGAAACGGTGGCTTCGCACACTGTGGGCCCTGTGGGCCCGTCATGGCCGAGTTCCTATTACTTCGACGCAACGGTCACACCCCATACGATCAAAAACAACGGAACCGTGCTGGTTACAGTGCAGATCTGGGACAGCAACGGCAACGTGGCGGGAGGCGTGCTGGTGACCATCGTGGGGCCGGAGACATCCGGCACAGCCACGAGCGATTCCGGCGGGCTGGCTAGCGCTGTTCTGACAGTGACGGGGAACGCCGGCAGTATCGTGTACCTGACCTGCGGAGTCGAGGACACCGTGTTGACCATCCCCGTGCAGGTGCTGGCCAACGGCGGAGCGTAGCCGGCGGGGAACGATTTGATAAAGCGGTATACAGGGATTTGAACAGGACGGAGCGGGTAAGGCTTGGCTCCCGCTCTTACAGGATAATAATCGGCCCGGGTGTAATAGACCAGGCCGGCGGCCCGGTGAGCGGGATATCCCGCAACGCCCTGGTCGTTACGAACAGGAAGGTCGACAGCCTGTACGGGCGGCGGCTGGTACGCGCCCTGGAAAAGGCTGGTGTCAAGGTTGGGGTGTTGCTCTTGCCCGATGGCGAGAGGCACAAGACCATGGCCGCCGTATCGAGAATTCACGATCGGCTGGTCCGCGGCAGGTACGACCGGGACAGCGCGGTTGTGGCGCTGGGTGGCGGAGTGATCGGCGATATCGCCGGATTCGCCGCGGCGACGTATATGCGCGGTGTGAACCTGGTTCAGGTTCCCACGACCCTGCTTTCGCAGGTGGACAGCTCGGTAGGCGGGAAAACCGGGGTTAACCACCCCAGAGGTAAAAACCTCATAGGAGCGTTTTACCAGCCAGGCGCGGTGCTGGCGGATATATCGGCGCTGAAGAGCCTGTCCAGGGGCGAGATCCTCTGCGGCGTCGGAGAGGTGATAAAATATGGCTGCATAGCCTCGGCGAAGTTTTTCAGGTTCCTGGAAAGGGAGATTGAAGCCCTGGTCGGGCTTCAGGCGCAGACAACCATCGAGGTGGTTCGGACATCGTGCCGCATCAAGGCGGCCGTGGTTTCCGAAGATGAAAAGGAGAAAGGACGAAGAGCGATACTTAATTTCGGCCACACCGCGGGCCACGCCATCGAGGCGGTAACGGGGTACAAACGGTATCCCCACGGATACGCGGTGGCCATGGGCATGACGGTGGCCGCGATACTTTCGCAGATGAAAGGCGGTCTTGAGGAAAAGGACGTACGCCGGATAACGGACCTGGTGAAAAGGTCGGGCCTGCCGGCGGCGATACCCGGGGCGCTGGCGATAGATGATCTGGCCCGGGCCATGGAGCACGACAAAAAGGCCAGGGCGGGAAAGATAAGGTTCGCACTGCTAAAAGGAATTGGGCGATGCGAGATAAGAAGCGATATAACGCGGAGTGAGATTCGTGAAGCTTTGCGACGGAGCAAATATGATTAAAAGAAAAAGCCGATTAACAGACAAACCCAAAGGAGGTGAGTGCGCTGTGAGGAAAAGGAAAGGTTTAACTTTTGGCGGCATGGTGATGTCAGCTATCTACATGTTTCTGGTCGCTGTCGCCCAGACCGGTTGCGGGCAGGTCACCAACAACGACCCACCCGGCGGAGGTGACGGGCCGAGCCTGACACTTACATACGAAGGACCGAGGGGAGACAGCACCACCATCGCGGACGACGGGTCTCCCATTGTCCGGGCGAACAGCAGGGACACTCTGGAGATCGTGGCGACGGTATCCGATCTTTCCTCCTACGTTGGATTTTTCATAGCGGCCGGTTGGGGAACATGGACAGGCGGCACGCTGGAGAGTGACGGGTTCACATACTACACGGCAGACAAAACCGGCAAGGCCAAAGCGGTGCTGACGGCTGGCGCCAACGCCGGCAAACAGGAGGTTATCGCCCGTTCGCTGGAGGTGGAAGCCAGGCTGATGATCACATTCGAGACAGGCACGTTCGCCCTGTTCCCATCCACCATAGTCCTGGATGACGACCAGAACCAGAAAGTGTGGGTCGAGGCGGTCGGAGGGCTGGCGCCCATAAGCTGGTGGGTGTCGCATCCGGATGTGCTAAACCTGTATATACGGCCCGACACACTCACGGTTTCGATAGAATGGCTCGACGCCAGAAAACCGATTACCAGTTCCTCTTTACCGGCGGGCGGCGGGACTCTGTACGCCATGGACTCCGAGGGGCAGACCGCCACCGCGGTGATTTACGCTATAAACACCGGATGCACCGCCGGCACGATCGCGATAACACCAGCGTCGGCCAATCTTACTGGCGCTACCACAGCGGTCGTTACGGTTACAGTGGACGATCTGGACAGGTCGCTGGATAACACTACAAGTGTGACAGTATACATCAGCGGACCTGGCACATTGACCAACGGTAATTCAGTGACGCTCACGCCGGTTTCGGCAGGTTCAAACCTTTTCACCGGGGCGTACACCATGGATTGTGACACCACATGTGAGAATACCACCAACGATACGTTCACGTTTATTTATAACGATCCGGACGTTCCGGCCAGTAGCTGTTTGTCTGGCACCGTGGAGACGACTTTCACCGAGACCGGATGATCCTTTCACAAGCAGGCTTGAGAAAAGCCCCCTTCGCCAAACGGCGCGGGGGCTTTTTTTATCGTCAGTCGGTGAACCTGTATTTGATTATGCAGTAAAGAGCGCGGATGGCGTCGCGCAGTCCGATCTTCTTGCCTTCGTCATATGTCCTGCCGTAATAGGAGATTCCCACCTCGTAGATCGGCACCCCCAGCCTCGCCACTTTCGCCGTAATCTCCGGCTCGAACCCGAACCGGTTCTCCTTTATCCTGATCTTCCTGATAACATCCGCCCGGAAGACTTTATAGCAGGTTTCCATATCGGTTAAATTAAGGTTTGTAGCCATGTTGGACAATAGCGTAAGCATCGTGTTGGCCACCTGGTGCCAGAAGAAAAGGACACGATGCGGCCTGCCTCCCAAAAACCTGCTACCGAACACCACGTCCGCTTTTTCGCCCAGTATGGGTTCGAGCAAAGTCGGGTATTCGGCAGGGTCGTATTCCAGGTCCGCGTCCTGGATGATGATGATTTCTCCCGTCGCCATGGAAAACCCAGTTCGCAGGGCCGCTCCCTTGCCCATGTTTGTTTCGTGCCGCGCTTTTAATACGCAATCGCGTTCTGCGGCCAGCTTTTCGAGCACCTGGGCGGTGTTATCCGAGGAGCAGTCATCCACGATTATAAGCTCCGCCTGGTAGGTGTCCCACAGGGGCTGGGCCAGGATAGTGTCCACAATGTCTCGCAGGGTGTTCTGCTCGTTGTAGCATGGGATGACGACGCTGATTTTCATTGGCTCCAATCCTGTAAACCCTGTAATCATCGCTATTATAAATGATTTTTACGTATCAGAAAATAATCCTGATCGGCGAGCGACGCCACATGGCTTCCCTGGTGTTTCGAGACTCGCTATGCTCCAAGGCGGTCTTGACATCGAGCCCGGCTGAAAGTAGGTTATTACGACAGTGATATAGTTAAAAACAAATATTCACACATCTTCAGGAGCGTTTGGATATGTCGTATTGCATTTACAAGGTGAACTCCACCGGCAAGCTGGCCCTTGATGTCGATGTAAAGTTTCCCTCCGGCCGCAGGGACGGGTACACAATTCTGGAATGCGGGTTGAAAACCGTGGAAGACGCCAGGGCGAGATTGAAAGAGATCGAGACCGAACACCAGGCCGGAAAATGATCATCCGCCCTTGTGCGAGCTGGCGGCGCGACGCTATTTTCTGAGAATAGCGATCCAGCGCCATACGTTAAGGAGGCTGGCGAGGGAGCCGGACACGTACGTCAACGCGCATGCGCGCAAGATCTCGCGCACCGCCCCCTCCTCCGATTCGTCGATATAACCACCCTCGCCAAGCATGGGAGCCGCCCTGCCGAAGCTTGCGTTCCATTCCACCGGCAAAGTGACAAGATGGACGATCACTCCAAAACCCAGGCTGGCCAGCCCTATCACCAGCATGAGGGCGCCCGCTGCGGGGGAGCGGGTCAGCATCGTGACAACGGGCAGCGTCAGCATCGCCACGGAGCCGAGCTTTTCGGCCATCGCGATCGCCCCCACCATCGCCGTACGGATTTTCAGGGGGGCGTACCCCTCGTGGTCCTGGATGGCGTGGCCAACTTCATGGGCCGCCACCGCCACAGCGGTCAGCGATTTTCCGTCCAGAACTTTCTCGGTGAGCCTCACGGTCTTTGAGAGGGGGTCGTAGTGGTCGCCCACGGGCGGATCGCCCGCAGGCGCAGGCTCGACGGTCACATCCTCTATCCTGTGGATCTTAAGAAGATGTCGCGCCAACTCCCCGCCGGTGCCGGGAAGAGCCTCCAATGGGACGCTGTAACGGCTGATGACGTATTGCGCCCACCATTGCGGCCCTATGATGGCGGCGATGACCAGGACCGCTACCATAAAAGAATAAATCATCGGAGTGACGCTGAAGAAAAATCAGGCGGGCGGCGGGACACAGTCGGACATGTCGCCATGGGCCTTGGCTATGCCGTGAAGCAGCGCCGGGAAAACGGTTTCAAGGTTTTCCACCGCCGCTTTCGGATTGCCGGGGAGATTTACAATCATACAGCCGCCACGAAACCCGGCCACACCTCTTGACAGGGCTGCGTATGGTGTGATTTTCATCGACGCCACCCTCATCGCCTCCGGCACTCCCGGCAATTCCCTGTCGAGCAGGGGCGATGTGGCTTCTGGCGTTATGTCTCTGGGCGACACACCGGTGCCGCCAGCGGTGAGCGCCAGGTGATATCGCTTCTCATCCGCCCACCTGGCAAGGGTGGACCGGATAGAGTCCATCTCGTCCGGCGTCACCGCAACCTCCGCCAACGTATGACCATTGCGTCTAAGAAAAGCCCGTATGGCGGTCTCACACCCATCCTGCCGCTGTCCCTTGTGCGCCCTGTCGGACACGACCAGCAACGCTATGGAGGGTTTCACGAGTCTCTCAGGGCGCAATCGTCGCTGCAATAGTAGCGAACCTGTCCATCCGGCCTGCGAACCACCGCCTCGGCGACAGGCACGAATTTTCCGCATACGGGATCTTGCGCCATGTCATGGGAACCATCCGCAGACATTTTGCCGGATGGTCCCCTCGCTCCTCCCGGCCTGGCGCGGAGAAAGTAGCCCAAAGCCAGAATTGCCACGATGATGATAATAATCGCTCTCATGGTTGTGCTGTATGACGGATAGAAATCATGGCGTCCATGACGGATTGAGGTGAGATGAACAAGGCGCCTTTGTCAACGCAGGTATATGTTGTCCGTGGTAAGCACTTCGTCCGGCCCGCGAGAGTAGAGGGAAAACCGCTTTTTGTTTTTCGTGTATTCAAGCCGGTACACGTGGCTCCACGGGTCTATAAGCTCTCCGCTGAGCAACACGCCGGAGTTCACCATCGTTTGCAGATTATCGGGAAACTTGCGGGTCAGGGCCAGGTAGGTTTTCATCCCTTTTTCTATTTTTTTGAGGTCGGCGACCACCTGCGCCCGTTTGACCTTGATATCGCCGGCTTTTTGTATTTCAAATGATTTGGGCAACATTGTGAACTGCCAGTATATCCCCCCCGCGAACACGGCGAGGAGAATCGCTATCGTAACAAGCTGTGTCGTATAGCCTGTATGGTCCAGCGAGACCATGGTTTTTTTCTTTTTGGCGGTGGCTTTCAGGACAGCGGACTGCAACAGGGACTGGATCGCGTTGAGTGTGTCGAAATGGCCCTGCCTGGCCGAATCCATCAGCTCGCGAATGGTTTTCCCGCTACCGGTGACGGACAGTACCGCCACCTCCTTGTCGCTGATGTTAATGCCCCGGGAAGTGAGAATTTCGTATTCCAGCGACGATTTATAATCCCCCGCCTGCTCCGGCGGTTGCGCCGAAACGTTAAGAGAGTCGTCCTCCTCGCCCTCACCGAGAATATTTTTCTCGATAAAGGTGTCCAAAGGTGGCATTGACACCGTAATGCGGGACCACTCGTCCGCGATGCGGCACCCCTCCATGAGCAGTCCGTCGACATCCATGGGGCGCATGACCTTTTGGTTGTATTTAAGGGATTTGATGGGCGAAAACTCGTATGTTCCCTTTTTCCATCGCAGGGCGTAGTAGACATTGTCTATGACCTGGCGGTTGATAAGCTCCAGCAACGCTTGCGAATTCAGCTTTTTCGCGAGGATTTCCCAGTATGGCTTGAGCTTGTCGTCATGCTCTTTTCTGACCTCCGCCCACTGTTGTGACGTGATAAACGAGTTGCTCAAAAGGCAGGCCTCTATTCTGGCCTCGTCCCTCTGGGGGTCGGCTTCGGCGTAAATGATGTTGCCCTGGTCGAAGGTGATTCTCACCAGTTTGTCGCCGTCGGTGATTGTCAGCCGACCGGTCTTGCCCTCCAGCTTTATCATCTGGAGGATGTTTACGATGTTAAAGTCGTCCAGGCTACCCTTTAGAGCCATATCAGAAAAAATCCCGCTTGAAAGCTGTGTTCATGACAATCCAGTAAACCACGGCCATTCCAAGAAAAATCACGTGGTTCTGAGCCACCAGAGCCGGTGACGATTCCTGCACGATTATATCTTCAAAAATGGTCATTACGGAATAGACCAGGATAGAGATGGTGACAGCCGTCAGCGCAAACCCCACCGCCGTGTCCAGAAACCAGGTCCTGCCTATCCCGGGCGCCAGCCGGTCCAGCAGGCTGGCGATTTGCGAACGCCGGTTTTTGAATTCTATTATTTCTTTGCGTTTCTTGTCCTTCTTGGCGCTGGAGACTCCGGCCCTGGAGCTTTGGGCCGCGACGCACTGGTTGCATTTTGGAGCCGTGGAGGAAAGATGTATCGGCGGACAAAAAGCTGTTCCGCACGAAGAGCACATGTAGTGTGGTATTCGCCGTTGCCACAAGAACAGCGAAGCTCCCATAAGTATGACAAACGCGCTGGTCATGGCCTGGTAAATGTCCTGCGTGATCACCCCGAAATACTTGTCCCACATCCCATTGGAGACCACGGAGACATTGTGCGCCAGGTTCCTTTCATAGTTTTTCAAATCATCGGAGGTGATCGTAAAATTTATCACCTTCCTGTCGGGATTGTCGATCGCCTGGGCGCGGAAGCTGTCTGTCCTTTTCGGGTCTATGGATCGCGCTTTCTGGTACTCCGCGTCAGAATCCTTGTTGGCGAACATTTCCGTGTACGCCTTTGACAAGTTGTAATGCGCCTCTACAGAATTGTCATTGATCTTGATGGCTTCTTTGTACATAGCCGCCGCATTATCCCACTCCTTGGCGGCGAAATAGACGTTTCCCTTGTTAACGAGCGCCCGCACATCGTTGGGATTCGCCCGCAATATGGTGTCATAAGCCGCTATGGAGGCTTCCTTGTTTTTGCGCAGGTTGTTAAGCAGGCCCAGGGCAAAGGAGATCAGCGTGTTGTCAGGGTCTGCTTTCAGCTCCTTTTCAAGCGCGGTCTTTGTTTCGTAATCCCATGTGTTGCCAGAAAGAAGGTACAAAGCCCTGAACGTGTCGTCCGATCTGATTGTAACACCCTTGGCCATCTGGTTGACCGCGTACGGCCCGCTGAACACCAGGGCCGCGAACAGGGCGACAATTACACGGCTGCTGTTTTGCAAATATGGCCAGAGCAAGAGCGGCAACACGAGAATGAACACGAGCCAGCCCCCTATGGCCAAAGGCGCGAGTACAACCATCAACCCGGCGATGACCCTCCAATAGCTCTCGGGATTCGACGGCAGAAACGAAGCTATGTCAGCGAAAAGAGCCCGGTAATAAACTGTCAAAAGCGCCAGGAAGGTAACCAGGAACGTAATAATCAGGTTGACAATGACATATTTCAAGGCGCTACCCAGAAAGCTCTCTCGCTCGATACGGTCGGCCATGGTCACCTTCAACCCGGTGACAAGCGAATACAGGGCGCTGTTGATATTTTTTTTGTCCTTTTTAAATAATGCGTCCGCCAGGAAAAAATAGGCGTCGGGATGGTTTGGCGCAAAAAGGGTGGCATTATGTCCGGCCAGCGTGGCTCCTTCCATGTCGCCCCTGGCCATGGAGGCTCTTCCGACGGCTATGCAAAGGTCAGACGCGGGGATCAGGTCGGTGGTCCCCAGCATTTTCATTATATCCCTGATATGGTCCGTCTGCTCTATCGCATCGATACGGTTTCCGTTTTCTATCGCCTTGACCCACCGGTCGAGGGCGTTGGCCAGTTCACGGTTGGACAGCAGGTTGCCCTCCCTTATCCTGTTGACGGGGAGGGATTGCTCGTTTACAGCAGGGCCGCCACTGGCGTCAATGACGGTGACAAAACACAGAAACGCGGAAAAAAAAAGGCTGACAAATGACGGGGCGCTCTTCATGGAGTGAATGGAAAAATCCCTTTAGTCCAATGAAACTGTGCAATCAGTCTTCAAACATGTTGTCAAGCTTGTCCTTTACCGATTCAGAATAGTCGGGTTCCATCTGCTGTTCTTTGACAACCCGCCTGGCGGCTATATCGAATATCTTCTCAAGCTTGGTGTTTAATTCTTTAGAGTAAAGGTTGACCATTCCAACGGTGGTTTTCTCATCGAAAATGGTAGCCGTAATGGCGCGGTTCCCTACGATTGATATGTGGATATGGTCCGTAGTCCCCTGGTGGAACATGACGGAAAACTCGGTTTCGCCAAGGAGTTTGGCAAGCTCTTTGGTGGCCGCGAACGCACCGGCGACAAGGGCGGACAGGGTTTCCGGGTTGATCTGCTGGACAGCCCCCCTCTGGGTGACAAGATGCCCCTCCTTGTCGATGAGGAATGATCCTTTGGCGTTAGAAAGCTTTAGAAACTCATCTAGCAACTTTTCTATTTGGTCAAGGTCTTCCTTGTAGTAAACCAGCCGTCTTTGCCGTAAATGATCGTCCTTCATGCTAACTTTCAGATTCGTTTAAAGTTTTTCATGGAATATCTGAATATTGGTTTCCCTGCCGAGCTTGTTGTAAAACTCGCTCAGCAATTCTCTTTTCCTGGCGTTTTTTATCGCGGCTAAAACCGCGGGTTTGGCCGCGTCGATATCCTTATCGCCAAACTTGTCCTGGTTGGTGCTGTAAAAATTCTGAACCTCGGATTCCTTTATTTTCAGCCTGGCGTTCAGGTTCGGGATTACCTCCTTGATTATTTTCCCTATGATTATGTTTTTTGTCGCTTCGTTACGCAGGTTGTCCAGGCTCAGCTTGCGGTCCTTGAGGTATTGCTCCAGCGATTTGCCGCTTGAAAGCTTTTTGGTGAAGGTGTTTATCTGCGTGTCGATTTCAGCTTTGGACGCCTGAATATTGCGCTTTTTGGCGTCCTGTAGCAACAGTACGTAGTTGATCAGGGATTCAAGCAACTTCTTTTTTTCATCCAGAGTGAACTTTTTAAAATCATCGACAGAATCGGTTTTTGATGATAGCCGGTATTGCACCTGGCAATACTGGTTAAAGTACGAGCGTGAAATTCCGTCCTTGTTTACCTTGGCTACGTATACCTCAGGTTTCGGCTCTTTCTTATCCTCCGCCTTGGGGGCGGCCATGTCAGCGCCGGGAGTCTTGGCGTTAAGCCTGTCTAACACAAGCGACGCCGCCAATTTCAGGGTGTTAAGCACGCCCTCGCCGGTGGCGGCGATAGCGGTGGTCGTAGCGGCGTTGACAGTGTTGACTTTCGCTTCGAGCTCTTCTACGTCCATGGCGGTGGGGAGGTCGCGCTTGTTCCACTGTATGACCAAGGGCACCTCGTCTATTTTTACCCCGTATTCAGCCAGGTTGTCCTCGAGATCCTTGAACGATTCGATGTTTTCGGCGAGCTTTTCCTCCTGAGAGTCGGCCACGAAAATAACACCGTCGGCGCCTTGCAACACAAGCTTTCGTGTGGACGCGTAATAAATCTGACCGGGGACGGTGTAAAGTTGGAACTTTGTGGTCATTCCCCGAACCCGCCCAAGATCAAGGGGCAGAAAATCGAAAAAAAGCGTGCGGTCGCCCTCGGTGGCGATGGAGGTCATTTCCCCCTTGTTCTGGTCCGGTACCTTCTCGTGAATGATCTCCAGGTTTGTAGTCTTGCCGCTCATGCCGGGCCCATAATAGACTAGCTTGCATGACACCTCTTTTTTTGCGTAATTAATCTGCATTAATTATCTCTTTTGCAACTCGGCAACCCCTAGACATCAAGCCGCCATGTCTTTTTAATTTCGTTGGCCGCCTGATACAGGGCGACGTTAATCTTTCCCGAGTCTATCTCTATGTCCGTAATCAATATAAGCACAGACTTGCCCAGATCGACCAGGTAGATCTTGCATTGATTGGATTGTATCACATAGCGCGTAAAATCATTATATCCAAGGCCGGAAAGTGAGTTTTTTATCGTGAGCGCGATCTGGGACATAAACGCCCCGAGCGCCTCCGCTGAGAGCGTGTCATCCATGTTCGATTCTATGACCATGCCGTCCTTGGTTATCACGACGACGCCCCTGACGTTTTCGTTGTTGCAAAGGACGTTTAACGAGGCTTTAAGCGTTCCCATCATGTCGTCACTTCATCCAGGTATCGTTGAATTCGCGTTTCAACCGCGGCGAGGTTCGATTCGGTGTCCACAACGCACGCCAGCGTGGCGTAAAATGCGTTCGCTATGACAATAACGCCAAAGGGCGACACCAGCGTCCCCCGCTGAAAGCTCCCGTGCCCCGTCCTGCGCATACCTGCGACGGAAACCTTGAACAAGTTAAAAATCAGCGAAGGTATAATATTTTCGTCCAGCTTCGCTTTGTTGATCGTTTTGATCGGTTGGCCGTTCGAATCAATCAGGAAGATCGCCTCAAGGCCATCCAGCCGGCTGAACATTGTAAGTTTTGCGACCATGTTTTCGACGTGAGCGTTGTTGTCGCTCTCATCGACGGATTCGATTACCATGTTGTCGTCAATTATCCATTGATCGCTGTCTGGCTCTGTGTCGCCCATTTTTTCCGTAGCTGTCCGATCGTCCGGTTTTATTTCATCTGCGGTGTCGTGGATGGAAGGCGCTGTGGTCATTTTGTCATCGGGTTCCTCAGGCGCGGTTTCGGCGAGTGTCTCTTCTGCGGGCTTATCCTCCGGTTTTGGCGAAACGCCCGCAGGCGCGCCTGGCGGTTTTCGTGGAGGTTTGGCCACCTTGGCTTTTGGCTTGGCGTTTTTTTCTATCAGGGAAAGCAAAGCCACCGCCTTTTCATCGTCCGGCAACACGCCAAGAATTTCGTTCAGCAACGCTTTGGCCTTGTTGTAGGCTCTCCCTTTTACAAGTATCTGGCTCGCCAGGATTTTGGCCAGATAATTTTGCGGGTCCAGTTTCAAGGCTTTTTCCAACTCGCCAAGGGCCGATTTCAAAAGGTCCGCCCTGCCTTCCTTCCTTGACACGGCGATTTGTATCTGGCCTTTGAGAATATACAAGCCGCTGTTTTTTGGGTATTTTTTCAGCGCGCGTTCGCACACCTCCAGCGCCAGCGAACTCTCGTTCAGGGTTTTAAGGCCCTTAGCTATTTTCCTGTATATTTCCGCCCCGCCGGAAAGGTCGTCTTTTGATTCCAAAGCTATGCACCACCCATAATGATTTTTTGTAAAACCTTATTGACTTTTTTTATTCTCAATAAAGAATTAAAATAAGCTTCTCTCCACATA
>JAJRZK010000033.1 GCA_024275315.1 Nitrospirota bacterium
GCGTTGGGCTATCTGCCGCCGGTGGAGTATGAACAACTATGGCTTCAAATCCAGTGACTCAAATGACCGGAGCTGATGTCCAAAGCAAGGGGTTCAGACCACTGACTTACTACCACAAATGGATCCATTTGCTCTCGTGTCGCATCTAAGGGTATAATGAGGTGAGCAATGGAATTATTAAGGAGCTTTAATAGACCAAAATGCCTATCTACGAATATATATGTTCCGCATGCGGTCATGCGTTTGAAAACCTGACTTCCCTGGCCAACGCTCACAAGCCAAACCAATGCCCCAAATGCGCAAAGCCAACCGGCGAAAGAGTAATGTCTGTGACGAGCCCGGCTTCTTCCGGCTCTCCCGGGTTTTCCGGTTCTGGCTCATGTGGTCCCACGGGCTTCGGTTGAGCGCGATGATCCTGGCTTGTATAGCCGGTTAAAATTTATTTTGGTAAAATTATGAAGCAGTTTTTTGTTGATGCGCTGATTATGGGCGTTTTTGTTGTTTTGCTATATAACATGTCCAGTGGTGGTGGTTGAGGCCCCTCCTGCGGCAGCTAACTTCTCCGGTGGAGAAGTTCCATAATTACCAGGCGAGTTTGGATATATATCGGGCGTCCTCCTCCTGTTGGGTTGATGAGGGCGCTATGTATATAGATTAAACCTTTATATTTCCCTTTTTGCGCCATGGCGCTTGTCCGTGAGAAAAACTGGCATTATCTTCGACCCGATCTTTCTTGAGCACGACACAGGCTCCCATCCGGAGAACAGCGCCAGGCTCGAAGCTGTTGTATCCATCCTGAAGTCGTCGCAGTTCGCAGATTCCCTCGTATGGACATCTCCCCTCCCCGTCACTTCCACGCAGTTGGAGGCGGTGCACGACCCTGGCTATATCAGCCATGTAGAGGAGCAATGCCGGGCAGGGACCGTGTCCCTTGACGCTGACACGATAATCTGCCGCGAGTCTTATAATGCGGCGGTCATGGCGGCGGGCGCTGTGGTAACCGCGGTCGACAAGGTAATGAACGGTGATTTTCCAACCGCGTTTTGTCCCGTCCGGCCTCCGGGTCATCACGCCGAATCCGCGAGGGCTATGGGGTTTTGCCTGTTTAACAATGTCGCCGTCGGAGCCTGTCACGCCCGAGCCGCCCATGGTCTCGGCAGGGTGGCGATAATAGATTATGACGTGCATCATGGCAATGGAACACAAAACGCTTTCTATAACGATCCATCCGTTTACTACGTCTCTTTACACCAGGAATACCATTATCCTGGCACCGGGATGGAGCGGGAACGCGGAGGCGCCGGCGCCGTGGGAACGAACATGAACATACTGATGTCGGCCGGGGATGGCGATTCGGCTTTTATCGACAGGTTCGATAATGACATTATCCCGGCCCTGAGAAAATATGAGCCCGAATTTATTTTTCTCTCATCAGGGTTTGACGCACACAAGGATGATTTTCTGGGGGGGTTGTCTGTTACGTCCAGCGGTTACGCCTCCATGGCCAGAAAAATACTCGATCTGGCTTCGCGGCTTGGGCATGGACGGGTGGTGTCTGTGCTTGAGGGGGGATACAATCACCAGGCGCTCGCCGAAGCCGTTGAGGCCACTGTCGCAGAGATGGTCAAGTGATTTAAACATGTCAAATTCAAATATTTAGTGGCGCGACTGCCATGTTTCATTGTATCATTCAGGGGCCGGGCTGTGGTGGTAGGGTTTGGCGAGGTTGTTTAATCAGTCCAGAGTATATTTAATGGTGATTTTATGAGGGGGTCGGGGTCTTTTCTTACCGTGCGAACTGCGGCGCCTCTATCGCTTGCTCTGCTTGTTTTTTTCGTGATTTCCGGCTGTGGTTTGGAGTACGCCCAGGAAAAATTCTCATTGAAAATCGGCAAGGACGGCTCCGGGGAAATTGCCATCGAATTGTTAAATCTGGGATCGAGCCACACAAAAAGCCGCGACAGAAAAAAGGATCTTGAAGACCTTAAGGAGGCCGCGCGAAGCGACAAGCTCATCCTGGACGCAAAGAAAAAGGGAGTTACGGTAAAGGAGCGCAGGCTCGAGTTCGTCAACTATTCGCTGAACGGTTTCGTCCGGGCGACCGCGCCGAACTATAAGAATATCTTCAAGGTTTTTTCCAATTACGAGCTGGAAGTAGATGATCGTATATACATAACTCCCAAAAACGGTATCGTAGCCCGCGCCACTTTAAGCGACGGGGGACAGATCGTTGTCCGCAACAACAAATACACCTTCGCGTGGCCCCGTTCCGCCCGGAACATCTCTTTCGAGGCGGCCTACAAGAATAGAGGCGCTTCGTTCAGCCACGAGTATCAAAAGCTCTACAAGGACCGGTAGCCGCCGTCGCGGCGTGTCACCGCGCCAACGCTCGGGCTTCTGCCCACTGGTTCTTCGCATAAGCGCTTGCCGCATCCCGGTCATATGGCAAGGCGATACCTTTCGTAGTCGCCAACACGCCCGTCGTGGTTCCAAAAGCTGAACCGGGAGAAAAGCGCGAGCGACCGGCAACTGCCAACCGCTCGCAAATGTCGTTACACACGGAATCCGCTAGCCGAAGTTGCTCTCCACGAATTTCCAATTGACAATGTTCCAGAATGATCCGACGTATTTGGGACGGGCGTTGCGATAGTCTATGTAATAGGCGTGCTCCCACACGTCGCACGTCAGGAGGGGTGTCTGGCCCGAAGTCAACGGGTTGCCTGCGTTGCTGGTGCTTTCAAGACAGAGGGTCCCATCGCTGTTTTTTACAAGCCAACCCCAGCCAGAGCCGAACGTGGTTACTGCTTTCTGGGTGAACTGCTCTTTGAACGTCTCAAACGAGCCAAATTTCGAATTGATGGCCTCCGCCAAAGCGCCCGATGGCTCCCCGCCACCTTCGGGGCTGAGACAGTTCCAGTAAAATGAATGGTTCCACACTTGAGCGGCGTTGTTAAACAAACCACCGGCGGGCGCTTTGCTGACTATGTCGTCCAGAGTGGAGTCCTCCCACTCGGTCCCCTTGATCAGGTTGTTCAGATTTGTCACATATGTGTTGTGATGCTTGCCATGGTGATACTCAAGAGTTTCAGAGGAAATATGGGGCTCGAGAGCGTTTATGGCAAATGGCAATTCAGGAAGTTTGTGTTCCATTGATAATTACTCCTAAAGTTAAGATCGTTTTTATCCCGCAAGGTATACTAACTCTTGGGACACTATAAAAATTATAAAAAAATATCGCCCCTGCGAAGGCTACCCGCCCCAAGCAGAGCGACACACTCGACAGATAAAATCACGAAAGTCTGTTTATCACAATTGTGACTTGGCAAAATAGCGCTCAGGATGTCCGCCCGGCGTCAAACTGGATGCGCTCTATTAGTAAGACATATTCTAATTGTTCGACGGACGATTTGTCAACACTTTATCTGTTTACATATAAGGTTTGTAGATACATGCACTTATCTATCCACTATTTATTTACTGATGTCGGGCGTAATATGTGCTACACTTATTCTAATATATATGATAGACTCATTTTAACTTAAAATATTCAGGTCAAGATTTATGGAGCTTCAAGCATACACGACCACACAAATTACAGACATTTTTCATGAGTACGGCATCACCGCCACCTTGCAAAGGGTTGAAATCGCCAAAGTGATGCTTCTTAAAAAGCAACATGTCTCGGCAGAGCAGGTTTTGGAAGCTGTTAACCGGGGCAGGGGGATAGTCTCTAAAGCCACGGTCTATAACACTCTTCGTCTTTTCGCCAGCAAGGGTATAATAAAGGAAGTCATTGTCGATCCGATCAAGGTCTTTTACGAGCCCAGCACGACGGCGCATCATCACTTCTTTAATATCGACACCGGCGAATTGACAGATTTTGAGGTGGATTTCCCGCTTGTGGAAAACCTTCCAATGTTGCCGGATGGGTTGAACGTGGTTGGCGTTGATGTAACCGTCAGGGTTCGAGGCGGCGCTTCTTAAACCTTGTCGACAATCAAGGAGTTCCCGGTAACCTCAAAATCGGGAACCGAGTTTATAGACATCACGGATGATGTCAACCGGCTGATACGGGACACTGGAACAACCGAAGGAGTTTGCCTGGTTTTCGTCCCCCACACCACCGCCGCCGTAACAATAAACGAAAACGCGGATTCTTCCGTAACCGGGGATATGGCCCATGCGCTGGACAAAGCCATACCATGGAGCGACCCTGCCTACATGCACATGGAGGGCAATACCGCGGCGCATGTAAAATCATCGCTGTTCGGCTGTTCCGAACTCGTCGTTATCAAAGGGGGCGAGCTTTTTCTGGGAACCTGGCAGGGACTTTATTTCTGCGAATTCGACGGTCCCAGAGTTCGCAGAGTGATCGTCAGGATATCAGAATAACCGGACGCTTCCTCCACCGGTTTGTTAAACTCGGAAAATGGCGAAAAAACTATTCTTGGCGACTTTGGGTTGCCCCAAAAATCAGGTGGATTCCGAGCGGACCCTCTGGGCTTTGAGACGCGCCGGAGTGGAGCTTGCGGACAACGAGAGCCAGGCCGATATCGTGATTGTAAATACCTGCGGATTCATAGGAGACGCCAAGGAAGAATCGATCGACACGATACTGGAGCTGGCGCTGGTCAAGAAAAAAAACCCTCGTGTCAAACTCGCGGTCATGGGTTGCCTGTCTGAAAGATATCGTGACGAGCTCTCTCGTCTAATTCCGGAAATTGACTATGTATACGGCGTTTCCGATCTTGAACAGGCGCTGGTGGACCTGGTCCCCGGCGGCGTCAAATCCTCTCTCCCGGACCCGGAGGATACAGAGCGGATTATCACAACCGCTCCCCACTGGGCATACCTCAAGATCGCCGAGGGATGCTCCAACAGGTGCTCGTTTTGCGTCATCCCCGCCATCCGTGGCCCCTACAACAGCAGGCCACTGGACGCCGTGGTAAAAGAGGCGGCGCAATTGGCCCGGCGCGGGGTAAAAGAGCTGCCTCTCGTCGCCCAGGACACCACCTTGTACGGGACAGATATCAAGATCCGGGATGGCCTCGCCACCCTTCTTCGACATCTTTCGGACATTGACGGGATCGAATGGATACGAGTCATGTACATGTATCCGACGCTGATAAACGAAACCCTGCTGAAGTGTTTGGCTGATACCGAAAAGGTAGCGCCCTATTTCGACATGCCGCTCCAGCACGCATCCGACAGGGTGTTAAAAAGCATGATCCGGCCGGAGACCAACAAATCGATCCGAAAATTGATCGACTCCATAAAAAAGCTCCTCCCCCAAAGCGCCATCAGGACATCATTTATTGTTGGTTTCCCCGGAGAGAGGGACAACGATTTTGAAACCCTGATGCAACTGGTGGAGGACTCCAGGTTCGACCATTTGGGGGCTTTTATCTATTCACCCGAGGAAGGGAGCGAAGCTTTCAACCTGCCAGATCGTGTGGACAGCGACACCGCCCGGGAGCGATACAACCGGCTACTGGAGACCCAGCGCCATATCTCGCAAGGTATTTTACAGGCGAAAGTAGGTGGTGTCGAACAGGTCATGGTAGACGGGCTCGATCTGGAGGAGAACCTGCTCACCGGCAGGATGATAACGCAAGCCCCTCAAATCGATGGCTCTGTTATCCTGGACAAGGTGGAAGCGGGGCCAGGCGATATCGTCACAGTCAAGCTGACAGGATCGATGGAATATGATTTGATCGGCGAACCATATGACAAATCGCACGCAGACTAGGGATAGGTGACAACCTTGACATCCGCGTCACTTGAATTAGACTTTATTAACATAGGCGTGCCGCTCATCATCTGACTTTTTCCAAGAGGCCGTATGAACGCGACAGACAAACTGGTTGTCCTGATAACCGCCCCCGACCCGGAGGAGGCGTCGGACATAGCCAAAAAGCTGGTAGAGGAAAAACTCGCGGCGTGCGTTAATATTGTTCCCGGGATACGGTCTGTATATATTTGGAAAGGCGAAATTTGCGACGAGGCGGAGGTTTTGCTGATTGTAAAAACAGTGTCGGAAAAAGCCGAAGCGCTGATTGACACTGTTTCGCGAGTTCATTCATACGATGTCCCGGAAATCATCTGCCTGCCCATCACGGGAGGGGGCGAAGACTACCTGAACTGGATCGAAGGTTGCCTGAAACCGTGACTATGGTCCCGGGGTGATTCACCGAGGCTTGTTGAAAAAAATTATTGTTGGAAATAACAGCAAAAAGGCGTTACGATCAATATAGCTTAAACTTTAAAATCAAGGTATTTGTTTACGCTTTAGAATTTGGAACGTAGGAACTGTTGCCATGACCAAAATAGATATCATAAACCGGGTCGCCGAGCAAACCGGGCTCCCCAGACAGGACGCCGACACGGCGATTGAAACAATTATCGCGCTGATCAAGGATTCCCTGGCTCGGGATGAGCCGGTGATTCTCCGCAGGTTCGGATCGTTTCAGACAAGGGTGAAGAACCCGAGGCTGGGGCGCAATCCAAAAACCGGCGAAGAAGCTGAAATTTCCGCCAGGAAAGTCGTGCGCTTTAAGGCGGGAAAATATTTCAAGAGTTCGGTAAACGGGACGAGTTGACCTTCGGCCCGCGGCTCTACCTGCGGGCGGATGTTTTGCGCAGATGTAATAATAACGCCAGCGCGTAGCCTGTCGACGAATTATCACTTCCCAATATAACCTCTCGGAGCCATACGTTCTATCCATGAAAAACGCTGTAAGAAAACTCCTGGTCGCATGTGGAGAAAATCCGGAGCGGGACGGCCTTGTCGAAACCCCGGAGCGTGTAGAAAATTCTCTTAAATTCCTTACCAGCGGCTATGGTATGGACGCGGGGAAAATAATCAAGGGAGCGTTGTACGTAGAGGATTGCAGTGATATGGTCATCATCAAGGATATCGATGTTTTCTCTCTTTGCGAGCATCATATGCTCCCGTTCTATGGCAAAGCCCATGTGGCCTATATTCCGAACGGAAAAATACTGGGCCTGTCGAAAATCCCCAGGGTCGTCGACGTGTACGCCCGCAGGTTGCAGGTGCAGGAAAGGCTGACTAACCAGATCGCCCAGGCTCTCAACAAGCATTTAAAGCCAAAGGGGGTGGCGGTGGTGCTGGAAGCCATCCATCTTTGCATGGCCATGCGCGGCGTGGAAAAGCAGGAATCAACAACCATAACCTCAGCGATGGTTGGAGGATTCAAGCAAGATTCAAAAACCAGGCAGGAGTTCCTGGCTCTTATCCGCAAATAAGCGGTAAGCCCGCCTGGATGATTGCTCTTGATCATGACCTCAGCAGCGGGGCCGGAGGCGGGCCAGCGCGGTATTTACACGTAGTGGCCCAAAAGAGTAAACGCGATAAAAGTGATCGCCGCGGCCGCGCCCGCCGCCATTGCTATGGGTCGCTTTGACGGGCGACGTTCTTTTCCCCCGCGGTCTATAAACGGCACCAGCAAAAGAAGGGTGACAGCCACGCCCTGCATGACTATGCCCATAATTTTAGGCGCCCACGCGCCCAAAAACTCTGTATATTCGGCCACACGCAACGTATAGTAGGCGGCAAGGAAATACCATTCCGGTTTTATATGATCAGGCGTGTTGAACGGATCCGCCTTTTCCCCGAGGTGCGCCGGGAAAATTGTCGAAATGGTAATCAGAATCATCAGCAAGGCTCCGCAGATAATTACCTGCTCGGCGACATGACGGGGGAAAAACCAGTGCGCTTCGCCATCTTTCACCATGCGCTTTTTCTCCTCCAGGGGAAGCGCCTTGACCTCGCACTCCTTTTTTTTCGTAAAATCAGTCTGATGAGCCAATTTTATTTCCCTATGATTTTCGACACTACATATACCCTTGCAAACCCGCAATACCTATAGCGGTCCGGAAATCCCCTGTCTTCTGATCTGGAGCAGATGCAAAAGCACTGTCGCGGCGGTTATCACGGGCAACACCATAACGTGAATGGCGAAAAATCTTGTAAGCGTAACCTGCCCGATCTCATCACCTCCACGCATGGCAAAACGGATATACTCGCCTATATACGGTATCGCAGCCGGTGTTTCCGTCCCGACCACCGTGGCCCAATACGCAAGCTGTGTCCAGGGAAGCAGGTAGCCTGTAAAGGAAAGTCCCAACGTAAGCAACAGCAAAATCACCCCGACCACCCAGTTTAGCTCCCTGGGAGCCTTGTATATGCCACTTACGAATATTTTTGTCATGTGTACAGCAATGGTTATCAGCATAAGGTTAGACCCCCATGCGTGAATTCCCCGGATCAGCCATCCAAACGGAGCCTCGTTCATTATCCTCCCAACCGAAGCGTGGGCCTGGGATATTGTCGGCTGGTAATAGATCATCAGCAGTATGCCGGTTACTATCTGGCAAATAAAAAGAAAAAAGCTGATACCACCGAAACACGACCAGAAACCCAGATGCGCCGGAGCGATTTTTTCGAATACCTCGTCGTCGAGTATCTCTTTGACGCCAAGCCTGTCGTCCAAAGCTGAAAACATGCGGATCACCAGCTTGTTCTTCACTTTGAAAGGGCCAAGCTCGAGCGTGTCCATATCCATTGATCAAGCTTCCTCTATAACTATATATCCATCTTCAACGGTTGTGGAATACGATTCGAGAGGTGATGGAGGCGGTCCTCCTATCACGGCCCCCTTCGTGTCGAAAACGCCCCCATGACAGGGACAATGTAACTCGCTGTTTGCGTCGTTCCACTTTACGATACAGCCAAGATGTGTGCACACAGCCGACAACGCCACCAGCTCCTGCTCGTTGGGACGGATGATTACGGTGGGTTTGTTAAAAAAACGGATGAATTTGGCGTCTCCGATGGGAACCTCCGCCAATGGTATCTTCATCGATCTTGCCCCGCCCTCGGGCCGCTTCTCCCTCCTGGGCCACAGATACAGCCCAACAGGGTAAATCACACCCACAACCGCAATTGTTCCGAAAAACCCCAGCGCGGCGTTGAGAAATCCACGCCTGGAATCGGCGGCCGGATCGAGCGATTCTGTTGTCATCGGCAGGACAGTCCTTTCATGGAGCCGACACCCGGTCGTCGCGGTTCATTTCAATACGCATCTCCGTCTCCTGCAAAATCAAAGGTTAATAAAGATAATCCACCCACACCGCGATTTTCGCCTCCCTGTTTTTTGGCAAATAGAAGGTGAACGTCTCTTTGCGCGTCTCTTTGGGGAATATCCTGTTGTCCTTGGCGATACTGACCCCCATTCCCATCATTATGTCCGAATCGTTTTTAAGCTCGAACCCTTCAGAATCGAAAATAGCTTTTTCATAGATTATTTTCTCTTTGTACACCTTGCCGCCCGGTATGCGGATCTCACAATACAGGATCAATTTGCGCGTCGGCACCCCTGTGGGCACGCGATGCCCGGACCCTACGTTGCTCACATCCACATGGACGGTCATTCTGTCCTTTTTCCTCTCCACCCTCGATATTTTCAGGGCGAGAGCTTTTTTCAACTGCGTGAGGGAATGACCGCCAGCCAGGTTATGGTCGAAAATCTTCCCACCCCGGCCCGGGACGTTGTTGGAAATCTGTCCCTCGGATTCGGGCATATGGCAATACTGGCACTGTTTGCCCTCCTCGGCGTAGGGGCTTTCTTTCCATTCGGAGTAAGTGGTCATCACAGGGACGCCGTTGGGCCTGTATTCATGGCACGCCGCGCAAAGCCGCGCCTCGCTGTGAAGCGTTGTATGGCCAATGTCATGGACTTTGACATCCCCTTTTTTGTTAGGTCCGTATTTTGTCTTACCCAGGTCGATAACAAATGGATTCTCCGGATTATCCAGGTTCACATCCTTCAGGCTGTGACAAAAATCACACGTCAGCCCTTCCCTGGTCACTCCCATAACCAGATCGCGCTCGCCGGTGACCAGGGTTGTCGGCGCATGACAGCGAAGGCAAAGCTTCTGGGCTTTATCCGCATCCTGAAAATGGGCCATTATATACGAAGCTCTGAAAATGGGGTCTGTGACAGATCCTGCGTGGAGAGACTTTTTCCACATGTTATAAATCTGGGTATGGCACTCGCCGCAAACCTCGCTGGATGTAAAACCATTTTCATTGATGAGATTTTTCCTGGGCTGGGACAAGGCCGTCTGCGCAGAAATAAAAATAAATAGGGTAAAGAAACAAAGGCGCCCAATGGATTGCCAATACCTCCATCGGAACACAACGGCTCTGCGCAAAGTACCAGGTCCTCCCTATATGAGACAAGAACCGCAACAGCGGTAAGGCGCCAAGTAAAGAATTCAACAAATCGATTATCAGTTTATCTTCCGGCTTTGTCAATAGATTGCGCCCAAACAGCCCGCCCCACTCTTGTTTATTGGTTAAACTTTTGCCATGCTACAATGGCCGTCATTCAGGAGACTGTCCTGATTATTTATTGGATGTCACAGGAATATAAACGATGCGCTCTAACACAATGATAGTCACAGCCGCTCTGCCCTATGCCAACGGGTCGATACATTTGGGACACCTTGTCGAATATATACAGACAGATATTTTTGTTCGTTACCAGAACATGACCGGCCGCAGATGCCTCTTCTTTTGCGCCGACGACACCCATGGGGCGCCGATCATGATCCGGGCCAGGAACGAGGGGACAACACCGGAAAAAATTATCGAACGCTATCACGAGGAGCACAAACGGGATTTCGCCGATTTTCATATCAAATTCGATAACTATCACTCCACGAACTCTGAGGAAAACAGGAAGCTGGCTGAAGAAATTTTCCTGAAACTAAAAAATGGAAACCACATCGTCACCCGAAACGTGGAGCAGACATTTTGCGAAAATGACAACATGTTCCTTCCCGACAGGTTCGTCCGGGGGATATGCCCGAAGTGTGGCTCCGACGACCAGTATGGCGACGTATGCGAATCCTGCGGGTCGCATTATGACACGACGGACTTAAAAAGCCCCAAATGCTCCATGTGCGGCCAGACTCCCACAAGAAAGATTTCGAGCCATTACTTTTTCCAGGTATCGCATTTTATGGACGAGCTGAAAAAACTCACGGAAGGGGACACGCTCCAGCCGGAGGTGAACAACTTTTTGGCTACATGGCTCAAGGAGGGATTGAAAGACTGGGACATTTCCCGGGACGGTCCCTATTTCGGATTCAAAATCCCCGGTGAAGACAACAAGTATTTTTACGTGTGGCTGGACGCTCCTGTCGGATACATCTCGTCCGCCTATCACTGGGCCAAGATGAACAACGAGGATTTCGACCCCCTCTGGAAAAGCGGCGAGGCCGAGATACATCATTTTATCGGTAAAGACATCGTATATTTCCATACATTGTTCTGGATACCGATGCTGAAAGGGTCCGGGTTTAAAAAGCCGGATAAAATTCACGTTCACGGGTTTTTGACGGTAAACGGCGAAAAAATGTCCAAAACCAAGGGGACATTCATAAACGCCCGCACGTACCTTGATCACCTGGACCCTGAATATCTGCGCTATTACTACGCCAGCAAGCTGAAAAATTCCGTGGACGACCTGGACTTGAGTTTCCAGGATTTCGTGTTCCGGGTGAACGCGGAACTGGTCAACAAGGTCGCCAACCTCGGCTCACGAACCATCGGGATGCTCAACAAGATCAAGTCGCTGGACAACAAGCTCGAGTTTTTATCTTTCAGCGACGCGTCGGACGAATTGCGTTTGTTGCAAAAAATAAAAAGCGAAAGCGAAAGTATCGCCGCGGATTATGAAAATTGCGATTTCAACCTGGCGATAAAAAAGATCGTAAAGCTCGCCGACGAGGCCAACTTATACATCGACACCGCCAAACCCTGGGAGCTGAAAAACGATCCCGATAAATTACAGCATGTCCTGACCACTGGCATAAACGCCTTCATGCTGATCACAAAATATCTGAAACCGGTTGTTCCTGGGTTTGCCAGTAAAGTTGAGAGGATTTTACAAATTGAACCGCTTGTGTGGGGATCATATAAAAATTCGACCGATTTTTTGCGTAACCACAAAATCGGAGCCTTCGAAAGGTTGATGGACAGGATAGACATCAAATCGACCGACAGGATAATCGAGGCTACCAGGACCGAAGCGGAATCGAAACCTGGGCCGGGACCGGATACAGAATCGATAGATTATGATGATTTTTCCAAAATCGATCTCAGGACAGCGCTGGTCGTCGAAGCGGAAAAGGTGACCAGTGCCGATAAACTGCTGAAATTAACAGTTGATGTCGGAGGTGAGCAAAGAACGTTGGTGGCCGGTATCGCAAAGGACTATTCGCCGGAAGCGCTGATCGGCAAAACCGTGATAATCGTGGCCAACCTGAAACCGAGAAAATTAATGGGAATCGAATCCAGGGGGATGGTTCTGGCGGTTAACGACGGGAAAACACTGCGGCTGGTTTCGCCGGACAGCCCAACCCCATCCGGAAAGAAGGTGTCTTAAAATAGAAACCTTGTATTATCCAGCCGAATGTTTGCGGACGTATTGAATGATCTCTTCCAGTGTAGCCTGGAAAATAGCGTATTGCTTTTCGTTTAACTTTTGGTTCTCATGGATAATCCCTTCCACGTAAAAGACACCCATTACAAGGTTATTCCAACTGTTGATAAACCTCTCGATAATTTTTGAGCGGCCATCGGAAGGGTCATAGTCCTTGTTTATACGTTTGTGTATCTGTCTGACAACATCGGCGTAGGATAAGGCGGTTTCGTAATCAAAGTTTTCGTGGGAATCACCGGTTACTGTTGCGTTGATTTTTTGTGTGGCGGCTAAAAGCTCCTGAAGATAATTGTGGAAAGTTCCCGATCCACCCTTTGTGTTTACAATTGTTTTACTCCCCATCTTGACTATTATAATCAAAACAAATTTCAAACGAAACGAATAAACTCGGCAGATCAAATGGGCGAATTGCCTCACATTAAATGTAACCGTAGCTGATCCTGAATCGGTATCGTCGCCTCATTTCCAGGTGACCGAAACAGGAGGTCTGGAATATGGGAAAAAGCCGTGACCGCTCCGTTTGAATATCCTGTCAGCTATTTTTTCGCGCTTTTTTTAATCCATTCATATTTTACGGATTTGCTGATCGAATCCTTGCAAATACGAACCACCTCGTCCAGATCGTCTGTCAAATGAATTGTGTCAAAGTCGTCCTGCTTTATATACCCCTCTGCCAACACCGTGCCCGACAGCCAGTCAAGCATGGGGCGCCAGTATCGTGATCCGAACATTATGACCGGAAAAGGCAAAATTCTCTTTGTGCGAATCAGAGTCAACGCCTCGAACAGCTCGTCGAGCGTGCCATACCCGCCGGGGAAAATCACGAACGCCAGCGAATACTTTATGAGCATCACCTTGCGCACGAAGAAATGCCTAAGTTTCATATGGTGAGTCATATATTGGTTCGTCTTCTGCTCCTGGGGAAGGTCTATGGCGACACCGATGGATGACCCACCCGCCTCGAAGGTGCCCTTGTTCGCCGCTTCCATGACACCGGGGCCACCGCCTGTGATGACTCCGATACCCTCGTTGGCCAGTTTCCCGCCAAGGCGCTCCGCCAATTCGAAATTCCCGTCTGTCAGGGACGGCTGGGCCGACCCGAAGATCGATACCATGGGTTCGAGCCTGGATAGCATGCTGAACCCATCTATAAACTCCGCCATGATGCCCAGCAACCGCTTGGAGTCATCGGCGTCAAGCTCGTCAATGACAAAGCGATATTCTTTTATATAGTCGCCTTCAGAATTTATCATAAATGAATCAACCTGGTCGCTGTTTTACACTGATTTGGTAATATAGCAAAATCTGTGGATCCATTGAAAATATCGTTGCCTTATGAACAAATCGGAAGTAGCCGCCGTTTTAAACGAAATAGGGACCATTTATGATCTGCTCGGCGAAAACCCGTTCAAGGTCCGCGCCCATCATAACGCCGCCAGGGTTGTAGAAACCCTCGGTGAAGATTTGGCAAAACTTGCGACATCCGGAGAGCTGACCAAGATCAAGGGAATCGGCAAGCAGATCGCCGCCAAAATTGAATCACTGGTTAAAACAGGCGAATTATCCGAATTGGCAGAGCTTCGTTCCAAGGCGCCTGAAGGTGTTTTTCAAATTTTAAAAATCCCGGGAATGGGGCCCAAAAAGGTTGGGGCGGTGTGGCGCGAACTGGGGGTTACTACTATCGGGGAGCTTGAATACGCCTGTAACGAAAACAGGTTGCTGGACCTGGACGGGTTCGGCGCGAAAAGCCAGGAAAACATACTCAGGGGCATCGAGACGATAAAAAAGTTCGCCGACGCCAGTCTTTTGCCTGATGCGCTGAACCAGGCCGAAAAAGCCCTCGAGCATATGCTCAAGCAAAGCTTCGTTATCAGGGCGGAACTGGCAGGGTCTGTGCGCAGAGCCAGGGAGATCGTAAAGGATGTGGATATAGTCGCATCGTCTTCCGATCCCGAGGCGGCAATGGACCATTTCACGGCCATGCCTGGCGCTGTGGAGGTTATCTCGAAGGGAAAAACAAAATCGAGCCTGCGGCTGGAGTCTGGTATCCAGGTGGATATCAGGGTGGTGGCCGACGACCAGTTCCCTTACGTTCTCCATCATTTCACCGGGTCCAGGGAGCATAACACCGCCATGCGCCAGCTTGCCAGGTCGAAAGGGATGAAGATGAACGAGTATGGCCTTTTCAGAGAGGGGAAACCGACGCCTTGCGACAGCGAGAAAGAAATCTTCGAGGCGCTGGGCATTGGCTTTATCCCTCCTGAACGCAGGGAAAACATAGGGGAAATAGAACAGGCGCTGGCCGGAGAGCCTGTGTCTTATGTGGATGTTTCGGACATAGCGGGAGTGTTTCATTGCCACACCAATTATAGCGACGGTCGGGAAACATTAAAAACCATGGTCAACGCCTGCATCGAGCGGGGATACGGGTATCTTGGCGTGGCTGATCACAGCCGCACGGCGTCCTACGCTGGCGGGCTTTCCATAGATGACCTTAAGCGGCAATCCGATGAGATAGACCGGCTCAACAAAAATTTGAACGGGTTTCATGTTTTCAAGGGTATAGAATCGGACATTCTCGCAGATGGATCTCTGGACTATCCTGAGGAGACGCTCGACCGGCTCGATTTTGTGATCGCATCAGTCCATTCAGGTTTTATCTCCGATGAGAAAAAGATGACTGAAAGGCTGATCACCGCCATCAACAACCCGTATACGACAATGCTGGGCCATCCCACGGGCAGGCTTTTGCTTGGACGGGAGGGGTATCCTGTCAACATGGACCGGATCATAGAGGCATGCGCGAAAAACAGCGTAATAATAGAGCTGAACTCCAACCCGCACCGGCTCGATATAGATTGGCGGCATATAGGATCCGCCCGGGCGGCCGGGGTGAAAATATCCATCAACCCGGACGCGCACAGGATACCCGGTCTTGATCATGTAAAATATGGTGTAATGCAAGCCAGGAAGGGCGGATGTGGCAAAACCGACGTTTTCAACACCTTGCCCCTCGATGAGGTCAAAATGGCCCTGACGAAGCTGAAACCGGCTTGATATCCCGGATTTAGGAGGTTTACAAATGGCCGAAACTGGGAATAAACGAAAAAAACTGGCCGACGAAGTGCACCGGGTTTTGGAGAAAATGTATCCGGAAGCCGATATTTCCCTTACTTTCTCTAACCCTCTGGAGTTGCTGGTGGCCACCATGCTATCCGCCCAATGTACTGACGAACGGGTAAACGGCGTCACCGAACGGTTGTTCACCAAATACCGCAAAGCGGCTGACTTTGCATTTGTCGACCAGGAACAGCTGGAGGAAGATATACGCTCGACCGGGTTCTACCGCAACAAGGCGAAATCTATAAAAAGCGTCTGTACCGATATTGTAGACAGGTTTGACGGCGAGGTGCCCGGATCCATGGATGAGCTAACATCACTTAGAGGGGTGGGGCGCAAAACAGCGAACGTGGCGCTGGGAAATGTTTTTGGCGTTCCAGCCGTTATCGTGGATACCCACGTGACCCGGGTTAGCCAGAGGCTGGGGTTGTCGTCCGCCAAAAACCCTGAAGCTATCGAGCGGGATCTTATGGAGATTCTTCCCGTGAAAAATTGGACGAAGTTCTGCAACCGGATGATTCTATTCGGCCGCAACCAATGCAAAGCCAGAAAACCGGCTTGCGGGAAGTGCCCGCTGTTGAAAAAATGCCAGTGGGAACAAAAAAGCAATTTTTCATAACCGGCCTGGTCAGCCGGAGAAGACCGGTCCGGGTGGTATCAGGATTCCTTTACCATGCTCTGGACAATAGACGCCGCCACATCAGCCGCAGACGGATTGTATGTGCCCTGGGCTACCTGGGCTTTTATTTGCGCAACCCTCTGGGCGCGGGAAATATCCGGCTTGGTCTCCGATGCGATACGGTACGCCTTTATAGCGGCCTTGCTTCTTTCAGAAACCTTGGCGCTGACAGAAACCTCCGCAGAGCCTGTCTTGTCCGGTCGGGCGCTCTGCTTGCCTGCCGCATCGGCCCTTTTGTTGTCCTGGGCGCTCTGCTCGGCTTTTCTGACCTCTTGGGGTTTGCCGCCTGTGACTCTTTCGATGACCATTTCCGTTCTCCTTATCTATATTATCGGAACAGCCAGGCCAAAGTTTAGAATTAAAAAAACCAAAAAAAATATACTCAAAAAGAATTTATCGGGATATCGCTATCTGGCTGAATATTAACATCTTCAGTAAAAAATGGCAATTTTTTCAATTATGCGGACATTTGACCATTCAGAAGTTCGGATTCTTTCCGATAATACAGATACAGTACGAGTGCGGAGTTTTTCAGGAGATTTGGAATAATGATGATAAAAGCCGCTGGCGCAGGCAGTTACGGCTCTGTAAACGGAGCTTCGAAGCCTCCCCAGGCGTCCAGAGCCGCCGCCGGCAACTCCAAAATGCTTCCCGCAAAAAGCCCCTCCTCGCTGGGGGCTGTCGCAAGGCAACACACCGAGGCTTTTATTTCTAACGCAAAAAGGGTGGCGCAGGGAGCGGCTGGAGCCTCCAGGATATCCATAAGAGCCTGATAGACGCGCGGTGGGGTTCCTCTCCACAATGGCGGGTATGTTGGTTAATCCACCTTTATATCCAGGATCCTGGATTTGCCTCTCGACACTTTTTTTGGAAGGGTAACCGTCAGCACTCCATCTTTCAACGAAGCCGACACCTTGTTTTCGTTCACGCCAGAGGGGAGAGTGAAGCTTCGTGAAAACATGCCAAAGGTACGCTCTACTCTGTGGTAGTTTTCCTCTTCCACCCCAGCGTCACGCTTTCTCCTCCCGGAAATGGTAACGTCACAGTCGGCCACTTCCAGGGATATATCGTCGAGCTCCACACCTGGCGCTTCGGCTTTAATAAAGAAGTTCTCAGATGTTTCGAAAATATCACACTGCAGAATCCATGGGGAAGCGACATTCGCCTGAGCGCCAGGGATCGCCCTGGTCTTCTCGAAAATTCTACTCATTTGCCTAGCGGGTAAAGTTCATCCCTTAAGACTAACCTTGATACCAGGTCGTCAAAAACACTACTGTATATATAGATAGACTCTACCCGCTATTAAACCAGCCTTGGCTCTCCATGGCAAGTGTTTCATATCCAGCGGAAACACTTTTATCGCTCCTGTTGGGCGCCGCCGAGCTTGACGCCGACCGCAAAACAGATCAGGAATCCTTGTCTTTTTTATCCACATCCACAAACTCGGCGTCGACAACATCGTCTTTAGGAGGATCGCCGGCGCCCGGTGCGGTCTGTGGACCAGCTCGTCCGGCGCCAGCCTGCGACGCTGTTTCCGCTGTTTTTTTGTATACTTCCTCCGCCAGCTTATGGCTGGCCTGCTGAAGTTTTTCCGTGCTTGCCTTTATTCGATCGGTATCGCCGCTTTCCACCGCCTTTTTCGTCTCTTCCAGTGCTTCATCTATGGCTTTACGATCCTCATCCGACAGGGCTTCTCCATGCTCCTTCAGGGTCTTCTCTGTCTGGTAAAGAAGCGCGTCCGCCTGATTTTTCGCCTCGGCCGCCTCCCTGGCCTTTCTATCCTCATCCTCGTGGGCTTTGGCCTCGTCAATCATGCGATTAATTTCGCTTTCATCAATCCCTGACGACCCGGAGATGGTGATTTTCTGCTCTTTCCCCGTCCCCTTGTCCTTGGCGGAAACATGAACGATTCCGTTGGCGTCTATGTCGAAAGTGACTTCGATCTGCGGCATCCCCCTGGGCGCGGAAGGTATCTCGTCCAGGTGGAACCTGCCGAGAGTGCGGTTGTCCTTGGCCATCTGCCTTTCGCCCTGGAGAACGTGGATTTCCACCGATGTCTGGTTGTCCGCCGCCGTGGAAAACACTTCGCTTTTCTTGGTGGGGATGGTTGTGTTTCTTTCAATCAGCTTCGTCAGCACACCACCGAGCGTTTCGATTCCCAGCGACAGCGGGGTCACGTCCAAAAGCAGTATATCCTTGACGTCGCCGGCGAGAACACCCGCCTGGATAGCCGCGCCTAACGCGACCACCTCGTCCGGGTTCACTCCCTTGTGCGGCTCCTTGCCGAAATGATCCGCAACAATTTTTCCCACCATGGGAATCCTGGTGGATCCGCCCACCAGAATCGCCTCGTTTATCTCTGACGCATTAAGTCCCGCGTCGGACAACGCGCTCTTTACGGGGATCATCGTGTTTTTCACCAGGTCATCTATCATCGATTCGAACATGGCCCTTGTAAGCTTTGCTTGCATATGCTTCGGGCCGGAGGCGTCCGCGGTGAGAAACGGCAGATTGATCTCCGTCTCCGGAGAGTGGCTAAGCTCTTTTTTCGCCTTTTCCGCCGCCTCTTTCAGGCGTTGCAACGCCATCACATCCTTGCTGAGGTTGATCCCCTGCTCTTTCTTGAATTCACTTATAAGCCATTCAATTATAAGGTGATCGAAATTATCACCACCAAGGTGGGTGTCGCCGTTGGTAGACTTGACCTCCACCACGTTGTCACCCACTTCCAGTATGGATATATCGAACGTACCGCCGCCAAGATCGTAGACAGCGACCGTTTCATCTTTTTGTTTGTCCAGTCCATAAGCCAAAGCCGCCGCCGTGGGCTCGTTGATTATGCGCTTGACATCGAGACCGGCTATCTGGCCCGCGTCTTTTGTGGCCTGGCGCTGGGCGTCATTGAAATACGCAGGAACCGTGATGACAGCTTCTGTCACTGTTTCGCCCAGATAAGACTCTGCCGCCGCCTTCAGCTTTTGCAGAATCATGGCCGATATCTCCTGTGGAGCGTATTCCTTGCCCCGAATCTTGATCATCACCTGACCATCGGAGCCTTTGGCCACGTCGAAAGGAACCATTTTCATCTCTTCAGTCACTTCGCCATAACGGCGCCCCATGAAGCGCTTTATGGAGAAAATGGTGTTCTCAGAGTTTGTGATGGCCTGGTTCTTGGCGGCCTGACCAACCAGTTTCTTGCCGTCTTTGGTGAAAGCAACCACGGAGGGGGTCGTCCGGGAGCCTTCCTCGTTAACGATAATTTTTGGCTCGTTGCCCTCCATTACCGCCACGACAGAGTTGGTGGTCCCAAGGTCAATTCCAATTATCTTTCCCATATCTCCTCCTGTGGCATATAAATCAGTTACTTAAAGTATCAGGTCGCTCATCTGTGTTTATATAAAACCAGGACGGGGTATCGTCAAGGTAATGGTGAAAAATAATGTAAATGAAAATATCTACCTGATGCGGCTGGTATGATAAAATGCAATTACTTTTGTGTGTGGAGGATTCGAAATGGTATTTCCCACCGGCCAGCCCAAGGCTGACGCCTGGATCGCTAGGCTTCGGATCATATGGTTCGCCATGATCTCAAGCGTGGTCTTTTACGCTGTGGTGACATACTTGTTGCTACTGACACACGGTCCATTTATTACTCTCGACCAAGGTGTAGGATCGGCGCTGGAGATCGGCGTCATCGTCATTTCCGGCGCCATGGCGGTGATGGTTTTTGCGCTGGACGGTAAACGCAAAAATCCCCTATCAATCCGGCGTTTTTTAGCCAGCACGGGAAATTCCGGGTCGCCGGAGACCAACAAAACCGAGACCCCGCAAGACGGAGGTAGCGGCACGATAAACGCCCTGGGCGCGTACTATTTGCAAAGCTGTGTTCTGCGGTGGGCCATTACGGACTTCATCGCCCTGCTGGGGTTTGCTCTATCCCTGTCAGGAGACACCATGATCACAGTTTCCGCTCTCTATATTTTCTCTATAATGGTTTTCCTGAAGTTGCGTCCCAGCCAGGAAGAGCTGTTAGAAATGGTTCAGGCGGCGCGGACAGTTTAGAACCTAATCAATTTTTCGCGACGTGTTTTAATCTCCTCTGCTTGCTGGAAATGGTTCAGGCGGTGCGGACAATTTGAAACGCCGCTCAGCCCCCAAGCCAACTGTCGAGAATATTCAGCGCTTCTTCCTTTTTGGCTATATTCTTCTTGATAGTGTTATAGGCCCCTTTGCGGTATCTGTGGGTTATACGGGTGGATTGCGTTATTTTTCTCTCGTCGATCAAAGTCTCTTCTATTATCCGCACGGCTCCTTTTGCCGCCGCGGGCATACGCCGTTTCAGGTCCGCCAGCAGTTTTTCTTTTCTCGCAAGTCCGATGGACAAAGTGGCCCTGGTTTGTTTTAGATTGGTTATGTTCATCGGATTGTCCACGAGGCCTTTATCTCTTTCCACTTCCGCCTTGAGCAGTTTGACAGCTTCTATGGCTTCGGCGCGTTGCGCCTGCGCGGGACCGCTCGCCACCAGACCAAACGCCAGGCAGAAGAGTGTATATTTTAATAGTATCTTCATATTCATATCCTCATGCGATATAATGTTTTTTTAACTGCTGACTATATTTTATATCAATGCATTTTGACATCGTAAATAAACTGAAAAAAGAGCTCGACCAGTTGGGGCACGAGTTGCGGGTGGAAATCCCAAAGGAGCTCAAAACCGCGGCCGACCATGGTGACCTGTCTGAAAACGCCGAGTATGACGCCGCCAAACAGCGCAAGCAGTTCGTCGAATCACGTATAGGTCAGCTCCAGAAACGAATCAGCGAAATTCTTTCCATAAACGTCAACGCAATACCTACAGACAGGGTTGGCTTGGGTTCGAAAGTAACTCTCGAGGATCTGGATACCGACGAGAAGATCAACTATACATTTGTGTTTCCCGAAGAGGTGGACCCGGAAAAGGGGAAAATATCCCTGGCCTCTCCCGTAGGAAAATCAATCGTGGGCAAACAGGAGGGTGACGAGGTCATAGTTGTAACGCCCAAGGAAAGGAAAGAGTATGAAATAACGAGCCTGGTGACCATCCATGAACAGCGCAGGGGCACGTAGCCCCGCAATCACCGGGACACTTCTTAATCCTGAGGTCCCAACAGCTCCTTGAAGTATTTTTCTGACGACCTGTCTCTTTTGTATTCCATGACAGGCACGCCATAACCACAGCTAGTCTGGACCCTGTATACGTCAAAAACAAATATCTGCCGGAACTGGCTCATGTCGAAGTCACTGTAGTGTTCATGGGCTATCTTCTTGAATTGCTCGCTATCGGCCTGGACAGCCCGGCCTTTGCAATAAAGCCTCAGTATCAGCGGCTTTTCGCTGAAGGAAAAAAAAGCCAGCGTAGCTTTGCCTCCATCAGACAGATGTTTTGTGGTCTGGTTGCCCGATCCATGGTAATCGGCGTAGGTCACTTTACGTTCATCGATCACTTTCAACAAGGCGACACCTTTCGGCGACAGGTTTATGTCGTCATCGGCGGATACGGACGCGATGAAAAACACCGGTTGCTCCATCGCAAACCTGGCCAGATGAGCGGGTATTTTTCCCCATTCTTTCGCCATCTCTCCCTCCTGTGTCGGACAGGGTCAACCTGCCCCGCCTTTCAGCTTTTTCAATATCCCCTTATATAGCCCCGCAAGCTCCGGCGCGTCGGGACATATCTCCATCCCGCGCCTGAGAGCCTCGGCGGCGTGGACCGCCAATCCTTCCTTTAGCAGAAACAGGGCGGATGACATTATTGTTTCAGGTGTAACCCCTCCACCTTTATTGACATGACGTGAAGGCTCGGCTTCCGGCCCTTTCTCTCCTCTCGCCAAACCAACGGCGTACCACATCAGGAAAAAATCATCCTCCCGCAATCCGGAGTCGTATAACTTTCGGAAGATCGCGTCCGACAGCTCCGGCCGGCCGGTCGACTCCGCCAGTTTAATGAAATTTCTGGCTACATTCATATACGCTTCTATTTTTAACGGATCCCTTCTTTTTGTCATCCGCTCAAGATATTCCGCGGCTTTTCCCCAGTTATCCCGGTGGTAGTGGTCCAAAGCTTCGTAAATGTCCACCTCCGGCGATGGATCGGCCTTTAAGGGGCCCGGTGCGGTCCGGCGGCCCTTTTGCTTCGCCAGACCGATTATGGTTTTTTGATATTGCTCGATCTGGTTTCGTATATCGAAATTTCGCTCCACCGCACATCTGCCTTTCGACCTCAAATGGTCGATCTGTCCGGTGTTGACCATTTTCATCGCGCGGCCGATGGTTTCGACAACCTTGGGCCGGTCATTCCCGTTAACCACGAAACCATCCACCTGGTCGGTCACAACCTCTTTCAGGCCGGCGTCATCCGCCACGACCGGCACACATCCGCACGCCATCGCCTCGACGGCGGCGATCCCCAGGGCCTCCTTTTTGGATAGCATAATCAGCAGGTCGGCGCTATTGTACAATCCCGCCATATCTTCCACCAACCCCATTCTCTTGACATGCGCAGTCGATTCGCCCTCCTGCCCCTGTCCCGCCAGCCACAGTTCCGCGTCTGGTTCCATAGCGAATATGTCCTTCGCCAATTCGTCGAGGCAGAAGAACATGTCCTTCTGCCTGCGGGTGGCCTGTAGCAGGATAATTTTACCGTCGGAGCGGGTCTTCCGGCGGGGCTGGAAATCGTCCAGGTCAACACCGTTTACGATGACTTTCGTTCTGCCCGGGTCGGGTTGCATCTGCGCGGCTGAATTGGACACGCATATAGTAAGGTCTATGTGGTCGTAAAGCTGGCCTGGCATCAGCGTGTGCATGATCTCCACAAGAGCGGGCGTTTTCGCCACCCGGGCGGATTCCGCCACCAGCGGCTGAAACCGGTCCACGGTGGAATAGGTAACCACGTCCGCGTCGGAGAAAACAGCCAGGAGTTGATTGAACCTGCTCTTTGAGCCGTCCAGTTTTATGTAGTCGACCGACGGATCATAAACGGATTTGTCCCCTTGTTCCTCTTCTAGGACAACAAACCGGGGATCGATAAGGTCCCTGTCGAGATGGCGCCACAGATAGTAGTCCATCCTCTCCAGCCCGCCACCTGCGTAGTATGGTTTCCTGGAACAATGAACCAGCTTTATACGTTCAGGTATATGCAAAACAGGCTTCCCCAAGATAGCGAGCTTATTATACTCTTATCTGGTTCAAATCAAAACCATACGACATTGCGGCGTTGGCGTTGTCGCTTGCCCAGGTATAGGTGTGTAAATCGCAGTTGAACAGCCTGACGCCTGGTATGGGGGGGGTAGGCTGGATCGGCTAATTAACCGTCTCCACGTCGTCCAGCTCCCGGACATAAACTTCCCGGGGCTTGATCCCGTCGGCTGGGCCTACCAGACCTTGCCGTTCCATCATCTCCACTATCCGGGCGGCCCGGTTGTATCCGATGCGGAATCTTCTTTGAATCATCGATATGGACGCCTGCCTTGTCCTGGCCACCAGCTCCAGAGCCTTGTCGTAGAACTCGTCAGCCTCTTCGTCGAACCCGTCAGCCGATTCCTCGGCGTGGGGTTTTAATATCTCTTCATCGTAAACCGGCTTTTGCTGATTCTTCAGAAAGTCCACAACCCTGTGTATCTCCACGTCGGAGACGAAGGGCCCGTTGATTCTCATCATCCGTGTGGTGCCGGGCGGCAGATAAAGCATGTCGCCTTTGCCCAGAAGCTTCTCGGCTCCCATGGAGTCAAGAATTGTCCGTGAATCTGTCCGTGACCGAACCTGGTAGCTTATTCGAGCGGGAAAATTCGCCTTGATAAGGCCGGTGAGCACGTCCACGCTGGGTCGCTGGGTGGCCACTATCAGATGAATCCCGGCCGCCCGGGCCATCTGCGCCAGCCGGGCCAGCGCGTCTTCCACCGCTTTGGAGGCTATCATCATAAGGTCCGCCAGCTCATCGATCACCACGACTATGTATGGCAGTTTTTCCGGCGCGGGTTCCTTGTTTTCCCGCTCGATTTCCTCTACAGACTTAAGCTTCCCGCTTTTTCCGCCATTCGCCATTTCATCTAGCTGGCGCTGGATTATCCTGTTATAGCCATCAATGTTTCGCACACCGAATTCCGACAGCTTCAGATACCGACGCTCCATCTCTTCCACGGCCCAGCCGAGCGCGTTCGCGGCCTTTTTGGGATTGGTCACCACAGGCGCTATGAGATGGGGGATACCCTGGTAGATCGACAGCTCCAGCATTTTCGGATCTATCATGATGAATTTAACTTCGGACGGCGTGGCGTTGTAGAGTATCGAGCATATCATCGCGTTTATTCCGACACTTTTGCCAGACCCGGTGGACCCCGCTATCAGAAGGTGCGGCACCTGGGCCAGGTCAGCCATAACCGGCGCTCCCGATATATCCTTGCCCAGCGCCAACGTCATCTTTGATTTCGAATCGGTAAACTCCTGACTGCTGAGCATCTCCTTCAAATAGACGGTTTCCCTTTTGACGTTGGGCACTTCTATGCCAACCACGGACTTACCCGGTATGGGCGCCAGTATACGAATCGACGTCGCCCGGAGAACCATGGCAAGATCATCGGCCAACCCGACTATACGGGCCACTTTTATTCCGGGCGCCGGCTCGAACTCATAAACGGTTATAACCGGACCAGGCAGCACCTGGGTAACTCTTCCCTCGATCCCGAAATCAAGAAGCTTCTTTTCCAGGATCATAGATCTTTTTATCAACTCTTCCTTGGATTGCTTCGTTGATATCTCCGGTATCGCGTCCAGCAGTTTCATGGTTGGATATTGATACTCCCCTTCCTCCCCGCTGAAGTGGAGTATTTCCTGCTGGAACTCGCTGTCCGAATTTTCGCTGTTCTTGTCACCACCTCTCCCTTTGGGCAGGGTTGGAACCTCCTCCGGGTCAAGATTTACGATACGAGGCTCTTGCGGTATGAAAATGTCGTCTTCTTCATCTGTCGCGTCAATTTCCATATCAGAGAGCCGTATCCTTTTTTTCTTCTCCCTGACCCGGTACGACTCCTCTGTCTCCATGAAAAGCGGAATCCTGACATGGCGAAGTCTCCAGGCTTGTCGAAGAATCCAATAGCCCAATACCACGGCGCCACGTTTGATGGTCACGCTGAGGCTGAAAAGCTTCCAGGCGGCGCCAGAGACCGACATGCGAGTCATCAGTAACAGAGAGCATAATATCAGGGCGGTCAGGATTACATACGACCCGTAAATGGAGAACCAGCGGATCATCACCTTGTCGCTTGCGATTTGGCCTACTGCGCCGCCTGAGACCACTCCGCTGAAAACCGGGTCTTCGGACCAGTGAATGTGCGTCCATGTGGAGATCGACACCATCAGAATAAAATAGCCGGTTAAAAACCAGATGAGCCCAAGGGCGGTCGGCCTGTAGCAGAACAGGCCGCCAACATAGAGAAGCAGAACGGGCGCCAGCCACGCCCCGGCGCCAAGGGACTGTATTAATATGTCCGAGATTTTCGCGCCGATAACACCAGCGCTGTTTTTAACAGCGGAGACCTCCGAAACATAGCTGTTATAGGAAGGGTCGGATGGGCTGTATGTATACAGACTGATGACAACAAGAGACCCTAACGCAATCAGGCTTACACCCAAAACTTCCTGGATGATCTTTTGTTTTGAAGAAACCAACCGCGCATCCTTTAAAGCATTAGTTTAACTTATATAGCGTAATTATCTGAAATATAACATAAATATCCCTTATTGGCAATGATTGCTCCTGAACGTTTGCACAAACCTTTTGATTGCAAATATTTAGCGGACGGGATTTTTGCGCGGAACAGACTTATACAGGCTTTATTTACAAATGACAGGGCAATATAATCACGTGATGAGGATCGAATCGGAAATAGTGTCATCTAAGTGTTTTTAACCTTTTGACAGAAGCAGTGATTGCCATGAATAAATCAGCGAGCAAAGTTTTGTTTATCGTAACAACCGGCGACGAAGAGACATTTCGAGCGTCTATGCTCAACGCGTCAAACCTTTTGGCGTCGGATGTGCCGGTAAAATTTTTTATCAGCCAGCAGGCGTGCCATTTCTTTACCCGGAAAAAGCTCGACGAAGCTCCGGATGGGCCGACAACGGTCAAGGGCCGTTTGAGCGATACGATGAAGCTGGGGGCGGATATAATTATCTGCAGGACAGCCATAGCCAATTACGGGCTTGGGCCGGCGGATTTTATTGATGGTGTAGACGCGACCAAAGGGTGGATGGATATTGTTGACGACCAGACCGACCCGGCTACAAAGGTGGTCTGGGTCGGCTGATCATATTCAAACAATCGGTTGCGATGTGGCGTTTACGCGATTTTGCCGCAACCCTCAGCCGCCAGACGAGTACAAAATCTTTTTGAGCAGCAAATCCGCGAGTATCCCATGGGTTTGCGCGTTGGGGTGAGCGTCGAAAGCGCTGGCGTAGGTGTTGAGTCCGCGTAGGTCTTCAGACGGGTCTACAACTTCGATTTTGGGGTATTTTACAGGCAGTTCGACCGCGTCGACGCTCAGCGTGGCTCCTCCCTTGTAGTCCACCCTGAACTCCATATCATGGACCAGTTCATTCTCGAGTTTAAACTCGAGAATGAAATCTTGCCAGACTCCGGGCTGGTTAAAATCCGACCCGTATATGGTTTTTTTCGCCCATATTTTCTTGCCTTTATCAGAAACCGCGTCTATTACCGCGATCTGTCCGCCGGTGTTGTCGCCTATTTTCATCCTGAACGAAAGTGTATATTCGCCCCTGGCCAGGCGCATGTATGGCCCGAACATGATGACCCCTGGCGGCGTCCCTTTTCTCCCTACGCGCACGATACCGAACCTGGACGAAGTGTCGGGCGCATTCTCCCCTGTAAGCATATATTGGCCAACCGCTGGCAGGTGGAGCGGCGTTTTTTGGCTGAGCATTTCCATCATGCTTTCCGAAATGCCCGGGAGCAAGTTATCTCCCGTTTTTGACAAAGCCGGGTAGAGCAACACCAGTATCCGTTTGGCGTTTGCTGTAGCGACAGACACCCACTCGTAGAACACCCTGCTGAATATCGCCCATCCTATGGTATCCTCGCCATAATCCTCCTCCAGATATTCCAGGTATGTGCGGCTCGTTGAAGGCGAAATCCATTCCAGCTTTTTATCCAGGGCAAAATAGAGATACGACGACGCCTTCATCTTCTGGTGAAAAGGCGCCCAACGCCAGAAAAGCATCTTGTTCTTGGGCCGGTTCTTTTTTATTATCTCCAGATCGTTTACATACCACTGGTACACGATTATATCGGGCTTGTATTTGGGCGCCAGCTTGACCAGTTCGGCCAGATGATTGTCTATCTCTCTGCCGCTCCTGCTTCTCGTAACAATCTCGTATTTTTCTCCCTCGGAATTGAGCTTGGCAAGGAGCTGGTGAGGATACAAATCTGTCCATTCCTTCACACCGACCCCTTCGGTGATTGAGTCGCCCTGGATCAATATCCGGGTAACGTCCGGCCTTTTAGGACCCCCCACATGCGGCCCGCGAAATCCCAGCTCGCTGTATGTAAACTCGAAGGGTTTCGCACCCGGCCCGCCGGAGGTAGTCCTCCCTCCATCGGAAAACACAACCCGGAGAAGAATCTCACCCGCCGCTATCGGAACGGTCAGAACGATAACCGTCATCACGGCGAAGAAAACTGCTTTTTTAAAACCACGTATGTTTTTCATAATCAATCGCCCGTCGACCGGGTCATCATCCTAGATAATGGTGTCGTGGTTGAATTTTTCATCGTCCTGATCCGGGTAATCAAGGTTATAGTGCAATCCGCGGGATTCCTTCCGAAGCAGGGAGCACTCGATTATCAGAGAGGCGCACATGGCCAGGTTACGTAATTCGAGCAGGTCCGGAGTAATGACAAAATCCCAATAATACTCGTTGATCTCCTGCTCGATAAGTTCTATACGCTTTTTCGCCCGGGCCAAACGTTTGTCGGTGCGAACGATACCCACATAATTCCACATCAACCGGCGGATTTCATCCCACAAATGAGTGATGACAACCTGCTCATCCGCGTCTACGGCGTAACCGTAATCCCAGGGAGGAATCTCCTGCCGGACGTCGGGCGCCGCCTTGATCCATTCCCTGGCCGAATCGGCCGCGATCGACGCGAACACCACAGCCTCCAGCAACGAGTTGCTGGCCAGCCGGTTGGCTCCGTGCACACCGGTATGGGCGGTTTCCCCTACGGCGAAAAGTCCCGGAATTGAAGTCATGGCCTCGACGCCGGTGGAAAGTCCGCCGCACATGTAATGCGCCGCGGGAACCACGGGCGCCATTTCCCTGGTAGGGTCTATTCCGAATTTTCGACAGGTGGAGTAGATATGGGGAAATCTCTCTATAAACCAGGAGGAATCTATCAGGGTCGTATCCAGATAGACGCAATCGTCTCCCCGTATTTTTATTTCCAGGTCGATCGCCCGGGCGACAATGTCTCTGGGCGCAAGACTGCTTAACGGATGGTATTTCTCCATGAATGTAGACCCGTCGGACAATTTAAGCACAGCCCCCTCTCCCCGCACCGCTTCGGAAACCAGAAACGATTTCGCCTGGGGATGGAACAGGCAGGTGGGATGAAACTGGAAAAATTCCATGTTGGCGACCTTTGCGCCGATTCTCCTGGCCATCGCCACGCCATCTCCGCTGGCAATGTCCGGGTTGGAGGTGTACAAGTATACTTTACCAGCCCCGCCGGTGGCCAGGATCGTGGCTTTCGCCTGGAAGGATATTATCTGCCCTGTCCGGCGATTGATTACATAGGCCCCTAGGCACCGGTCCGCGTCCGAGCCCGGCTCTATCCCGCCGGGGTTCATCTTGGCCATCGAGACCAGGTCCACTCCCATGTGGTTTTCATATATGTCTATCCGTGGAGCTTGCCTGGCCGCGTTGATCAGGGCCTGCTCAATCCTCTGGCCGGTCAGATCCTTGGCGTGGGCGATTCTCCTGTGAGAGTGCCCTCCTTCTCTCCCCAGTTCCAGCGATTCGCCTCCCTTTTTCATGGCAAAATCGACACCGAAATTGATAAGCTCGTTTATCATCCTCGGCCCGCTTTCCACCAGAAGCTTTACCGCGTCTTTATGACACAACTTTTGACCGGCTTTTAGTGTGTCTGCGATATGCGACTGGAACGAATCATCATCAGATACAGCGGCCGCTATGCCTCCCTGGGCGTAATTCGTGTTTGACTCTGCCAGTTCTTTCTTGGTGACCAGGGCCACATCACCATGTTCACACAGTTTTAAGGCGCAGGACAAGCCCGCCATTCCGGAGCCAATAACAAGGAAATCGGAGTCGATACGCTCCACGAGCTTCGCTTTCAACTTAGGGAAAGATTACGCTGATTGAAAAACAGGATAAACCGGAACCGCGCCGCAACACGTTGTCACCGGCCCGCTGAAGCTGGCGCTTCGGCTATAGCTCTGTACGGAATTCAAAATTGTAAGAGCCGATGGAGAACTTGTCGCCGTTGCTCAGCCGGTGTTTGTCCATGGGTTTGTTGTCCACTTTCAGCTTGGCCATGCCGCCCTGATAGCTGATATCGTATTTGTCGCTGGATTTTGTTATGGAAGCGGCGATCCTTCCTATGGTGATGCCCTTGATCTGGATATCGGAATTGTCACTGGACCCGATTAATGTGGTGTCCTTATCGAGAGTTACAACCTTGGGAGCGCCTGATGATTGATACAGGAACAGCTTCGCCGCCACGTGCGGCGAGCCTTCGGTGGGCGCTTCCGATTTGGCGTTTTGCTTGCCAGCTTTTTCCATCATGGCCTTGATCTTGGCGGAGTCCATCATCATGGTCATGCCGCCGACATCTCCCGATTCGTCAAGGGTATCCACCGTATCAGGCTCTTCGTCCGGGTTTTCAAATTTTAGCTGAAACCGGCCGATGGTTATGACATCCCCGGATCTGAGTTCCTTTGTTTTAATCTGGTTGTCGTTAACGTATGTGCCGTTGGTGCTGTCAAGGTCGTGGGCGATGAACCTGAAACCGATTTTCTCTATTTTCATATGACGGCCGGATACGGCGGGGTTTTTCAAGATGATATCCCCTTTTTCCCGTCCTATGACAATGGTTTTCTTAAGTTCTACTTCCTTTAAAACCTTGTCCTTGCTTAAAATAATCAGCTTCGCCATTTTTTTGTAACTGAAAGATTTTTATGACTTTATATCACGACCTTGGCCGACCTTCAACGCCTTATTATAATGCCTGTTTTATGTTTGGGAAAGTTTTTTATTTTAACTCTCTTATCAGCCCCCTGATAAGCTTTCCCATGAGCCCCGCGTATCTGCGCCCAGCTTCCGCTACCAGCTGATGGCTGAGCGGCTCATCATCGGCGGAACCCGAGGCGTTGTTGACTATGAGAGCGAGCGCAGTCACCGGCACACCCAAATGCGCGGCGGCGATGGCTTCCGGAACCACGGACATGCAAACCGCATCGGCTCCTGTCGACTGAATCCAGGATCGTTCCGCCCGGGTTTCATACACCGGTCCCCGCACCCCGGCCAGAACTCCCAACTGGCGCTTGACCCGGGCCCTGCGGCAGATTCGCTCCGAAGCGGATATGATCGATCGATCATACGTCGACGACATATCGACAAAAGGAGACGGATCGTAGTACGGGTTCGTCCCAAACAGGGGATTGTCACCCATAAGGTTGATATGATCATTTACAAACATCACATCCCCCGGCCGGAACAGCGGATTCAACCCGCCCGCCGAGGTGGTAAGGATGAGATGCTCCACACCCAGCGTCATGAAAGTGCGAACGACGCGAACGGTCTCTTCCATGGAGCCGGTCTCGTAATAGTGCAACCTGCCTTCACAAAACAAGACGGGAACCCCATCGACAACTCAGGCGCGAACTTGTCCGGGATGCCCTTCCACTTCCGGTTCTATAAAACCAGGGATTTTTGAAAACAACACCGGCTCGCCTGCGACAGAGTCGGCGACCGAGGAGAGGCCCGACCCAAGCACAACCGCCACTTTTGGCTTCACCGAAAAGCGTCTTCTTAGATACGTGGCGGACCTTTTCATCTCTTCGGCCACTTCACCTAAATAAATGTTTTTGGACGCGGAAACGAAAGATGTCGTCAATTCCAGGTTTATCACAGCGGGACCGGGGCCAGAATCATCCGCTTTTCTCCTGCGGATCTGTTTTCTGGGCTTTTTAGATTTTCCGGAAACCTTTACCTTGAACTGGGTGCCATCCGGGTGGGATTTTATTTCGTACTCCTCGTTGTCAATGATTGTGATTTTCCTCTTGGAGGAGCTGGCGGAGGTTTTTCCGCCTTGGGAGGGAGTGGCTTTCGACACGCTTTTGGATTTGGCCCTGACGGAGCTTTTTTTCTGGTGACCGCCAACTTTTTTTTCGAGACCGGCTTTGCCACCTCCGAAGCGCTGGAAACCCCGGTTCGCCGCACCCTGGGTTTGGCCGTAACGGGAGGAGCCTGGCTCTGTTCTGACTCCGGCTCTGCATATTTTGATTTTCCCGCTTTTGCGGAGTTCTTCCTCTTCAGTTTGGCCGACCTTGTAGACGACCTTTTGGACGCCCTCGAAGACCTGCGATCTGTGTGGGATGAGGAATCCCTAGGGTTATCGTTACTATCAATATCATTTACATTCATCGAGATGTCTCCATTTGTGTTTCTTCCGTGGCGGATGACGGCAGGATGAGATTCGTCAATACGTTGGAAGCGGGTTGTGGTATCGCCACAGTTTCTCCGTTTAAATATAACTTTGTTCCAGCCACGTTGCCAATGCTTACCTTATACCCCTTCTGCGCCCACCAGGTCACTGTATTGCCTTCTCGCAAAATTATCTCCCTGGTGATTTCACCATCTATCAGGACTTTTATCCAGCTGTCAGACTCGGCTGTGATTTTCAGGTTCAACGGAAGGCTGGTGTCGCTTATTCGATTGATTTGCGCGCCAACATCATCAAGCTGTGCGGTTTGCGCCGGCTCCTGTGTCTGGGCGGCGGCGCCCGCTTCAATATTTACCGTCTCAACCGCCCTGGTCGTCGTTGTATCCCCGGTCTTCCCCTCTTTTACGTCAGGTAATCGTATTGATCGCCCGGTTTCATTCGCCGGAACGGGAGCGGCGGAAGTTTTATCCACCACGGCGCGCCCTCTCTTCTCATCCATGTCGGCTTGATGACTGGACATTCCTTTCGGGTCGATTGTCTCGACAGCCGCTGTCTTGACAGCCACCATGCTCTTGATAAGGCCGGGAACACCCAGATAGTATCCCGCAAAATACAAAATTGCTATACTTATAACCGCTACAAGCATAATCAGGGATGACCGGGTGTTGTTTGGCTGGAGAGGCATGTTTATCATTTTCGGGCTCTTGTCCTTTCCTACAAGACCCAGCTCTGAGTACCGATCCACCAACCCCTGACCGTCGACTCTCACCACTTTGGCGTACGCCCGAAGCATCCCCTTGACGAACACAGGACCGGGAAGCTCTTCGAAACGGTCTGCCTCCGCGGCCCGGATCAGGCGTTGATTAATGCATGTGATCGCGGCGATTTCCTCGATCGTCATCCCCTGCTTAAGGCGACACGAAACGAGATGTTTCCCCAGGGTTTCCGTCATATGGTTGTAGTGTTGCCTAAGTCAACATATATAGATGGTTTTTCTTTCGTCCGGATAACTATAATATGCCCAAATTTAAAAATCACGAAAAACATGGTCGCAACCAGCAAAAACTGTGAATCGAACGTCATGATGACGGACCTGGCCGTGTCGGCCTTTTCCGGCGCCACGCTCGCCCTGGCGTTTCCCGATTATGGGATATGGCCTCTGGCGTGGGTGTCGCTTGCGCCGATGATCTGGGCCATGCGGAACAAATCGGAGCTCGGATCGATGACATTGGGGTTTGTCATGGGCATTTTCTGTTTTACGCCAACTTTTTCCTGGCTGAGAAACACGATGACCGACTACGCCGCTTTTCCTCTTCCTCTGGCGCTGGCGGTCACCGGGCTTATGGTTGTCGCCCTGTCTGCGTTTACCGCTTTTTTCGGATTCGCGTTTTCCTATATACGCCGCGCGTCAAATTATGACATGGCCCTGGTATCGGCGCCTTTTTTATGGATATGCATGGAATTTGTCCGGGCGACACTTCCCGTTTTTTCCTTCCCCTGGGGCAGGATCGCCGATTGCCAGTTTGCGGCCTTGCCGATCATACAGATCGCCGACATCGCAGGCGAGGAGGGCCTGGGTTTCATGATTATTCTTGCAAACGTCACAATCGTTAAAATCATGGACTGGATCGCCAACCGCGGTTTGCGCCCGGCCCGCCCGGTCCCGTTTCCCGGAGCCTGGGTTTTGCTGACTGTTACGCTTATTACAAGCTCCATGGTATACGGTTACCACCGCATGGAAACCCTCGGCGACCATGGGGGCGGTGATAATAATAAAGTGTCCGTGGCGCTGGTCCAGGGGAACATAGACCAGTCCCGCAAATGGGACAAAGAGTACAATAAAACTCAAATCGATATCTACAGACGGCGAACGCTTCAGGCGGGATCCAAAGGTGTGGACCTTGTCGTCTGGCCGGAAACCGCCGCGCCCTTTTATTTTGGCGCGGACCCGGTTCGGGATTCCGCCATATTCCAGCTGGCCGCAGAAATTGACGCGCCTGTTATTTTCGGGGCGCCCGCGTATCGCAGAACCGCCGGGGGCGCGATATCATATAACAGAGCCTGGGTGGTGCGGCCGGACGGGCTGGCGGGTAAATATGACAAGGTTCACCTGGTCCCGTTCGGAGAGTATGTTCCATTTAAAAAGTTGCTTTTTTTCCTGGAGGAAATGGTGACCGCCGTAGGCGACATGGCGCCTGGAGAGCGTATCAACCTGCTCGACGCGGGAGATCAAAAGATCGGCGTACAGATATGTTATGAAATCATCTTCCCCGAGTATTCCAGGCAAATAGCCGAAATGGGCGCCACAGCCATAGTTAACATAACCAACGATTCGTGGTTCGGTCGATCTGCGGCGTCAAGCCAGAGCCTGGCCATGGCGGTTTTCAGGGCTGTGGAAAACCGCATACCGGTGTTGCGGGCGGCGCAATCGGGCATATCCGCGATCATCTCTCAAACAGGGGAAATTACAAAAGAAACGGGGCTTTTCATCGAGACAACAGCTTATGGAGGTTTTACGCCCAAGACAGGGCCGATGACTTTGTATACATATTCAGGTGATGTTTTCGCATGGATTTGCATGTTCGGCGCCGCCTGTTTCTGGGTGATGGCGTACAGAAAACGCAATTCCGGTCCCGCCGCCGATACATAGCGACATCATGAACGCTTTGATCATAAGAACGGGCGGTCTGGGTGACACGATACTTACACTTGTCGCCGCCGGTTGGCTGGAAAACCTGGGGTGGCGCACCGATGTCATGGGATATGAAAGATACGCTGATGTCGTCGGCATGTTCGGGTTCGGATTCATCGCGGAGGAGAGATCCGGATTCGGGTCGCTCTACTCCAACCCCGCCCCCACAATTTTCAGACTTTTTGGCCGGTATGATCTCGTAATCGCCCTCAAGTCCGATCAAGACGGGTCGCTGACGGAAAACCTCCGGAAAGCGTCTGGCGGAAAAACCATTATGATAAACCCCGTGCCGCCACCCGGTCGCGGGGTCGGTTACGCGTGTTATCTCGCCCGTGAAATCTCGAAAACGATCGGGGCGGATCCCCCGGAACAGCTCCCCCTGCTCGAGTCCAGGCTCAAGCTTCCTCACGGCGCCAAACGACTTGACGGCGCCAAACGCAGGCTGGCCATCCATCCCGGCTCCGGGTCCCCCGGGAAAAACTGGCCCATCAACCGGTTTGTCGATTTGATAAACAGCGTCACGGCAACCGCGACCTTTATCACGGGACCTGCGCAGACAACTGAAGAGCTTGACAACATTCGCGCCCTGGCCAGGGAAAACAACATCTGCCTGGAGCACAACCCGGCATACCCCCGGCTTGCCGCAAAGCTCGCCAACGCCGATTTATACCTTGGGGTGGATTCCGGGGTCACTCATCTGGCGGCGGCCATGGGTGTGCCGGTGGCCGCTCTTTTCGGCCCGACAGACCCGGAGATATGGCGCCCCGCCGGAGCTGCTGTAACAATTGTAACCGCGCCTGACGGCGACATGGAAAAGCTTGACGTGGAGCGGGTATTGGACAGGATAAGGGACCATTGTATAAAGTTGCGCTGACAGGAGCCGGGGGAAACATAGGATTCCGGCTCGCCCGCCTGCTTGAAAAAAAATACGACGTCACCTGTTTTGCGCATAACCACATCCCGGCAGGGCTCGACGCTGTCTCTTTGGATATCACAGACGCAGACGCGGTACACCACGCCATCACCCGGTTGCGTCCGTACGCCGTGATCAACACAGCCGCCCTGGCCGACGCCAACCTGTGCCAGCGCCAGCCGGAGCTCGCCGACAGTGTCAATGTCGCCGGCGTGATAAATATCGCCAAAGCCTGCGCGGCGGCTCGCTGCAGACTGATTCATTACTCCACAGACCTGGTTTTCGACGGGAGAACAGGCATGTACAACGAGAAAAGCGCACCGAATCCCATCGGTGTTTACGGCGCCACGAAATCGCGATCCGAGCTGGTGGCGCTCGGGCACAACGAAGCCACGGCGATATTGCGCACCGCGATTGTATACGGAGCCGGGTCCGGAAAACGCCCCACGTTTTTCGAGCATGTGGTTCGACGCGCCAGGAAAGGGGAGGCCAGCAAAGTGTTCATCAACGAGTACAGGTCTTTTTTATATATGGACGACAGCGCAACGGCGGCGATCAGCCTTCTTAAAAACTTTTCTCCCGGAATTTACCACGCGGGCGGTAACGAGCGCTTGAGCCGACATGTTTTCGTATCGAGAATGTTTTCGTTTCTTGGATTGGACGCAAAATTGGCCGAGCCGGTAAAAATCGCTGATGTGGATAACCAGGTGTATCGCCCGGCCGATTGCTCCTTGTACAGCGGCAAGCTTAAGGACGCAACCGGCTGGAAACCGGCGTCGATCAGCGAGGGAATGAGAAAGTTCAAGATAGATATGGATTTATGATTAAAGTCGAAACTACTTAAACTGCTTGCATTTTTTTGTGAAATGAGCATCCTAATATTACCCGAAACGGTGAGTGGAGGCTGGGACATATATGGTTGGGGAGTTTGTTTATAATAATGAAAATCATAGATTATCTTTCCGATGACCTGGTGCTGACAGGTCTGGAGCCTGCGGATAAAAATCAACTCTGCCAATTTATGGTCGATCACCTGATCGACAAGGGCAGGATCACCCCGGAAAGAAGGCAGATATTGCTCGACAAGCTCCTTGAGAGGGAGGCCTTGTCGTCCACCGGTATCGGAGGCGGGGTCGCCATACCTCACGCATCCGGAGAAAACATCGATGACATGATCGTCACGGTGGGGCAAATTCCAGGGGGTATAGATTACCAGTCGATAGATGAAAAGCCTGTCTATCTGGTATTTATGATTGTCGGATCCGAAAGGGTTCCCAGGGTACATTTACAGCTATTGGCGACCATCGTCAGGGCATGCAAAAACAACGTCTTTGTCGAGTCACTCATCGCCGCCAAAACGCCGGAGCAGGCGTACAAGATTATCGCCGAGCACGACAACAGTTAGGTTCCTATGGCCAATGAACTTTTCGTATGCGTTCTCAACAGGCCCGAAGCGGTTGAGGATGTAATCGCCGCATTTCTCGAGATAGGGATAACCGGGTGCACAATCATCGACTCCAAGGGCATGGGAAAGGTGATCTCCCAGGAAATACCCATTTTCTCTGGTTTTAAAAGCATGTTCACGGGCGCCCGCGAATCCAACGTCACGATTTTTTCCGTGATGAATTCTGATATGGTCGAAAGCGCCATCAAGATAATAGAGGAAACATACGTTTCTTTCTCAGAACCCAACTCCGGAATTGTGTTCACGTTACCTGTAAACCGGGTCAAGGGATTACTCGGCAAAATAGAACCTTAAAGCCGCAACAACTCGCCGTGGTGTCAAATTGAACACAGCCTGGATTGTAATCGCCATAGTCACGGTCAGTTACCTGGGCGCCAATGTGGTTTTCACAAAAGACCGGCTCCCCGCCGCTATTCGGGATGTTTTTCTCACAGGGTGGGAGTTTTTCATTGTCGGGGTCGCAATAGGGCCCGCCGGGCTGAACATTATCAGCTCCGCCGACCTGGTACAGCTTGATCCTTTTATCGCCCTCGGGCTTGGTTGGGCAGGGCTGATATTCGGCAGCCAGTTTCATTATAACGACTTAAAAAAAATCGACCCGGCCATGATCCGGCTGACCGTCGCCCAGGCTGTTATGGTCGGCGCTTGTCTCTTTTTTTTATGTGCGGTTATCCTTTCGATACTCATGCCTGTTCCTTTTGGCGCGCTTGTATCCTCCTCTTTGGCGGTGGCCGCCGCCGGAGCCATTTCGTCCCCCACCGCTATCAGCCTGATGTCGTCCCGGTTCCCAAAATCACAGAACACGCTAAAACGGGCGCTAATGATAATCGCCACGCTCGACGTGGGACCTGCCTTGCTGGTGATCGGGTTTGTGTTCCTTTTTTTTTCGCACGACGCATCCGGCCAGTTTTCGTTTGGGCGGGGTTCTCTGCTACTGTTTTATTCGATGGTTATCTCCGCGGCGCTGGCGGGTGTTTTCCGGCTTTTCGACAGGGATAACCTGACCGACGACGACAATCTGGCGGTTTTTATCGGCTTTATCATTTTTATTTCCGGAATAGCTTTTTATCTGCAGTTGTCGCCTCTGTTTCTCAGCCTGTTGGTAGGCGTATTTCTCGCCAACACGCTGTCGCATGATGACAGAATATACGCCGCTCTTCATTCTACGGAAAAGCCTTTTTACGTCGTCCTGCTGGTGGTCTCGGGGATGTGGTGGCAGGGCGGGGGTCTTGGCATGTGGGTTATGGCCATAGCAATAACGGTGGCCAGATTGTGGCTGAAACAAGAATGTTTAAATGTCGCGTCGGAATATTACCTGAAGGACAAGAGACTGCCGCCAAACGCCGGGCTCGGGCTCGGAGCCCAAGGGTCTCTGGCGCTGGCTATCGGCCTGAATTTTCTTATCGGTTATCCTGGAGAAGTGTCCCACCTTGTTTATGGTGTCATTGCGATCTGCGTTATTATCAACGAAGCCATGGCGCCTGCGCTTATCGGCAAAGCTTTGGGAAAAAGCTAATGAGAGCGGCAAAGCTTGGCCTGGTAATTGTAACAATCACGGCGCTGGCGGCGCTTGTCCGGAATCTCGGCGCGGAATCCGGGACGGGAGGGGCGGTGGCGAAAAGCACCCTGGCGCTGGGGTTTCTCCTGCTATTCGCGTTCGCCCTGGGACAGGTGGCGTATATGGCCCGGGCTCCGAAAATCACCGGTTTTCTTCTCGCCGGGATAATTGCGGGTCCTTTCGGCCTGGGTATTGTGACAAACGAGGATTCCGCCCCCTTGCAACTTGTAAACGGCCTCGCGCTTTCCCTTATCGCTTTTACAGCCGGCGGTGAATTGAAGATATCCAGGTTCAAACCCAGGATTTACGCGCTTGGCCAGGTGGTTTTGTTTCAGACGGCGTATACTTTTGCGGCTGTTTTTGTTGTTATGTTTTCGTGGCTATATTTTACGGAGCTTTTGGGCCAATCCGCCATGGTTGCGTTTTGCGGAGCGGCTCTGCTGGGGATTATATCCACCGCCAACTCGCCCGCTACGGCAATTGCGGTTATAACGGAGACAAAATCGCGAGGCCCTGTTTCTGATGTCATTTTGGGCGCCACGGTGATCAAGGACGTGACGGTGGTAGCCATTTTCGGCGTGGCCGCTTCTGTCACAGCGACGATAATGGGAGCGGGAGAGGGAATAGGCGGCCACCTGGCGACAGACATGGTGACTGAAATAGGGCTTTCCGTGGCCCTGGGGCTCTTTGCCGGAGCGGTAATGATAGCCTATCTGAACACGACAGAGGAGAACGTGGCGCTTTTCATTGTCGGCGCCGCCCTGGTAGTGGTGGAGTTGTGTTACGCCATAGGCGCCGATATCCTGCTGGTTTCCATTACCGCAGGTTTTATAGTGGAAAACTATTCCAGTGGCGGAGAAAAACTTATCAGGGGCATAGAAACGAGTTCCGCCACGATCTATGTCATTTTTTTCTCATTGGCCGGCCAGGGGCTGGACATTGACGCCCTGGCCACCCTGTGGCCGCTGGCGGCGGCGTTGGTGATTGTACGGGCGGCGGGGGTGCGGTATGGGACTATGGCGGGGTTGTCGAAGGCGGGTGAACCTAAAGAGATCGGAAAAAACGCATGGGCCGGTTTTATCGGACAGGCAGGCGTGAGCATCGGATTCGCTGTTCTGATTTCCAGCCAGTTCCCATCCTGGGGCCCAAAGCTTGCCGCGTTGATTATGGCCGGTATTGTGATTAACCAGATAGTGGGTCCTGTTCTGATGAAACGATCCCTGGTAAGGGCGGGCGAGGCCGGAAGAACCTCACCTGGAAAACCATACACCAAACCGGAAGGCCAAAGTTCGCCCGATGGTCTATGATATGCTGAACAACTCGATAGCCAGCCGCTGGCTGTCTATGTTATGACTGGATGTCATGGAGAGAAATATAAATATTCCCAAAGAAATTGTCCGTTCGATAGCTGGCGCAACGAGGGTAATCGCCCTGACGGGGGCTGGTGTATCCGCAGAATCGGGAGTCCCCACTTTCAGGGGTGAAGATGGGTTGTGGCGCAACTATCGAGCCGAGGACTTGGCGACACCAGAAGCTTTCCGGCGCGACCCTAAGCTTGTCTGGGAGTGGTATGACTGGCGCCGAACCCTTTTAGCCCCGCTGGCTCCTAACGCCGGGCATTTCGCTCTCGCGGAAATGGAGAGCCGGTTCGATGATTTTACTCTCATCACGCAGAACGTGGACGGTCTTCACCGAATGGCCGGTAGCGCAAACCTGGTGGAAATGCACGGGAATATTTGGTATACAAGGTGTCTGCGGGAGGGTGACGTCCGGGAAAACCGGGATGTCCCGCTGGCTCCGTTACCGCCGCTTTGCACCCGGTGCGGCGGGATGGTTCGCCCCCATATAGTATGGTTCGGCGAATCGCTGGATCCTGATATTCTCGACCGGGCGCTCTTTTCCACCCGCCAGGCGCAAGTGTTCATAGTCGCCGGGACCTCGGCGATGGTGCAACCGGCGGCCAGCCTGGCAGGCATGGCCAAACAAAACGGCGCTATCGTCATCGAGGTAAACGTGGAACCGACACCGATATCTGGTATGGTGGACGCCTCTTTACAAGGGTCGTCAGGGTCTGTCCTGCCGGAGCTGCTGCGGATCATTGACGTATAACGATGTGTTGGGTGTTTCTGATAGTTGTTTGCTAATAACTATGTTTTGGCGAATGAAAATGCGGATTATTGATTTGTAGCGATGTGTTGGGTGTTAAAAATATCGAGACGGTGGTGATGGCTTCAAAATGAAATCGAACCAGGAACCGGCCAGACGGGTGAAGGGTGTCCGGGACATTTTGCCTGAGGAGGCGGCTGTCTGGCGTGATGTGGAGCAAACCGCCAGGAAAGTTTTTTCTTTATACGGCTTTCAGGAAATCCGAATCCCCATTTTTGAAAAGACGGAGGTCTTCGTTCGATCCATCGGAGAGACTTCCGACATCGTGGAAAAGGAAATGTACACATTCACCGATCGTGGCGGTGAATCGCTTACGCTCCGACCGGAGGGTACCGCATCGGTGGTCAGGGCGTACGTGGAAAATCGTATGGACAATCTCGCCGGTGTTCAAAAACTCTATTATACAGGCCCCATGTTCCGAGCGGAGCGGCCCCAGGCTGGCAGGTTTCGCCAGTTTCACCAGATCGGCGCCGAGGTCTTTGGCACGGAAAACCCCGCTATCGATGCGGAGTTGATCGTTATGCTGATGGATTTTTTCGGAGCGCTTGAAGTCGAAGGTCTGAAGGTTTCGTTGAATTCTCTCGGTTGCCCCCAATGCCGTCCCATGTATCGTGAAGCGCTCGCCGGATTCCTGAAGAAAAACATGGAGTCGCTGTGCGCAGACTGCCAACGCCGGGTGGAGCGAAATCCCATGCGAGCGCTGGACTGTAAATCCGCTGGATGCAAATCCACCGTAAGCGGCGCGCCTTCCCTGGAAAACTATCTTTGCCAGTCATGCCGGGAGAGCCTTGATGGTGTAAAAAAACCGTTATTCGACCTGAAAATCCCCATTGTCATCGATCCGGGCCTGGTCCGGGGACTGGATTACTATTCCCGCACCGCCTTCGAGGTTACATCCGGCCAGTTGGGAGCCCAGAACGCTGTCGCCGGCGGCGGCAGATACGATACCCTGGTAGAGCAATTCGGCGGACCGCCAACACCCGCCATCGGGTTTGCGCTGGGGATGGAGAGACTGGTCAGCCTGCTAAAGCAACCCGGGAAAGTCACCGCTCCTGATATCTACCTGATAGCGATCCAGCCCGAAGCCGAATCCAGGATTTTCGAGCTTGGCCATCGGCTGCGCGCCGAGGGCTATTGCGTCGATCGCGGATAGGGTGGCGGTAAGCTGAAAAAACTTATGAAAAAGGCCGATAAATCGGGAGCCAGGTTCGTCATCATAATCGGTGAGGATGAGCTGGCGCGCTCCACCGCCATCCTCAAGGACCTCAAACTCGGCTTGCAGAGGGAAGTCCCGTTTGACAACGTGGCCAGTTCGCTTGTGAACGATATTCCTCCCAGGTATTGACGCCAAGCTTTTATATCTGGCTCCAGCCGTTCAGCCACCCCCGCCTTGGCGTCATTTGCGCAGAAAGCGCAGATGTACCTTCAATAATTTGAGTTTTAAAGCGGCTCCTGTCTTAAAACCGGTCATTAATAATTCATGGATTTTACCTCCCTGTTTTTCCCGCTTCTCAAGAGCTGTCCGTAAATATAATTAAACAACGGGTTACATAATTTCAGGTTACAACTTTATTTATTTATCAAAACGCCATGAAATTGGCGCCCAAAATGCTCAAATTGCCCAAATAACCATGAACAGTAAAAAAACATATTGTAGAGGCTTTTTTTCTGCGTTTCGGATAGTCGTATTGTGCGCTTTTTGGGCAATGCCGGTCTCCGACGCTGGAGCGCAGGCTTATTCTGAACCGGAGACCTGGCCACACTTCTCGCGCGCCACACCGGATATAGAGAGCCCGATGCTAACTTCCTGGGACGACCCCTCTGAAATACTTGGGCAAAGCTCATCGCTTGAAAACTACATAAACAGGCTCCTTTTCCCCGCTATCGACAACCTTGACACCGGCTTGGGCGATCCTTCTTCGAATACAGGTTCGCTTATGAAACCTTTGGACGGTCAGAGTTATTCCAGCACGCTGGACGATACAAGCAGGCTTGCGTCGGTGACTGAGACAAACCGTCTTGAAAATTCCGCCAGGGAACAGGCGTATAAAATTCTTTCCAACATGGTGTTTTCCATAAACCTGGTCCAGAAGCTCCAGAGACGACTGGAGCATTATACAAAACCGATGGATTTGTACCGGGGCGAAGACGGATCAGTCTCAACCAGCTATTTCGGGATAAAACCGCATAACGCAAAAACGGAGGGGGCGGCTAAAGTATTCTCCCTCAGCATAGGAATTTCATCGAGCCACAACATCAATTATATCGCGACTATCTATAACCGGTTTCAAATATCCCTGCTTAACGGGAACCGCCTGTTGGCCCAATACAGGGGCTCCGGGGGGAGACAGCTAATCAGTTTTGAAGCCGACAGGGACGAATCCAAGGCGCAGTTGAGATACACCCTGAGATTCTAGTTCGATACAATCGCCCGATTAACAACCAGCCGTCTGCGCGCCAGGGTGGTTTTCTATTCCGGAATCTTTACAGCGTCTAGCAAGGCAAGCTGGCTTTCCATCGTTTTAACGGGGATTAAATATTCCCCGTTAAAACACGCCGTGCAAAAATCTTCCCTGCGCTCAGCCAGGCATGACAGCATACTGCCTATGCTTAAATAGGCCAGGGTGTCCGCCCCCAGGTATTTCCGTATATCTTCGAGCGCATAAGTTGAAGCGATCAAATCCGTCCTGGACGGGGTGTCTATTCCGTAGTAGCACGAATGGGTGGTGGGCGGAGACGAGATGCGCATATGCACCTCTTTTGCACCCGCGTTATGGATCATTTTCACGATTTTCTTTGATGTTGTGCCGCGGACGATAGAATCGTCCACCACAACAACACGCTTGCCTTCAATAAGCTTCTTAATCGGGTTAAGCTTGATTTTAACCCCAAAATGACGGATCGACTGGGCCGGCTCGATAAAAGTCCTGCCTACATAATGGTTTCTTATTATCCCCTGTTCGTATGGAATGCCCGATTCTTCCGCGTACCCCATGGCGGCCACCACTCCGGAATCCGGAACCGGTATAACGAAATCGGCGTCAACAGGAGCTTCCCTGGCGAGTTGTTGACCCAACAGCTTCCGGATCCTGTGCACGCTGTAGCCGAAAATATTGGAATCCGGCCTGGAAAAGTAAATAAACTCGAAGATACAATGCCGTTTCGGAGCTGGCTGAAAAGGGTAACTGCTGAACATTCCCTCTTCATTAACCACGATCACCTCGCCCGGCTCCACTTCACGGATGAATTCCGCGTCGATCAAATCGAACGCGCAGGTTTCCGATGCGAAAACATAGGCGTCACCGAGCCTGCCCAGAGCCATCGGCCTGAACCCATGGGGGTCACGGGCTATAACCAGCTCGTTAGCGCCCATCAGGGCAAGGCAATACGCCCCCTCGACTTTTTGCAACGCCTCGACGACCCTGTCCTGGAATCTTGATTTTCTGGATTTCGCTATAAGGTGGATGATAACCTCCGAATCCATTGTCGAACGGAAGATGGAGCCTTCCTGTTCAAGGCTGGAGCGGATAAGATCGGCGTTGACCAGGTTCCCGTTGTGAGCCAGCGCCAGAGGACCGCGCGAATACTCTATGGCCATCGGCTGGGCGTTTTTGTACAGCGAATCGCCATGGGTGGAATAACGGTTATGGCCAATTGCGGCGTGGCCATCCAGCCGCATTATTTTTTCTTCCGTATAAATGTCGGAAACCAGTCCCATGCCGATTTCGGCGTGATGCCTGACACCGTTGGACGAGACAATCCCGGAAGATTCCTGCCCCCTGTGTTGCTGCGCATACAGTCCAAGGTAGGTCAGGTTAGCCGCTTCAGCATGACCATACACCGCGAATACGGCGCATTCCTCGTTGAATTTATCTGGTAACATCATGTTTTTCTGAATTTTATACAATACTAAAACAAAATCACGTTTAAGTGTTGAATTTTATTCCATCAGCGATCCAAAGTTGGCTGATATCTTATCGGCATTATTATACTTGCTTCGCGGCGTAACTTTGGTACAATTTTGCGTTCATGTTTTTAACCAGACTAAGAGGCGGGCAATGGGCCGAATCAATTATCTTTTTACATCCGAATCCGTTTCGGAAGGTCATCCTGACAAGATCAGCGACCAGGTTTCCGACGCTGTGCTCGACGCCATCATTGGGCAGGATCCCATGGCCAGGGTGGCGTGCGAAACATTTTGTACAACCGGATTAATCCTCGTAGGCGGGGAATATTCCTGTGATCCGAAAATAAAATTCGATATCAGCGAGATCGCTCGCGGTGTCGTCAGAAAAATCGGTTACGACGATTCATCGTTGGGATTCGACTATAAGTCGTGCTCCGTGCTTAACGCAATGCACGCCCAATCGCCGGATATAGCCCAGGGGGTTGTCCGTGAAAAGCTGGAGGACCAGGGCGCGGGAGACCAGGGCATCATGTTCGGATACGCCACCAACGAAACGCCGGAGCTTATGCCGATGCCTATCTTGCTGTCGCACAAGTTGCTCATCCGGCTTGCAGAACTGCGCCGCGACGGAACCATGTCATACCTTCGCCCGGACAGCAAATCGCAGGTGACAATAGAGTATGTGAATAAAAAGCCGCACCATATCGACACGGTGGTCATCTCTACCCAGCACGCCGAGGACGTGCCGGACAGCAAGATGAAAGAGGACATCATCGAAAAAGTCATCAAGCCGGTGTTACCTGACGAGCTTTTCAAGGAAAAGAAAATCAAGTACCACATCAACCCGACCGGCAGATTCGTAATAGGCGGCCCGCACGGGGACGCGGGTCTTACCGGCAGAAAGATCATCGTGGACACCTACGGCGGCATGGGTTCGCACGGAGGCGGGGCCTTCTCCGGCAAGGACCCGAGCAAGGTGGACCGTTCAGCCTCCTACATGGCCCGATATATCGCCAAGAACCTCGTGGCGGCCGGGGTCATGGACAAGTGCGAGGTGCAGCTCGCCTACGCTATCGGCGTGGCGGAGCCTGTATCGCTACTGGTCGACTCGTTCGGCACACGCAAGACAGACCAGGAAAAAATCCACCAGCTGGTCCGGGACAACTTCGACCTGCGACCGTACGGAATACTTAAAACGCTGGACCTGCGGCGACCCATTTTCCAGAAAACCGCCGCGTACGGCCATTTTGGCCGGGAGCTTCCCGAGTTTACCTGGGAGAAAACCGACAAGGCCGATGAATTACGCAAGGCGGCGGGCTTGTAGTCCAGGCGTCATACCAGTCTTTCAAAAACGCCCGCCGGTTATTCCGACGGGCGTTTTTTTATTGGAACGATCGCTTTTATTCTATAGACTTCCAGGATATTCCAACGCCGCCGCTGGAGAGTGTCATGGAGCTTGCGCTGATAAAAAAATTCGCCATAGCCGCTGTCTTGCTTTTCCTGGTGATCTCCGGATACTACACTTGCCTTAGTAGCGATAAACCCATATCCATGTGCAAAAGCCGTGGCGGTTGCTGGAACACCCAAGCCAACGAATGCGAGTTCGAAGATATGACTAAGTGCAAATGAATATTAACCGGGTGATCCCCCCCATACATAAAAATGACCCAGATGAAAGCAATGGAAACACTTTATGTAACCAGCAGGGATGATTGGCGCGCATGGCTTGGAGAAAATCATAAGATCAGAAAGGAAATCTGGTTAATTTACTATAAAAAACATACCGGCAAGCCCAGAATTCCTTATGACGACGCGGTCGAAGAGGCTTTGTGTTACGGGTGGATAGACAGCCTCGTAAGAAGGATCGACGATGAGAAATACGCCCAGAAATTCACTCCCCGCAAAAAGAAAAGCAACTGGTCTGAGTTGAATAAAAAAAGAGCGGAAAAAATGATAAACAAGAGCAGGATGACTAAAGCCGGGCTGGATATATTCAAAGACGCTCTGCCAAATAACAAAAAAGATGTGAAGCCGAAATCACCAAAAAACGGGTTTGCAATACCTCCCGATCTGAAAAAAGCGTTAAAAACCGACAGCAAAGTATGGAGAAATTTCAGTGGTTTCCCTCCTTCATACCAGAAACAGTGTGTTGGATGGATAACGAGCGCTAAAAAGGAGGAAACTCGTGCAAGGCGGCTTGCAGAGATTATAAAACTGACATCACAAAAAAAGAAAATCGGGATGAAATAACTTGTGCGGTGGCGCCCAAGTTTGTCATTCTGGAAAGATGGTGCGCTCACAGCGCAAAGGCGATGATAGCGCTGGTTGATTCGAAGTAAAGTTTTAAAGGCAGGAAAGCGTTCCTGTTTTTAGGGGCGTGCCGGAAAATATTGATAAACGGAAAAGCCACCTCCTGTTAAAGAATATCCCCTTTAGTAAATGCGCCATCAAAATGATCCACGATTTTAACGGCGCCAAAGACCTCGACCGAACCTTCTGGCGTCTCAAAAGAGAACTACGGCTTTTCAAACAACGCCAGAGAAACTTTCGCCCTCCAGGTTACAAAGAAACCAGGTTCATGTTCCAGCCAGGGGCAATGACAATAAATATCAGAGTCGATTAATTTCAAGCCCCGGGAAACCGTGAGCGATATCAAAGGTCTACAAGCCAATGGGTACAGTTTTCCTTGCCAGCTTTTGTTTTAAAAGAAAGCGGGCCTGGCCTAGTACCTGTAGTGCTCCGGCTTGAACGGGCCATCGACGGGCACTCCGATATAGTCCGCCTGTTCCTGGGTCAGCTTGGTAAGCTTGGCGCCGACACGCTCCAGGTGCAACATCGCCACTTCTTCGTCCAGCTTTTTTGACAGGGTAAACACCCCGACCTCATGCCGGTTGGTCCAAAGATCGATCTGCGCCAGGGTCTGGTTGGTGAACGAGTTACTCATAACGAAGCTGGGATGGCCGGTGGCGCAACCCAGGTTGACCAGCCTCCCCTCCGCCAGAATAAAAATCGAGTGGCCGTCGTCGAACGTATATTTGTCCACCTGGGGCTTGATATTTTCCTTCGTGGCTCCGGCGTAATCGTTCAGCGCGTTCACCTGTATCTCGTTGTCGAAATGGCCGATGTTGCACACGATAGCCTGGTCTTTCATCCGCTTCATATGCTCGAGCGTGATGATATCCTTGTTGCCGGTGGTGGTGACGTATATATCCGCCTGCGGTAGCGCATCTTCCAGCGTGACGACCTGATATCCCGCCATAGCCGCCTGCAACGCGCAAATCGGATCGATTTCGGTGACCATGACCCTAGCTTTTAACCCTTCAAGAGCCTGGGCGCATCCTTTGCCCACGTCGCCATATCCGCACACCAGCGCGATCTTGCCGGCCACCATCACGTCCGTGGCGCGTTTGATCCCGTCCACCAGCGACTCGCGGCAACCATACAGGTTGTCGAACTTGGATTTTGTCACCGAATCGTTGACATTTATAGCCGGTACCAGAAGCTCTCCGTCTTCCATCATCTGGTAAAGCCGGTGCACCCCGGTGGTGGTCTCCTCAGACACGCCTTTCCACTCCTTGACGACGGAGTGCCAATACCCGGGATTTTCCGCCAACGTCTCTTTTAAAACGGAATTTATAACGGAAAGCTCCATGTTGTCCGTCGGCTCGTCGAGGATGCCGGGATTGTTTTCCGTTGCGTATCCCCTGTGTATCAGCAGTGTCGCGTCGCCGCCGTCGTCGACGATCAGCTCCGGTCCTTTGCCGCCCGGAAACGACAGCGCCTGTTTTGTGCACCACCAGTATTCCTCCAGTGTCTCCCCTTTCCATGCGAACACGGGGATACCCTTTTCCGCTATATCCGCCGCCGCGTGATCCTGGGTGCTGAAAATGTTGCACGACGCCCAGCGGACATCGGCCCCCAGTTCGACCAGCGTGTCTATGAGGACGGCGGTCTGGATGGTCATGTGCAGGCTACCTGAAATGCGGGCGCCCTGAAGCGGCTTGTCCTTTCCATATTTTTCACGGGTCGCAATAAGGCCGGGCATCTCCAGCTCGGCTATGGCCACTTCCTTGCGGCCGAATTCAGCCAGGGAAATGTCTTTTACTTTATAGTTGGCATGTGCGTCTTTCGTTTGCGTGGCAACACTCACTTTTTCTCTCCTTGTTTATGCTTTTTCCATTATCTCGTATATGGTTACAGGCTTAGGTATAAACGTAAGCTCCTTAATAAAAGGACCTTTCAGGCCAATTTTGTCTTTCAGGTTTTCCACGACGGTGGACGATGCCATAATTACACCATCGCTGTCAAGCGACGCCAGCTCCAGCATTCTAAACGCAATGTTCACCGTGCCGCCCATGATATCCGGCAGACAATAATCCGGATGCCCCATGGAACCGAGGTATATTTCCCCGGAGCACAGAGCGATCGTCATGCTCGAATCTATCGTACCCGACACATCCATCGCCGCTTTGACCGCCCTGTCCTGATGCAACGGCCCGGAAAAAAAGCCCAGCAGTCCGTCGCCCATCTGCTTCACCGGCACACCGTCACGCCGGATCAACGCCTCGGTAAGCTGGTAGAACAGCCCGTTGGCCCATGCGGCAAGGTCACGGGGCTCTGTCACCATCGACTTGGCGGCGTAGCCCTTTACGCTTGATACGAACACCGTCGCATCGAAAACATCTTTACCCTCCTCATCGTACAACCCAAGCAACCAATCGACGGAAACGCCGAGAAGCCTGGCCAGGGAAACCAGCAAACTTATATCCGGAGCGTTTTCTCCACGCTCCCATTTCGACACCGCCTGTGAGCTTACCTGCATGGCTCTGGAGATATCGGCCTGTTTCAGGCCGCGTTCTTCCCTCCGTTTGCGGATTCTCGCGCCAAGGCTTTCAAGAAACATCCACCGGACCTTTCGTTATGACGACCACAACGTGAACGCCAGTTGCTGTAATTATATATCCGAACCCACCGGTTCATTCAATAAAGGTGCAGTTGTATTGTATAATGGAGTGGTTGAGCGTAAACATTTTGTTATGGGAACTTCTAATAGTTATTCTCGCGACGAAAGCAATTAACCAGAGGTCCCCTATGAAATATCCAACGTGATTGATCCGTGCGGCGCGGTATTTTCCGGGAAAGCGGATCGGCGTCAATTTGATTCAAACTGACAGCAAATGCCGATAAAGCAGACATTTAAGGTTCCGGTCGGGTTTTTGTATCTTCTCCGCGGGTTGAAGCTCATTTTTTCCGACTGGCGCCTGTTACGCCTGTCGGTGGCTCCTTTTATCATCAATACGCTTCTTTTCATCATTTTTTTCCTGTTGTTCAACACAATCGCCTATTACATCTCCAGTTGGGTGTTCGAGCAATCATCCCAGGAGTGGTATTGGGCGTTGATATCGGTTGTTACGGGAATAGCGCTGTTTGTCGTATCACTGCTTGTTGTCCTTTTCGGGTTTGTGGCTGTGGGGCTTGTTGTCTCGGGCCCGTTCAACGACTTGCTATCGACCGCGGTGGAGTCGAAACTGACGGGATCGGTGGAGGAGGCGGACATGGGTTTTTCCCAACGCGCCTGGCTGACGCTGAAAACCGAAACCAGGAAGATGGCTCTGTTTTTAACCGGGGAGATGGCGCTTTTGGCGCTTAACTTTGTTCCGGTCGTCGGTCAAGCCATGTTCGTGGTGTTAAACCCCCTTTTTATCGCGTTCGTCATGGCATACGAATTTTCGGGCTATACCCTCGACCGGCGGGGATACGATTTTGCCATGAAACGAAAATTCGTTTTTTCCAACGGCGGGCTTTCTCTGGGATTCGGAGCGGCGGTCGGGTTGACTCTTTTTATGCCGCTGATCCACTTTATGACTATGCCAGCCGCTGTGGCGGGAGGAACCATGCTGGCGGTGGAAAACATATCCGGAGATGCGGGGGGAAGCGGATCGGCTACAATAGAAACTGTGGACACTTGAGTTATCCGGAGTTTGTGTTATGGATTCATCTTTTACGCGCGAGACATTACGGTTTTATTTTTCATTCAACGACCCGTACAGTTTTCTGATCACACCTGCGATTAAAACCATTTCGCAGAATTACAGGGTGGAAATCGAATATGTGCCGCTGGCCGATTACGACGCGGAGAACGTGTTTTCCGACGACGAGTCGGTCCGGTCGTATCATCGCAGGGATCTGGACAGGTTCGCCAAAAAAGCTGGACGCAAACTCGATTATCTCGACCACAGCATAGATTCATCCAAAGCCTGCAGGGGTAAATATTTCGCCGACAAGTTGATGCTGGGGGCGAAATATATAAACCTTGTATTCGCCATGCGGTGGATTGGCGCCGGTGACATCAGCGTCACGGCCGACCTGGTGGAAGGGCTGAAATATCTGGAATTCGACAAACGCGCGCTGGTTGACGCGCTGGAATCGGATACCTACAACGCCGCTCTGGAGGCGGGACGGTTGCAATCGGTGGATGATCGTGTCATAGGGGCGCCATTCATGGTTTTTCGTGACGAGCCTTTTTACGGGCCGGACAGGTTGGAAGATCTGGAAAACACCATCAAAAGCGATCCTTCCATGATCATCCATCATGACGCCAGTTACTCCGTTATACAACCCGGCGAGCTTAAGGAGATCCTCGATCATGGCAAGCCGGTGTTCGTCCTGGACATCAGGATCCCCAAAGATTTTGGCCTCGGGCATATACCTGGGGCGAATTGCCTGCCTGCCAAGATAGTCCACCGAAACCTCGACCGCATGGACAGGGAGTGGAAAATAGTTGTCACGGGGGACGGGTCCGCGGATGAAAGCGAAATCGCGTTTATGCTGGCCGGCGCCGGATTCCGGTCGGTTTCAGTTCTGGCCGGTGGTTATCCGGCGTGGAAGGGAGAAAAGGAAAAGGGGCTTGAAAACTGGCACGACAAACTAAAACCCAGATGATTCATGACAAAAATATTTTCTTGCGTTTAGCGCCCGGTTTGATAATCAAAACGCCGTTTTTACTTTCCACCATTGCGGCTTTTTTTTTCGTGACAGCCATTTGCCCATCGGCTGAACCGGCGGCGGATCAAACCCTTGCGATAGCCAGACTCAAACCTGACGGTCTCGCTTTTTCCGTGGAGACTTTGCTAAATGACTCGGTGAAAGCTGACCTCAAGCTGGATACCGGCTCTAGCTTTACTGTTATATCTCATGAAATAGCTCGCAAGCTGGGCTATGCTGGGATGCTTTCCCGGGCTCCCCGGGTTCCCCTTTTCACCTCCGGCGGCGAAACATGGGTAAAACTGGTGGCGTTTGACAGCGTTCGCATTGGTGGAGCTGTCGCCCAAATGGTGGTGGGGGCCGTATCATCCAATCTGGGCGAGGGTGTGGACGGGTTACTGGGGTTGAGTTTTCTTGACAATTTCAACTACAGGATCGATGGAGCGAAAGGTCAATTTACGATCTATCCCATCACCGGCGCAAAGACATCGTTTGGCGGGCGAGACAGAAACTGGTGGCGCTCCCGGTTCGCCAGTTATGCCGACGAGATTAAAAAATTCCGGATATATCTTTATAACCACGATCATCGGACAACGGCGAAAAAGCGGGGCCCCGATGGGCGAGCCGAGAGCTTTACACGAGACGACCTGGTTATGGTAATAAATTTTTATGAGAAGCTGATCGATCAGCTCAACACCAGAGCCGGGGAGCTTGGCGTTCCGGATTCATGGAAAACGTATCCGTAACGGCCGCTACTGCGCGCTTGTATAAAACCCGCTCCCTGCCCGGATCGAGAACCGGCGAACGATCACCCGCGCGGCTCGCAGATTATCTGATTCGATATGTATGATATAATAAATGAATTTATTAATTATTTTATTATGATGATCAAATATAAGTTGTTTTTCACTCCGGCCTTTTGGGTCTAGGGCTCGGTTTGGCCCTGAGCAGGTTTATAAAATGCGATGCATAGTCGTCGATGATATGGGCCCGATGCGGCGCACGGTAGCGCTTGCGTTGCGGGATCTCGGGTTTGACGATGTTCTCAACGCGAAAAACGGGAAGGAAGCGTTTGACATCATTATCGCCCAGCATGATATTCCCTCGAAAAACATAGAGCTCGCCGTGGTGGACTGGAACATGGCTCCGATTACCGGTCTCGATCTTCTCAAGATGGTGCGAAAGGACAAGAGAACCAGGAACATCTTTTTTTGATGATCACCGCCGAACAGCTCCAGGACAACGTTGTCGCCGCCATCCAGGCCGGGGTGGATGAATATATAGTAAAACCGTTCACGCCCAAAACGTTAAAGGACAAGTTGATCACCGTCACCAGGCGCAGGCTTCGTGAGATCAACAGCGACATCAAGGAATACCTGGAAAGTCATACTCCCGGAGTTGGAGCGGGGGAGCCTGATGCGGGGTTAAATGGCCGATTGAAGGATTTCCGGGCACGGCTGTTGAAGTTGATGGAGATTTCATCCTGGAGTCACATCATCCCCCTTGAGCTTGGAAGACTGTCGTTTAAAGCCGGGGACTATGAAGACGCCGAAAAATGGTTACGCAAGGTTTTGTCCATAGATTTTGGATTGTCGGAGGCTCATCATCTCCTGTCTCTCACCCTCCGTAAACTGGGCAAGATAAATGAATCGATCAGGGAACTGGAAATCGCGGTGGTGGAGAGGCCAAAATCCGGGGACCTGAAGCAAAAACTGGGTGAGGCGTATATGCAAGAGGGGAAATACGCCAGGGCCATAGAGCTTATCACGGAGTCCATCGCCATATTCAACCAGCAAAAGGACAGAAAAAAACTTGCCCGGTCAAGAAATTCACTGGGGCAAGCCAAGATCATCAGAGGAGAAAAAGAAAACGACGAAACCGCCACCCAAGACGCGGAGCGTGACATAAGAGAAGCCGTAACACTCGATCCGGGGCTGATGGCGGCGCATTACAATCTCATGGTTGTCTATAAAAAAACCGGCAGGGACGCCGACGCCGCGAAACAGCTTGACCGCATCCGGCGAATGGAGCCAAATGACGCGGAGGGTTGGATCGTTATGGGAAAAATGTACCTTCACCGATCGGAAATTCCGAAGGCGAAATTCGCCTTTAAAAAAGCTGACGGACTGTCGGAGGGCAAGTTCGCGGTTTACGAGGAGATATCAACGCTTTTGTATAACCACAAGATTTTCGACGAAGCTCTGACATACCTGGACAAAGCCGTCGAGGCGAATCCTTCTGACATATTTTCCTACAATCTCAAGGGGATAATCTACAGAACCCTGGACAGACATAAAGAGGCGATCCGCGAATACACCGCCGCCGTAAAGCTGGAGCCGGACAACCCCGGCCTGATATTCAATCTTGGTGTAGCGTACTTCAAGTCCGGTGAAGAAAAAAAGAGCATGGAAATATTTGCAAAAGTAAAAACGCTCGATCCGGGGTTCAGGGAAGCCGATGAATATCTCAAGCGCCTCGAGGCAAAGTAGACAACCGGCTATCCGTTTCGCTTAGGAAAGGTAAATATAAACTCGGCCCCTTCGCCCGGCGCGCTTGCGACGCCTATCTCCCCCCCGTGAGCCTCCACGGCCATCTTGCAAAACGCCAGGCCGATTCCATATCCACCATCGGACCCCTTGGACAGCGACGATCTGGCTGTTTCAAAGCTGTTGAAAATTATATCCTGGTCCTGTTTGTCAATTCCCTCACCATTGTCCACCACACGGACGGTGACACGGCTATCGCTCTGCTCGGCCACAATCACCACCTCGCTGTCGATGGGGCTGTGACGCAACGCGTTGTCCAGAAGATTTGATATAACCCGGCGAATAAGCGTCTCGTCACCCTCGAGAGATATCTCTTCCGGCCCGTCGTAAGTCATGGCCACACCATCCGTCTGCGCGGCCACCTCAAAATCCTTGATGACGCCTTTTATCACATTCGCCAGATCGAACCTGGACATGGAAAGCTTCATCCGGCCGCTTTCCATTTTGTAGGAGTCGAGGATCGATTTGACCATGTCCAGTATCCTGTCACCTCCAAACCGGGACAGCTTTACGATCTCCATTATGTTTTCATCAAGGTCCATGGTTTCGAGATGGGCAATGTTGGCTGTAATCAGGGTAAGTGGATTTTTCAGATCGTGGACAGCCATATAGAGAAGCTTTTCCCTGACTGTTTCGGATTCTTTCATCGACTCGATGTTTTCATGAGCCGACAGCAACTCTTCGTTTTTGCGGATTTTGGCCACTTTCGCCGCGACCATATCCAGAACGCCGTTCATGGAGCTCCTGTCCATGTGAAAAACAGGGTGCGCCTTCCCCATCCCCGCCACGCTGACCACCCCCAGCGATTCGCCGTCATACCCCAGCAAAGGAAAGGAACAAAACAAGTTGCTCGAATACCTGTTGGAATCATTGTTTTTTGAAACCCCTTCCACCTGGTCGATTTCAGAGAAAAAATAGGGTTTCTTGTTTTCAATCACATACCGGGTCACGGAATTCCGGTCCATGTCCAGCGGAACGCCCATGATGTTTTCAGACCCCTCGCCGGATGCGGCCGCGACAACCCACACGCCGTCTTCACGTAATATGATGGAGCTGGTGGTGCCACCGAGAAGGATCTGTACTATTTCACATATCTGAAACAGCGCCACGGCTGAAGAGGCGGAGGAGGAGACATCTGTAGCGATGATGGCGTCTCTGGCAATCACCTGCAACCGCCAAAAATCCGCTTCGCTCATTTCTTTGTTTGCAAATTCTGAAACAACACCCTTGAACCAGTCAAGGGCGTAGAGTCCGCCGTTGCTTTCGCTCAACCTGTCAAATCCCCTTTATAGTTACTGTTTAACGTTCGTAATATTCATTATACCTGTCGCGAGTCATCCAGAAATCCCTGATACTCTGATTTCCCGGGAAACCAGAATAATCAATCCCAAAGATGGTGACAATCTGGCAACAGACCCACCAGCGCCAATGGGATCAACCAAGCATGCCAGCCCCACCATCAGTCGACTCGGAGTGCGTGCTGATCCGTAGCATAAGCCGCTCAATGATTTCCACCGAAATATCAAAACCTAACTTGTTGACCAATATAGCCCCGCGTGAATTGAGAAAGCCCCTAATGTGAAGCGCGCGCTCTCCGGCATACGGCACAACCCCGAGCATTCTTACCAGAGCGTCAGCGTAATGTATCATGGTAGACAGGGAGGTAAAACCCTGGTCACGCCAAGGTTGGTGATGGTACAGAGTGGAGGAAATCAACTTTGGAGGAAATTTCCATTTTTTCAGGGCCAGCGCTCCTATCTCGCTGTGGGACGCTCCCAGAATTTTTTTCTCCAACGCAGACACATCACCCCCATTCGAATCGATTTGCGCCAGCAGGATCTTGTATTCCTCCTGCATGTACCGGATTATGATAATCGAACCCAGATCATGGATCAGCCCCGCAAGGAAAAGAGAGGCAATATCCGGGTCTCCGAGCTGGTCGCCAAGCAACCTGGCGACAAACCCCGTTAGCGTTGAATGTTTCCATAATTGTTTCAGTTGTTTATCCACAACCCTGGAACCGGAGAAATGGTTGCTTAAAATGGCGGACGCCAAAGCTACGCTCTTTATCTCGCGGAACCCGAGCAACGCCACCGCGTGGTCTATGTTGGATACTTCACCCAAAAATCCGTAGAAAGGAGAGTTGGCTACTTTCAACAGTTGTGAGGCTATTGCGGGGTCCTCGTTGATGACACTCACAATCTCCTGTACGGTGGTGTTTTCATTATCCGCCAGGCGGGATATCTTAAGGGCCGCTTCGGGAATGGTAGGCAACGATTCAATCGACTGGATGATCTTCTGTAGCTTGGGGTTTCTGATAGCTGACACCTCTTTCATTTGCCGTTCTTGTCAAGATACGCTTCAAAATCAAGAAACACGGTCTCCACCCTGCGGCTGGATGGCTCGTCCTTTTTATCGCTGGATTTATCGCCGGCGGTTTCAATGGTCGAGCTGTTTTTCCCGTTGGACAGGTCCTGTATTTTCTCCATGAATATCTCGGTCATTTTCATGTTTTTTTCAAAAGCCGCAAGCACCGCGCGTTGCGTCTCGAGGATGGTTTTCATTATAGCGTTATCAAACCCCTCGCCCGTAGAGGGTGGCGGAGCGGCGCCTTTAGCGGATGACCCGGCTACGCTGGTCTGGCTATGCTTGGCAAGCTTTGTGTTCACTTTGTCCACAATGTTCACCAAAGCAGGGTCGTTGGCCAGCCGCACCACATTTCTCAGGTAATCGGACGGGTCGGACGGCTGCGACCCGTCTGAAAGACTCATCAATTTCTTCGCCACCTTGCGCACACTGGCGCTTGCCGCCGAATCGGGGGCAGATTTGACAAAAGGTTTCTGGTTGATAACGGCGTCGGTGACTACTTTGTCATACCCTATCGGTGGGAGTTGTGAAACGTCCACGGCAAGAAACTTCCGGGCGGTCGCGCTGATTTTCATAAAACTCTTTTGCGCCATTGTCTGTGATTTGAACATATTCGGAAGCGCCAGGATTTTCCCGTTGTACCTGTTATTGGCCAGAATTTTTATCATCGCAAAACCATCCGTCAGCGACGTGGGTTCCGGACTGAATATGACCACCACCATTTCAGCCGCCATCGCATAAGCGATGTTAGCCGCGGCGATGCCTGCGGAGGTGTCCACGACAAGGTAGTCGCGCTCGTCAAGCTTTCTGAAGTGTTCGATGACCGCACCGTATCTGGATTCGTCAACTGTCGTAAGCTCCTGGATACCGGACCCGCCCGGAATAATCTTCACGTCGGAAGGACCGTCGAACATCACTTCATCGAGACTCTTGCCGTTATGGAGCATGTCGTAAAAGGTAAGCTGGGGCTGAAAACCAAGAAGGATGTTTATGTTGGCAAGCCCCAGGTCCGCGTCGAGCAGGCAGACTTTCGCGCCAAGTTCGCTCAACGCCAGCGACAAGTTCAAGGAGACACAGGTTTTGCCGACGCCTCCTTTGCCGCTGGCTATGGCTATGATCCTTTTCATTGCTGTCGCGCCGTCCGGTAAGAGCTTTCCACCATTATTGTCACATCCTTGCCATCGTTTATCAGGCTTACCCGATATTCGCTAAGCCCGTTTGAGCCGCCGACACTTTCCAGTTTTTCATTAAAAAACCGGAAAAAATCGGTTTCGTTAATATGGTCCGTCTGCTGTTTCAGCTTTTTCCTTAAATTCTTGTAATTATTGAACAGCTCGTGCACTCTCTGTTTTGAAAACCCCTGACGGGATTTGGTGATCAGCATCTGATACTCCAAAACCGACCCTGCGGGCAACTCAAACCTGGGAAACTGATCGTGCAACTTGCCATATTCATACCTGAACCGCTGTATGGTGTCGGGCGGTATGACCCTGCCAAGCTCGGACAGCGTGGTTTTATCAAGTTTCGTAAGACCGTCATCAAGAATGAATTTCATCCCTTCGCTTTTTGCGGCTTCATAAATCTGGCTGTCATCCGCCCCGTCGAGGATGGCTTTTACCACGCCCCGCTCCATTGTCAACAGCTCGGAAATCGAAATCCTGCCGACGAGACCGATGCTGTTGCACTCCTGGCATCCATCACCCTTGAAAAACTTGAGGTGCACCGGCTCTTCCGGAAAGATCAGGTTCCATTCGGAGGAATCTGGCATATACGGACGTTTGCAGGCGGGGCATAGGGCTCTTACAAGCCTCTGGGCGATGACACCTTTGAGAGCGGAGGCTATCTGCAGGCTGGAAAGGCCGAAATCGCGAAGCCTGCTTATGGCGCCGATTGCGTCATTCGTGTGCATCGAGGTCAGCACCAGATGGCCCGTCAAGGCCGCTTCGATGGCTATCTCCGCCGTTTCGGCGTCCCGGATTTCACCAAGCATTATTATGTCCGGGTCGCATCTCAGAAAAGACTTCAACAGCTTTGCAAAAGTAAGCCCGATTTTCGCCTCCGCTTGGGTCTGCATCAGGCCGGTCACCTTGAATTCCACCGGGTCTTCGGCCGTTATTATCTTTATCCCGGCATGGTTGAGGTAATGAAGGGCGGCGTATAATGTAGAGGTTTTGCCAGAGCCGGTTGGGCCTGTGACCAGGATCATGCCTGATGGACTCTTGAGCGTGTTTACAAACTTGCTTAGCATGTCCAGCGAATGGGACAACTGGTCCAGGCGGACATTCGCCTTTCGCGAGTCCAGGATTATAATTACGACGTTTTCCCCAAACGCGCCGCGACAAATGGCGACACGAAAGTCCAGGGTCACCTTGCCCTGGGTCTCTTTGTCGAACATCGAAAGCCTGAAAGACCCATCCTGAGGCAGTCTGCGCTCGGCTATGTCCAGGTCGGACATAATTTTTATGCGAGAGATAATAGGCATCGCCTTGACCTGGAGCCTTTTGCGGATCGAAGAATCTTTGAGCTCGCGTAATATGCCGTCTATCCTGTACCGGATATGGATTCCGGCCATGTCGTTTTCTATATGAATGTCAGAGGCTTTTGCCTTGATCCCGTATGAAATAATCAGGTTGACCAGTTTTTCAGCTTCGTTATCCTTGTCCGCAACCACATAAGCCGAATCCTTTTCACGCTTGTCGCCTTTTTCCATGGACAAGTCAAGCGATTCATCTATCATCGTCCCTATATCCTCTTCCACATCATCCCAATTCGGGTTTTCCCCGTATATCTCCCGATATATTCGCTCGAGGTCCTTTTCGCGAACCAGCGCCAGGGATATGTTGAAGTTGATGATCGATTCGAATCCATCCAGCCGTTCTATGTCATTAGGGTCGGATAAAGCCAGCTTGAGTGTTTTCTGCTCCAGGCTGAGCGGAACAGCCCGGTATCGCAAGGCCTCCTTGGCGCTGATAATCTTCGTTAATTTGTTCGTCTCCAGAGTTTTTAACTTGGCGTCATCTATCTCTAGGTATTCCATGGCGTGCTGACGCGCCATTACATGGTAAAAATCGCTGTCGGACACTATGTCCTCTCCGACCAACGTCTGTCCCAGCGGCGTGTCGGAGAACTTCTGTTTCTCCAAGGCCAGATCCAGCTGCTCGTCAGAAATCAACCCGGCTTCTACCATCATCTCCCCTATGGGGCGGCGCTTTTTATGTTGTTTCAGTATTCGATGCAGTTTCTGGATTGTTATCGCCCCTTGTAGCACAAGAATCTCCCCAATCGTACGTGGAAGTGAATTTTCCAGGATTATTTCACGCAGTTTTCCGCTCGAAACAAGCCCTTCCTCGACCAGGATTGTCTGGAACGAGGGCACGGAGAGTTGTTGCTTTAAATATTCGTAGAGCTGGCTTTTGTCGATCAATTTCAGCTTTAACAAAACCTCGCCCAGAAATTGGTGGTCGCTTTTTTTATCGAGGGCTGATTTAAGCTCCTGCTCGGTAATAATCCCGTCCACGACTAAAGAATCGCCAAGCCGCTGATTGATCTTGTATTTTTTTTCTATTTCATTCAACTGTTTCTTGTCGACAACGCCGTTTTCAACCAGGTATGTGGATAGGTTGAACTTCTTGATTTTTTCCTTGTCCAGCAATTGCTCTTTAAGCGCTGATTCAAGCTGCATAACCGAAATCTGACCTTCGGACACAAGAATATCACCAAACAAACGCGAACCGTGTTTGCCTCTTGGTGTATGAGGAATCATGCCCCCTGACCCTGGCTGTTTTAGCTATGTTGTTATTTTACCGAACCTTTCCGTATATTTGTTAAAATAATTGGTGTCATGGGTCTTTGGCGCTCACGACGCGGGGGGAGCGCCGGACTCCAGGTATTTCTTGGAAACAGTCCGGCCTGATGTAGTATGATGAAATCGACGTGGCACTGGGATATCGTATTGTTATGTTTTGATGAAGGGATATGGCCGAAGTGATAACCTGCCCGGCTAACATCGTCGACGCTGTCAATTCTCTTCCAACTCTGCCGGATACGGCTATTCGCCTTATTGAACTCGCGAAAAACGATGACTATAGCGTAGCCGAGGTGGAGAGCGTGGTCAAAAGCGACCCCGCGCTCGCCGTGAGGGTTCTTAAAGTCGCAAACTCTCCTTTCTATGGATTCCTGGGAAGGATATCCAGTATCGAGCACGCCACCTCGCTACTTGGCATTAACGAGCTGAAAAATATTTTCGTAGCGTCCGCTATGGCGAATTATTTCGCCGACGGTTCCCAGAGAGGCTATCTTTTGATGAAGCGGGTGCGTGACCATTCGGTCAAGACCGGGCTTGTCGCCAGGATGATCGGTGAAAAGTTCAACGAGGCGGACGTGTCCGAGTTTTTTCTGATCGGGCTTATCCACGACATCGGAATGGTAGTGTTCGCCAAGCACGCAAAGGAGGACTTTTTCAATATTGTCTCGGATGAATTTGTGGAAACCGAGGAAACTATCAGGCTGGAAAAAGAGACTTTCGGCGCGAGCCATAGTGAAACCGGGGCGCTGGTGCTGGAGAATTGGCGGTTCCCTTTTTCGATAGTATATCCTGTCCTTTATCATCACGAGCCATGGCTTGATACTAATTATCCGTTATTTTCCATGATCATGCATTTTGCGGATTTTTTAAGCCACCTGACCGAGGATGATCCGAAATCACAGAAGCAACGGATGCAAATCAAACGGTTTTTAGGCACAAAAGGGGCAAAGATGATATCCGACTCCGGTTTTGATCTGACGTTCGACAGCATCATTGATCTGAGGGGACGAATCGACAGGTTGCTGGTCGAGGCGGGGGATGTGGTCAGCCTGTTCGCGTGATATCCATTCGTCACTTCCCGTATTGTGGCTTGGACGGCTCGCAGGACGCGGGTATAATAAAAGTGTGACGTCAACCGATTTTCTGGATTAGGTGCTTTTAGTATGTCTACAGCAAAACAGATTATGACCCGTGACCCTTTCACCGTAACTCCGGAAACATCCGTGCGCGACCTGGCCAACGCTCTGACGGAAAAAAACTATAGCGGCGCTCCCGTTCTTGGGCCCGATGGCGAGCTTGTGGGCATTGTCACATCCAGCGACCTAATTTTCCAGCGCAAAAACCTGCATTTGCCAACGGTTTTTACGATATTCGATTCCGTAATAACTCTTGGCGCAACCCACGAACTCGACGAGCAGGTTTCCAAAATGCTCGGCTCGACTGTGGCGGATATCATGAGCACCACCCTTATTACCGTAAACGAGGAGGCGTCCCTGGAGGATATAGCCACGATAATGAGCGAAAAGGGAAAGCATCTGATCCCGGTGTTGCGGGACGATAGACTCGTAGGTGTCATTGACAGGTCCGATCTGGTCAGGGCCATAGTAAAAGACGGCTAGTCTTTCGATCACACCCGCTCGCCGGTCTCTACACGGCCCGGTTACGCTCCGTCTCCACGCTTTCTCATATTCGCGATGATTATCCCCCGTAGTAAAGGGCGGATATGATATGAGCGACCAGGATAACCGCCAGAATCAGGGACAGAACCCTGTGCACCGTCCGCCACATGATCATGGCGCCATCGGTGGCGGCGGCTACGACGATGATATCCTCCACCTTGTCAGGCGACAACCCGGACTGAGTCAACTCTCCCCGCAAGACCGCAAGCTTGTTTTTGACACTTCTGAAAACAAATCGCCCCACGAAACCGCTAAAAAGCGTTAGAAACATGAATGCGATGGTGGCCAGGGGCAAGGTCGCTCCCAGACCGGCGCCGGCGTGTGCGATGATAAAAACAACTGATAAGGCGGAAAACCATTGGTGCACATGGAGCCATTCGCTTTGCATCCAGGGAAGGTCTCTCCAGCTTTTCTTTATCATGTATCCTGCCAGGGACAATGCCACCAGCAACATTCCGACGCTTCCGAAGGCGTGGCGCAACAACGCCGGAAGCTGCCTGTGTTGATCCGTCATCTGGTCGATAACGATTTCTGTTCCGGCGACCAGTATAAGGATAATCGCTATCAGTGCCGTCATTAACGTCAGCTTTGTGTACAATTGCGCGTTCCCTGTTATTGATATTTATTTTTCTGGCGGATTTGACCTTTTTTAAACGCCAGATTCGCCCCTATTTTTCCTCAGCCATTTTTTGAACAATTTCATCAAGTTCCTGATGTTGTCCGATAATCCTTTTTTCACCTTTCTACCGAACGGATGGCATTTTTTGCATTTGTAAGCGTCTTTTACACCCATCTCAAGATGCTTGATCTCGATTTGCCCGGCGTCGTGCTCATGACAGTTCAAATAACAATCATAACTGTCCAGAGTTTCCGGATGGCAGGTCAGACAAGTGTTGTTGGACCGTTTCGATCCGTGCCATTTAGGGAAATCATGGTCATAATTGGCCGGTTTCCACCCTGAGGAGCTATGACATTCGACACAATCCTTTTTCGTTTTAAGGTGGTTGGCGCGAGCGGGATGACACTCCAGGCAACCTTCGCTTATTTTGATTTTCGAATGGTCGTATTTATCAGAATACCACTTGGTATAGCTGTGGCACGTTCTGCACCTGGCCCGTGATTTGAAGTGGGTAGGGGGAAGGTGATGGCAATCCAGACAACTGTCCCCTCTGGCCACCGGAGCGTGATCAAACCTGGCCGGTTTCCAGTTATGCATGATATGGCAATTTTTACAATCGTCATCACCTGATGACGCGTGAAAATGGCCAAGCTGATGGCATCGCAGGCAATTGGCGTCTTTGCGGATATTTTCATGAACCGTGGTCTTTGTAATCTCCCCCTTCACTCCCGCGTGCTCCAGGTGGCAATCCAGACACCCTTCTTTTTTCAAATGTTGCCTGATCAACCCTTTGCGGTTGGTCCAAAAGATCGCGTCATGGCATTTGGCGGAGGCGCAAGTGGCCCATCCCGGTTTGGTAAAGGGATTGTGGCACGCGGTGCAGTTCTTTATTTCGAGGTGTTTTTCGTTAAGGTACCCTGGAGAGTACATAAAAGCGGGATAGCTCCACCCGTACAGGAAAACAGCCGAAATAAGAGCAACAAATAACAATATGTATTTTTTCATTTCTGCTAATTTTAACAGCTTTTCGCCGCTCCACCACTCCGACTTTCATCAACAACTCCCTTGACCTGCGTGACAAAAGGTTTATCTTTTAAACATGGGCTAACAGACAACGGTTTAATCATGATCCGAAAACCAGCCGTGGCGGGCTATTTTTATCCAGACACAAAGGAGGCCGTCGAATCACTCATCGACAGTTTCGACGTGGGGGAAGCCGTACGCAAGCCGGCGATCGGCGTGATCGCGCCTCATGCGGGATACAAATATTCGGGTCCCGTAGCCGCGAGGGTATATTCGCGGATTGAAGTCGCAGGGACCGTCGTTCTGATTGGACCAAATCACGGTTCCGGCAGGTCGCCAGATTCACCCGATGTGGCTGTCATGTCGGAGGGTGCGTGGGATTTGCCCACCGGCAGAGCCGATATCAACCAGAACCTGGCCCGGTTGATTTTGCAGGAAGCTCCCATGGTCACCGACGCCGGATGGGCGCACGAGCAGGAGCATTCGCTTGAAGTGCAGATCCCCTTTCTCCAGAAATTCCACAAGAAAGTTTCCATCGTGCCGATAATAATGTCCCGCATTGACGACGCAAAACTTATGGAGCTTGCAGGGGGTGTCTATGCCGGAATTGAAAAATCGGGCAAACAGGTGACCCTGATAGCCAGCACCGATTTTTCCCATTATGTGCCAGACGAAAGGGCCAGGGAGCTAGACGCGATGGCGATCGAAAAAATAACCAGGCTCGACGCAGAAGGGCTTGTAGGCGTTGTGCGTGATCATGACATATCAATGTGTGGTGTCCAGCCCACCGCCGTGGTCATAGACGTATGCAAACGCAAAGGAGCGTCAACGGCGGAGTTGGTCAGCTATCAGACTTCCGGAGACACCGGTGGAGACTATTCCAGCGTGGTCGGGTATGGAGGATTCCTGATCAGGTGATATCTTCCGGAAAGCGCGCGTCAGCTTCTGTCCTTCCCGCCCGGTCCGAGAATGTAGTAGATCGAGTATACGCCGTAAAGCGCAAACAGAGTCCCTACCAGAAAATCTGAAAAACTGGAGGAATTGACGGCTTTAATAATAAACCACGCCCCGATGGACGTCAGAGCGGCTCCGAGCAACAGCGTGATTGTATTCGACGCGAATTTCTTGGCGATATGTTTATGGCCCGATCGCGGTGATTTTATCCTGTATCGCCACTTGATGGTCTCCACCGCCCGACGCAACCGGGCCGATATCCCCATTCTCCCCGACAGGGAAGCGCCGCAGAAAGAGCAGGCCGTGTCAGACTGCCTGTTGGGACAGCCACACTGAGGACAGTTGACATAGTCTTTTGTAGCTTTGGGAAAATCGCTGGAACCGGGGTTACCCTGCATTGACATACTCCAACGCCTGTTTTATTAGAGGTATACTTACTTTTCTACCGGTTGTCAAGGAGAGCTTGTCTATCCTCGTTAACGCCTCAAGCTGGTACGCCGGATCCCTGGGAAGATGCGTTATCAACCATCGGGCCGCATTTTCAGGCAGATACAGCCTGATGTCCGAGGCCATCTTCTTTAATACATCAACCCTCCTCTCATCGCCCACAGGCTGGATTTCCACAACCAGGCCCCACAACAGACGAGTTGACAGCCATTCCGCGAATCGCCATCGCGATGGCGGTGTCCGGACAGAGGCAGCGAATTTCCCACCAGATTGCCTCAAGGCGTTGTAGAGATGAAAAACCTGGTCCTGCGCCTCGGGGTTCTGTTCGATCGCTTCGAGCCCGTCCACAGCCAGATAGGAGGCGCTCTCGTATGTCCGCATATATTTTTTCAAATCCTCGTAGGCTTGGGAGGTGTCGACCTTCTCGGCAAATTTGCGCCCATCCAGGTAAAGCGCTGAACCGTCGCCATGGGTTTGTGTCACAACGGCTCCTATGGCTGACAAAAGATGAGTTTTCCCGGATCCCGCTGGTCCATGCAAAACCAGGCTTTGGGGCTGGTTTGGCGGGGCATGGGGAAACAGCTGTGCGATCCGGGCGGTCTCAGCGTTGCGATGATCGGTTACGAAATTTTCAAACCGGTCATTTCTGTCGCTGGGAAAGGGAAATTTCAGTTGCAATTGACCTTCCATTTATAAAATAAATCTGTCTATGTTGATAAAAAACCGCAATCGGCGCGCCTTTCGGAGCAAAAGTCCTTAAGAATAGTGAATATACATTTATATCTTATTAATTCAACAAGTTACAGGATCGCCTAATAATTAATCAATCTGTGCTAAGTCGTTAATAATTAATTGTTTCGTGATCGAAAACCTACGGTTGTCAACACTTTTTCCACAGTCTCTGTGGAAGAACTCGCAAGCCTGTTACAGTTTGTTCTGTTTATCGACATTCTATTGACGAAGACCGCGCAGGGCAATAGAATAACGACTTCCAACCAGAAAGAAATATTCGTGATAAATATGGTAACAAGCCGGATTCGAGCTCTTCCTGAAAACGTGGCCAACCAGATAGCCGCCGGCGAGGTGGTTGAGCGGCCCGCGTCGATTATCAAGGAATTGGTGGAAAACTCCCTGGACGCGGGCGCGACTTCCATACTGGTGTCGCTCAGGAACGGAGGGAAATCCATGGTTGAGGTGACGGACAACGGCTGTGGGATGGGCCGTGACGACGCCATACTCTGTTTTGAAAGCCACGCCACCAGCAAAATTTTCGACTGGAACGACTTGAAATCAATCGGCACACTGGGGTTCCGGGGGGAGGCGCTGGCTTCTATAGCCTCCGTGTCCAGGGTGACTTTGTCTACATCCACACCCGGCCAATCGGCAGGTACGGAGGTTGTCATCGAAGGGGGGACACTGCGCGATGTCAAGGATTGCGCTCCCATACCGGGAGCCAGTATCCAGGTGAAATCGTTGTTTTACAACACTCCGGCGCGGCGCAAATTCCTGAGGTCGGAAAATGTCGAGGCGTCACACAGCCGGGAAGCTGTCGTAGTGCAGGCGCTTGGCAGACCGGACACGGGTTTCAAGCTTGTAAGGGACGGCAAGCCCGTATTCGAATCACAGGGGGGCGAGAACAACCGCTTTGGAGACAGGATAGGCGAACTGTTCGGAGAAAGCCTGCTTACAGAGCTTACGCCGGTAAAATGCGCCGGGGCGGGGATGGATATCGAGGGGTTTGTTTCAAGACCCGGGATCAGCAGGGCGAACCGAGCTTATCAGTATGTTTTCATAAACGGCAGGTACGCTCGTGACAGGCTTATTGGAAAAGCGATTATGGAAGGATACAGATCGCTTATGCCCAGGGGGAGGTTCCCCGCCATTTTCCTTAGGCTCACAATCGCTCACGAGCGTGTCGATGTCAACGTGAGCCCCACCAAGACCGAAGTCAGGTTCGCAGATGGGAGTTCTGTGTTTGAACTGGTCAAACAAGGGGTTACCAACGCCCTGAGAGCCGTCTTGAACAGCGGCCGATCTGATTTTGCGCCTGTCGGTGTGTCATTCACAGCGGACTCTTTTGCCACGCCTGATGAACATGGCGCGCGGCAAGACGAAATCGGTTTTCATGAGGCGGTAGCCGCCATACACCCGGGTCAGGCGGGCATAAAGCCCCACACGGAGAATGAAGAGGGCCAATACGCCCCATCGCCCAGCCCCGACGTCGTAATTCCGCCCGAGCGCGGGGCGGAACTGCTCCATTTTGATTCCGCCATTTCGAAAAACTTTGCCATCGTGGGACAGGTGTTCAGATCTTTTATCCTGCTCGAGGAAGAAGACCGGCTCTTGCTTCTTGACCAGCATACGGTAAGCGAAAGAATAAATTTCGAGAAACTCTCAACGAAATATGGCGAGGGACAGGTTGACAGCCAGGAGCTCCTGTTCCCAACGCATCTGGAGCTTGCAAAACACTATTCAGAGCCGTTATCCAACCTCGTGGGACAGTTTGAACGGCTCGGTTTTTTCATCGAGCCATTCGGGGACACGGCTTTTGCCCTGAGGGCGGTTCCCCACCTTCTCCTCGAGAAGGACTACAAGAGCGTAATCGTGGACATGCTCGACAAGGTCCCCCATCAAAACGGCGCCATTGACAACCTCGACAAGGTGGCCGGGGATGTAATCAACGTGATGGCGTGCCGAAGCGCCGTCAAGGCTGGCCAGGCCCTGTCCGGCGCGGAAATTGAGAGCCTTGTAAATCAGCTCACCTTATGCAAGCTCCCCTATACCTGCCCTCACGGCAGACCTGTCGCCCTTACGCTCGAAAAGGACTATCTCTTAAAGGGGTTTTTAAGGAAATAATGCGCCAGGCGATGAAAACGCCGGAAAAAATCCGCGCGCACCTCCACAGTCTGAACAGCTATCGCCAAACACAGGTTAAAGGCACCGTTTACCGGCTCTCCTCCCCCTCTCCCTTGGCCCGTTTTTTGTCCAGAACGTCTTTTATGGAGGCAAGCAACGGCTCCAGGTTGGACGATTTTACGATATACGCCTCCGAAGCCCATACCCGGAAATCCTGTTTGTAGTCCGAATAGGCTGTGCACAATATTACAGGAGTGGTCTTGTCTGTCTCCCGGAACCTCCGCAGAAACTCTATTCCATCGATACCAGGCATTCTGATATCCAGCGTCATAAGATCAGGATGGAACTGCGCGATCTTCTTTTCGGCGTCCTTGGCGTCTTTCGCTGTTTCAACTTCGTAACCGGCTTCGACAAGCTCTTCGCGGTATAGCAACCGGATATGCTCCTCGTCGTCTACAACCAGTATTTTGGTTTTTGGCAATCTGAATTCCCGATTTTAGGTTTTGTTCAAATGATTACCTGCCTTGTATGGCAGATCGATTGTAAAAGTTACCCCAACTCCAAGTTCATTGTCAATTTCCAAAGAACCGTGATGCAACCTGACGATTTTTTTGCACAGCGACAGGCCCAGCCCCGTACCCTGGGATTTGGTTGTAAAAAATGGATCGAAAATATGCGTGATATCCTCGTCAGCCACCCCGCCGCCCGTGTCGGATATGGTAAGCCTGTTGTATGGCGCGCCGTTATTGCCATGTTGCGTCACTATAGTCATCTTCCGTCCCTGGCTGTGGCGGTCGCAGTTCATGGCTTCAATGGCGTTCAGGATAAGGTTGATGACAACCTGCTTGATCCATGTCGGGTCGATTGGTATCTCCACCAGATCATCAGCCAGATTCATGCTCACTTCTATTCCTTGCTCGCTGATCAGCCGCCAATAAAAATCTACAGAATCCCTTACTATCTGGTTGATATCGGTGGCTTCCCTGTTTATGGATAGTTCTTTTGACACATCCAGCGCGTTGGTCAGCAATTTTTCCAGACGCTCCACCTCTTCTACTATTATCGAGGAGTAACGCTCCCCGCCCTGGTTATCGCTGTAGATGGATTTCAGCCGCCTGGCAAAACCTCCGATGGTAACCAGTGGATTTTTAAGCTCATGGGCAAGCTCGGCGGCCACCTCTCCCAACGTGGACAGGCGCTCCACCCTGGCCATCTGGTTTTCGATGTTGAGAAGCTCCTTGCTGACGGTGGCCCAGCGCTGAAACAGCCTGATGTTCTCTATGGCCCACGCGGCAGGAGCCGCAAAACGGGTCAGCAACCTTATATCGGCATCTGTAATGGGCATGTTGTTGTAACGGTTGTCCACCAGGATCGCCCCGAGGGCGGTGTCCCTGGCGACAAGAGGCACAATGGCGAACCGGTGACAGTCGATGGCGTTGGCCAGCCCCATGTCGCTTGCGGTCAGATCATCCGGGTTTATGACGTTGACTGCTGTTTTGTCTTCAATGACCTTTTTGACAATAGCGCCTGCCTCGTCTCCTGACAGGGGTAATCGCAAGGATCGGGCGCGGATGTTGAAATTCGATGTTTGAATCTCCTCGGGATCTCTGGCCAACAGCCATGGCACCAGGTCATCCTGGGGAAGCTGTTCCGACGCGCTCCAGATTCTGCCTGCGTCTTCCGCCGAATCAGGCCCCATGCCGATGATTCCCTGCAAAAGGTTGGAGCTTTCGTTGACAAACAGCATGATGGCGCGGTTAAAGCCCAGTCCGCTACCCACTGTTACGCAGGAGAGGATCACGCGGAGCAGATCATCCAGGTTGATGGTCCTCTGCATCGCCAGGGAGAGCTGAAACAGAATTGAAAGCTCGCGCACATTCTGTTTGTTCTCGTCGAGGGCTTTTTGGAGGCGAATGTGGGTCGTGGCCCTGGATATGGCCTGGGCGGCTGTCTGTGACAGGTCTTTTAGCGCCTGGATCTCGTCGCTGGTAAAGGCGGAGTAGTAATCCAGTTTGTTGGCGACCCTGTCCCCGATCAGCAACACTCCATACACATGCCCTTCGAAAATCATGGGAGAGCATACGACAGAAACCTCCGCCACCCTCTTCAGGCTTTCATAATCATCGTCAGAGCTTATATCAGGAACATTTATCAGCCGCTGGTTCCTGGCGGCGTCGGTTACGATCCCTTCCCTTACCGGTCCCATCCATTCCGAATCGCCTGTGGATTCGGGCCAATGGTTTTTTTCTATATCACCGTCCGGACCGGTCAGCCAGGTTATCCTGATCCTGGCGCCGATAAGCTCCGTTGTGCTGTCTACAACAATTCGCAGTATCTCGTCCAGGTCATTAGTGGCGTTGATCTGGCGCGCTGTATCGTTTAACTGTATCAGAACGTTCGCTTTTTTCCTTAACCACTTAAAATCCCTGGCGGCTTTTATCGCTCCGGCCACCTCCTTTGATATGCCTTCGAGCTTGGCGATTTCTTCCTGCGAATATTCCTTCTCCTCTACGCTTTGAACATACAGCACCCCGAAGCAGTCGTCTTCATCAATAATGGGAACACCTAACATGCTGACGAATTTGTCTTCTCCGGAAACGGGCACAAAATGATAATCGGGATCGTTCTTCGCCACGGAAAGAGATACCGGCCTTTTATCGCGAACGATGCGCCATGACACGCCCGTGTCCTTCGGCAAGCGCACGGCGTCTATCGCTTCGATCTTAAAGCCGTAGCTGGCCTTGAGGATCAACGTCTGTCTCGATTCGTCGAGAAGAAGCACAACACAAGCCTCGGCTCCCATCTCGACCAGGGTCTGGCGCACAATCTGGTCAAGCATGGTTTTCAAATCCAGGCGTGACCTGGTGATGCGGCCAATGCTAAGGAAATCGTCGCTAGGGCTCATTTCGATATTCCGCTTGTCATGGCCCGATCATACAAACTCTCATACCGACCCGCTGACTTTGACCAGGAGTGATCTTCGTTCATTCCTCTAGATATGATTCTAGTCCATTTGAGCGGAAAACGGCGGTAAAAGTCGACGGCTTCCATGATTTTCTTCGCCAGCGCCTTCGGTGAGTAATCGGCGAATTTAAACCCGTTACCGCCGCTCGCTCCCGGGTCCACCTGGCTGACAGTGTCGTTCAGCCCGCCGACAGCCCGCACTACCGGCGCGGTTCCATAAGCCAACGCATACATCTGCGTCAACCCGCAAGGCTCATAACGGGAGGGGACAATTAAAATATCCGACGCCGCGATGATTTTGTGGGCCATGGCTTCAGAGAATCCGATATTGATGGCGGCTTTGCCGGAATGTCTTTGCCCGACTTTTTTGAACTCCTCCTCCAGATGAGAATCGCCAGAGCCTAAAAGCACCAGTTTCACGCCGCTATTCAGGATTTCATCGGCGCATTCCAGCAATATGTCCATCCCCTTCTGCTCCGCCAGCCTGGAAACGATCCCCGCCACCGGCTCGTCCCCGCGGGACAGTCCCATCTCCTTAAGGAGGCTTTCTTTGCACACCTTTTTGCCCCCCAGATCATCGGATGTAAAGTTTGCGGGGATGAGCCGGTCCGTCGGTGGGTTCCACTCGTGCGTGTCGATTCCGTTTACAACACCAAACAGGTCCGCAGCCCTGTCCAGCAACACTCCATCCAGCCCCCAGCCATTTTCCGGCGACAAAATTTCCTTGGCGTATGTTTCGGAGACAGTCGCAAGAATATCGGAAAACAGCAGACCGCTTTTCAGAAAGTTGATCTTGCCATAAAATTCCATCACCCCGGAGCTGTACAACTCCCAGCTCAACCCCGTCAGATGCCACTTTTCAGGAGTGAACAAGCCCTGGTACCCCAGGTTGTGGATTGTAAGGAGGGTGGCCGCGTTGGCCAGGGAAGGGTTGCCGGCGTAACGGGTTTTGAGATATGCGGGGATCAGGGCCGTTTGCCAGTCGTTTACGTGAAATATATCAGGTTCAAGCTTCAGCTTTGCAACGGCTTCAAGAACCGCCATGGAAAAAAATATGAACCTCTCGGCGTTGTCGTCATAATCTCCCGCCGGTGTGTTGTAAAGACGCTCCCGATCAAAGTAGCCGTCGTTTTGCACGAAATAAACGCTCAACCGGCCCAGTTTCGCCCCCAGAATCGATCCCCGGACAACCCGGGCTGAGATGGGAACTTTAACCGAAACTCCTGTCGGCTTGATCAAATGGGCCTTTATATCCACCTGGCGGTACAGCGGAACAAAAAGACTCACATTGTGACCCCTGTCGGCCAGCGCGACGGCGAGTGAACCGGCCACATCGGCCAACCCTCCGGTTTTGCAAAAGGGAACCGCCTCGGACGCCACAAAAACAATGTTCAGTTTTTTCTTTTTTTCCATTTTGCCAACGGATTCACCCTGCGTCGTTTCACGCCTGTCGAAGAGCTTTTGCCGCCTCCTCGGGTGGTACGGAGTTTATGTGAAAACCGGCGCCCCACTCGAACCCGGCCGCCTGGCCCAAAACGGGCATGAATTCCATATGCCAGTGATAGTGACCCGCGCAGGACGGCTCTCCGAAGGGGGCTGTGTGAAGCATCAGGTTGTATGGCGGCGACCCAAGGAGATAGTCAACGCGGCCAACGGTATCCTTGAAAATTTCAGCCAGAGCGCGTATGGAGCCATCCGTGGAGCTCTCAAACATGGGTGAATGCTTTTTTGGCGCCAGCCAGGTTTCATAGGCGAACCTGGAAGCGTATGGAGCCAATGCGACAAAAAGATCGTTTTCAGAAACGATTCGATCACCGGTGACAACTTCATCCCTGATAATGTCGCAATAGACGCAACTTCCATGTTTGGCCCTGTACGTTTTGGAGCCAGCCAGCTCTTCACCTAAAAGCCTGGAAACAACCGGCATAGCGATTATCTGGGAGTGTGAATGTTCCAGCGAAGCCCCCGCTTCGTGACCATGGTTCTTGAAAAACTGGGCGCACCGGATCCGGCTGTCTTCTTTGAATACGTTGAATCTGGAACGGACAGTCATAAAAAGATCGGAGATATTGTCCACGGGCAAGGCCGCCAGCGCCTGGTCATGATCGGGTGTCTCTATCAGCACCTCGTGCATACCAACCCCGCTCATACGGTCGTATATCCCGTTTTTCATCCTTTCAAGCTCGCCCTCGGCCTTCAGCGCGGGAAACTTGTTGGGCACCACACGCAAACTCCACCCGGGACGGTCCGGACGGGAGCCATGATCACGCAGGGCCAGAACTTCCGGCGGCGTCGAGCTTTCGTTGTTTTCGCAAAAGGGGCAAAAAGTGTCTTCAGCGATTACCTTTTCCACAAATCTGGTCATGGGCCTTTGCGCGCGCTGGGCGCTTATGATAACCCATCGGTCAACTATCGGGTCGCGTCTGAGCTCTCGCATCGAATACAATCCTGGAAATACCATCATGGACTGCGCCGGACGCGCATCGTAGGGGCATCGTAAAGTGGCCCGGGGGCAAAGTCAAATCAAAACAGGTTTTTAAAGACATTGTGCGTGTGGCGCGGGCATAATGAAATTGTGTAACAAAGAAAGCTTTTATTAAGGCACAATATTATTATGAGCGACGACAGAAAAACCGGAGGCGAGCCCAACGGGTTCTATAACGTTAATGAATGACAATCGTATTCTCCTTGTGGACGACAGCGCGGAAAACCTGGAGCTTTTGTCTGTCCTGATCGAGCGTAACGACTGGGATTACGACACTGCCGACAGTGGTATTTCCGCCCTGCGCAAATTCGAAAATAACTATTACAACCTGGTCCTGGCGGACCTGATGATGCCGCAAATGAACGGGCTTGAGCTTCTCGACAGGATAAAGGAGGTGTGGCCCGCCACAGAGGTGGTGATAATCACCGCCCACGGGTCTATCCCAACGGCCATCGAGGCGATAAAAAAGGGCGCCTACAGCTATCTTCTTCGCCCCTTCGAGCCTGACGAGGTTGTGCTGATGATAAAAAAGATTTTCGAACTGCTGAAAATCAGGTCGGAAAACGAAATGCTGCGTGAGGAGCTTTCGCGGATTCTCAAGTTTGAAACCATCATCAGCAAAAGCTTCACGATGAAAAAAATCTTCGGCCTCATAGACAGCGTCGCCCCCACTAATTCCACAGTGCTGATCCAGGGAGAGTCGGGTGTGGGCAAAGAGTTGATCGCCAAGGCCATACACAACCAGAGTCCGAGAGCGAATCAGCCATTTATCAAAGTCTCCTGCGCCGCTCTTCCGGAGATGTTGCTGGAATCGGAACTGTTCGGCCATGAAAAGGGCGCCTTCACAGGGGCCGTCGGTATGCGCAAGGGAAGGTTTGAGCTGGCGGACAACGGAACACTGTTTCTCGACGAGATAGGAGAAATATCACAATCGGTCCAGGTCAAGCTACTGCGGGCCATACAAGAGCTGGAGTTCGAGCGGATCGGCGGTACCAGGACCCTGAAGACAAACGCGCGCATCATATCCGCCACCAACAAAAACCTGGCCGAAGAGGTCAAAAAAGGAGCGTTCAGGGAGGACCTGTTTTACAGGCTCAACGTAATCGCCATGGAGGTTCCTCCGCTTCGGGAAAGGGCGGAGGATATTGCGCTTCTTGCGTATCATTTCCTGGAAAAGTACAGCACCGAGATGAATAAGGATATATCCGGCATATCAGACGAGGCGTTGGCGGTGATAGCGGGATACACATGGCCGGGCAACGTCCGCGAACTGCAAAACGCGATAGAACGGGCCGTTGTCCTGACCAAAAACAAAGCGATTGAAATCGAGGATCTTCCTGACAATATCAGGCCCCTGGCGACTTCTGTGATAATACCTGAAGACGACCCCGAAGAGATGCCTCCGCTACGAAAGGCAAAGTCGATCTGGGAGAAAAGTTATCTGGAAAAAGCGCTTTTGCGGCACAAGGGCAATATCTCCAGAACCGCCGAGGCGATAGAGCTGGCCCGGAAAAACCTGCAGGACAAGATCAAGCAACATGGAATAGACACATCAAGGTTCACCAACAAACAAATCGGGACAGGTTGATCAAAGGAGGGATGTACAAACTGGTATAAAACCGGAGAACATTTCCCGGCGCATAAATTATTTTGAATTGGAGGCCGGGGAAATTAAATAAATAGTGGAGTTTTAATTATGATCAAATTAATGGTTTTCATAGATGGAACATGGCTTTACTCCAACTTGCGGCACCTGGCCAAGGAATGCAACCAGCCCAGTTTCTATATAGATTACGGCCTGCTCCCGCAACGTATCATAGAGGAGCTGGAAAGAACGGCCGGGATCAGGAACACGGACCTTGTTCGAACATTTCTGTTCGGCAGTTATCCTGTGAACTACGACCTCGTGGACGAAGACAGGGCCAGGAAACGCAAGGATTTTTTCTCGCTTCTGCGGGAGGATTATCATTACGAAGTCGAAGCCTACCCGATCGACTATCAGCGCCACAGGATACTGTACGATGACAGGGTCCCCGACAACAGCTTTTCTCCAAAGGAGAAATGTGTGGATATCGCTCTTGCCTCTTCCATGCTCTACCACGCCGCGATTTCCGGATCGTACGACATAGCCATTGCCGTGGTTGGCGACAAGGACTATTTTCCGTTGTTCCAGAAGGTAAGGAGCCTGGGCAAAAGGGTGGCCGTGGCCTCGATACAGCAGTCCTGCGCCAAGGTCTATTCCAACAGGCATGATGAGCTGAAACTGAAGGATTTTCATATCATCTGGCTCAACGACCTGCTCGACAAGATAGTGTGGACGCCGGAAGAATCGTTGGTGGAATGCAAATCGCCGCTCCACATCGGGCCGAGCCAGATGACCACCACGGTGCGGCTGAGGGGGGGTCAGCCCTTTTTCTGTGACGAGTGCCGCCTGAAATTCGCGGATCAAAAGGCCGAGCAACTAAGGGAATATACCAGCTCTGAAACAGAGAGCAAACCGGAGGAGTGCGATGCCCGGTTCCATTCCTATCATGAAGGCGTAATAGAAAACCTGATACCGGACAGGGGCTTTGGGTTTATCAAAAGAGCTGATGGAGCCAGCTTTTTTTTCCACGTGACCCACCTGACGAACATAGAGTGGGAAGCCTTGCAACCTGGCGCGAAAACCAGATTTACCATAATAAGAGAACCGGCGGGAGCAAAAGCCGGAGCGGTCGGTGAGGTGACCCTGATATCCGATGAAGAGTGACACCTTCTGCAAGAATGGAAACAGTGATCCTCCTCGTGGCTTTAACAGATTTTTTACATGAGTATCACCTCCAGGCTTTCCACCTCGGCGTCGAGAGCCTTGACGATCCGACGCGCGTCATCGAGAAAATCGGGGGCGACCAGCGCTTCGACGACACCGTTGACCTTGTCGATAGTGCGCGGCACACCGATATGATCGTATGATTCGAAGATCAGCGCCACATACGCTATGTCGGCCGGGTTCATTTTCAGAACCACCCGGCGACATTTGCCGGCGGAGTCTGGCAATGGCACACACATTTTTTTTGGCGGCGGTTTCATGGTCCAAGTAAAGATACTATCATGCCCGTTCTTTAGGGGATCATTTTACCATGACGCCATAAGCGTACATTTGAGTTTTTTTGAGATACCAGCGTGTTGAAAGACGATTACAGACCAAAAGCCCTCTCCGCCTGCGCGGCAATCGCCATACTGCCTCTGCTGGCCTCTTTTTCAGGTTTGGCCTGCGCCCCGAAAGACAGGATAAAAAAACAGATCCCCGCATCCAGACCCGCCCCGGGGACGTCAGGAAAAAAGCCGGGCGGTTACCTGAAAACAACCAGGCCCTACACAATTATGGGAATGACGTATTATCCGCTGGCGGACGCTTATGGCTATGAGAAAGTCGGTATCGCTTCATGGTATGGAAAAAAGTTCCACGGCAGACCCACCGCCAACGGGGAAACATACAACATGTATGGAATTTCCGCCGCCCATAAAACATTGCCGCTGGGCACCATGGTGGAGGTGACCAGGCTCGATACGAATAAAAAAATCGTCGTCAGAATAAACGACCGTGGTCCATTCGTCGCCAAAAGAATAATAGACCTGTCGTACGGCGCCGCAAAGAGGCTGGGCATGACGGACAGGGGCACGGCGAAAGTCCGTGTGGTGGCCCTCGCCAGGGGGCGGCCCGGCCCGCGTGGCGGTCCCCCGGTGGTCGTCAAACCTCCCCCCGACTTCAACAAGGGAAGGTTCTGGGTGCAGGTGGGCGCGTTAGGGGTGCGTAAAAACGCTGAAAGAGTGCGGGAGCGTCTTCTGTTTCCTGTGGAGCGAATTCGTCTGGAGCCGTATAAACATATGAACGGCGACACACTGACACGGGTGAGAATCGGCCCGTTTACAGACATTGACGCCGCCGACGAGGCTTTGGCTTCGGCGGACAGACAGGGATTTAACACCGCGTTTGTGGTGGCGGAGTGATGGTTTTCAGGATAGCTGTTATCGGGCTGTTATCAATGGTTGTCACTCAAGGCCCCTCGTGGTCCGGGGAAAATCATGTATACAAATGGACCGGCGCGAACGGGTCGGTGCACGTCTCCGGCTCCATAGAGGCTGTTCCGAAAGCATACCGTGAATCGGCCAGCAAAATCATGTTGATAACCGTGGACTCCATTTCGCGGGAGAGCAGAAACCGGGCGGTGTCGGCTAAGGGATCGGCGAATGTGGCGTTTACAAGAGACAGGGGCCGGATTATAGTTTCAGCGATGTTCAACCAGGCTGTTGGTCGCAAAGCCATAATCGACACCGGATCCGAGTGGGTCACCATAACAACCAAGCTGGCCGGAGCCCTGGGCCATAATATCCGATCGGCGCCACAGGTATGGGTGTCGACCCATGGAGGAGCGAGGCTGGCTCCTGTTATAACCCTGGACAGCGTCCGGGTCGGCGACGCTGTGGCAAAGAAGCTCAAGGCGGTTGTGCTCAATTTCGCGGGCAGGGGGCAGGTGAGCGCGGTGTTGGGGATGAATTACCTGTCTGCGTTCGTCATGGATGTAAACAACTCCACACGGCGCCTCTCCTTGACCGCACCTTGAAACGTAGCCGCATAAAACCGGCAGGTCAGTTAGGATCCGTCTTTTCTTTCGGGCCGTTGTAAAATTCCGAGTTCAGATAAACAGAATCCATCTCCGCAAGTATCACCTTGATAGTGGCCGCCGCAGGGACGGCCAACAGCACACCGATAAAACCGAAAAACCCGCCGCCGACAAGGAGCGACGCCATCACGGCGACCGGATGGAGGCCGACGGCCTTTTCCAGAACCCGTGGCGAGATAATGAAACCCTCTATGGCCTGGGCGACACCGAACAGGCCGAGCACCATCGCCAGATGCGCAAAATCTCCAAAATTCAGATAACACATCAGCAATGCCGGAGCCAGGCCGATAAAAACGGGCAGGTAGGGGACGATGTTCGACAGGCCCGCCACGATTCCGATAAAAAGGCCCATCGGCACTCCAATCATAAAAAGGCCGGTGGATAATATCACCGCCATAAACAGCGCCACGATAAGCTGCCCTCTGAAAAAACCGCTCAGCACGGCGTCTATTTTACCTATTATTTCCAGGGTTCTCTCTTTGTGGGAATGCGGAATTCTTTTGGACACAGCCGCTGTTATTATGTCGAAATCCTTGAGCAGATAAAATGTGGCCACAGGTATCACGACGAGGTTGAACAGCGCGACAACCAGGCCCATGGCGCCAGCCAGACCCGACCAGACACCGGACAACAGCGCCCTTAGCGCCCTGATAGGGATATCGCCAAGGGTTTTCATGGTTTCTTTTATTTGCTCTTTTACCTGTTGCGGGTCGATATCCGGAATGCTTTGCACTAGGGGAGTTATTTTTTTCTCGAGTTTGTCGATATAACCCGGTAGATTTTCACCCAGATTTTCCACCTGGTCCCATATCATCGGCGCCAGGAAAACGGCGATTCCTAGAAACAAGACAGACAATATCGACAACAAAAAAATAATCGCGGCGGACCTGTTTATACGGAACTTTTCAAGCCTGTCTATGAGAGGGTCGAGAAGATAAGCAAACACAAAAGCCACACAGAACGGAAACAGCGCCGTCCGCGCGGCGTACACCAGCCACAAAACCGCCAGGGCGCCGGTTATTCCAACAGCCACTCTCGTCACCCGCCTCATCAGCAGATCATCCATCTGTAAGCTCTTTGAGGTCGCGCCATTTACTTGCAACTGTAAGCGCCAGGTCCTGGCTTATTACCCTGGCGGTGGCCTGTATGGTTTCACGGCTCGCTTTAAGCATGTCCCCGTCATCGTTATGCCCTGTTTGCGTTCTTTGCGCGATCATGGCGCCACCAGGCATCTTCCGGATTGAGACGGTGATTACCACCTCTACACCCTCCCCGTCACCCATGGGAACAGTCCCGACTGTTGTCTTTCCGAAAAGCGCCATATCCGCCTTTAATACCTTGCCGACGGTAGCGGCGGCGAGCGGGTCTCCGTTTATCGCCGCCAGCGACTCTGTTTCCAGCTTTGCCTTGCGAACATCGCTCCTGTCGGCCACCAGAAAACCCCTCTGGCGGAAATTGCTCGCAATTATCTCCTCCGACAGGGACGCAAACAGCAGTAAATCGTCACCCGACATGAAGGTGGAGCTTTGTTCCTTTATAATTATGACCAGTTTTGGAAGCTGTCTCTTCTTCGATCTTACGCCTGATACGCTGACTTTACCCCGTATGGTGTCCAGGAAAAGGGTAACCTGCAACCGGGCGGTAAGCTTGCCCCGGGCGTGGTCTATCACTTCATCTAGGAACTTGTAGCTACTGACAAAATCCTTCCCTTTCGAGACGATCCGCTCCTGGATCAGCTCCTTTTTCGCCTCCAGCTCTTCCGGGGGAACTATTCCCGCCACCGCCAGGTACGCCGCCGACCGGAAAGCTTTTCTCAGCGCTCTTTCCCGCGCCTGATAATAGTTTTCGTCCAGCACGTCCACAGTGGCTTCCGCCGAAACAGTGACAAGCTCCGGTTCGCCGGCGGTCGCGTCGAAGACGACCAAGACCAGGGTCAATTGAACAATTAGTAACGCACGCATGCCACCAAGTATAGTCCAAAACCCGAAACATCATCAAACCGGTGAGCGGTCGGCGAAAAACAGGGCAGGGCTGACACTGCCATAGCCGGAGCTATCGGGGTCCGGATGACGCGCGTCAATCAGACAGCCACGAAAGAAACGCTCTTTTTACGGCCGGGTCTTCCTCCATATTCCGCCTGGCTCCATCAAAGCTAACGCCGGTGACTTTATCATACTCCGGCCAGGGTGCGTCCGGAGATACGGCTTCTATCCCCCCCAGACGGATCCCGCCTGGTGACGTCGTGTAAATTGGAGCGGGGCTGGATCCGGCCAGCTTTTCAAAATCCCTGCGGTAACTGTAAAGGCTGCCGGAGGTGATGACTTCGCTGTCGAAATAGTTTCGTTCCACCACGATATCCTTTTGCCCGGTGGCCGGTTCGCCAACTATGGCCGGAACCGTGTGGCTTGCGTATTTGCATGCGTTATGGAATCCGAAATCGTGGCCGAACAATATTATGCGTGACGCTCCCATTTTTATAGCCGTCTCCAGAGCCAGGCACGACACGGACCCCCCCGAATTGAAAACACCCGCCTCCCTCGCCCACCTGTTGGCCGGGTCCGGATATTTGTCCGGGTCTATAAAGCCGAAAAACATCGGACCAGTCCAGCTCGACACGACGCCTGGATCTGACGTCGGCAACAGTCCCAACGGCAAGTCGAACCTGCGGGCAAGCTCAAAATGAAGCCTGCTACTTGGTTGCGGGTCCGCGGTGAACAGCATGTCCGGTACAATTCCTGCGTTCATCAGCGCCGGTGCGGCGGTGTCGGCCGCCAGAATTATTACACGCGAGCGCACGCCCGAAAGAAACGGAGCGGTCAGGTCCAGAGAGGGACCCGCCCCCACAACCGCGACTGCGGATCCGTTAGCTGACGCGTTAAGTTGGTCGATCCCGCAGGAGCTTAGTGTCGTGTGAAGATTGGCTTTGAAATTCTCTTTTTCAAGTTCCCCGAAGATAGTGGGAAAGCGACGCTCCATCCGGATCATCTCCATCGCGTTTAACAACCTGGGAAACCCTTCCGGGACCAGTTGATAGGATGGCATATGGATGACCAGGCGGGTTGTGGCCGGGTTAAGAGTCTTGAAAATTTTCGATAATGAATCAAGTATCGACGTCTCGCTCCCGCCGCAAACCAGCTCTATCCGGGGATCGAGCAATAAACCCGGATCGCTTGTCACGAACAACGCGGCCCTGATCAGCGATCCGTTCGCTTCCACCACCACCAGCCTGCCGTCGGCCCCTATCGCTTCAAGTAATGGATGGATATGGTGCCCCAGCCCGATTCCATACAAAACCACGCTGTCACCAGGTGTTATTCCCTGGCTGGAGGCGAAGGTTACGGCTTCTGCGACAGGGTCATATGCGCTACACAGCCTGATGGAGCCAACCCTACCTGTCGGCGGTCCCTTTTTTGAGCGTTCGACTATGGCGAGGTCCGTGGCTTGTTCCACGATTTTCCCTATTTGATCGAACCTCCGGCGCAGGGGGGCCATCAGTGCGTCGTTAATCTCAGGCATGCGGATATAATGAATAATTCACTGTCGTTACACTGCTTTTGGAGCCCGGTGACGTGGCCGGAAATATAACTCCATGCGGCAAGATCCGCTGAACGGCTTGTTCAATCAGCGTCAAAGATGGAATGGGGCTTTGTGGGGGCTTCCTTTTTCGCCTCTTCCAGCGAGGCTTGAAAAAGCTCTTCGGACAGTTTTCTCTTTTCTTCCTGGGACTGCTTGATGTTGGCAAAAATTGAATCCCGTTTTTCCCTGTCCTGCTCCGATTTTATAAATGCGTCGTCAAGCCGGTTGCCTGTGCTCTGCTCGATAATGGGCTTTCTGGTTTCCAGAATCTTGCCGTTGGTCCTGTCTACAATCAGGATGGAATCACAGCATGGACATTTGATCCTGATCTCTCTTTCCATGAGACAACACCACTATTGACCGGGGTTATCCTTGCTTTCCCCGCCAGGCTCTTTGTTGGCCGAGTCAAGCTCTTTTTCAGTTTCGCTGATTGACGTTTTAAAATTCCTGATCCCCTTGCCAATGCCAGACCCGATTTCCGGCAGGCGGCGGGCTCCAAACACTATAAGCAAGATGACCAGTATGATAATAAGCTCAGGCATACCGATTCCGAACATGATCCACTCCCAAGTTTAGCTAAAACATGATTTTATCCGTTAAAGCGTGAATTAACCATCAAAAAAGGCGCCTAACCTGAATCACAGGCAAAACCCGGAGGGAAAATATAAATCGCTCTCACTTCTCCTTGTCTATACTATTCAAATATTTCCCGCATTTTTTGGTCCGCCCTGCGCAGTTTTTCGGCGACTATTGAAGCTATGTTCTTGTAGAGTTTCAGGCACAGCTCCGGCCTTGTGATCCTGAGCACGATTTCGTTTATCGACACGACAACGGTTTCCTCCAGGGCCACCGCCGTCGCCGACCGGTGCGAGTTATCCAGTATGGCCATCTCCCCGAAACAATCCCCGTCAGAAAGAACGCTGATTTCTATATCCACTCCCGCCTTGTTCCGGCTCACTATCCTGACTTGCCCTTCGATGATGATAAACATCTTGTTGCCGCGGGCACCTTCTTCGAATATGACCTCCCCCGGTTTAAACCCTTCCCTGGCGGAGAGTTTGAAAATCTCCATTATCTCTTCCTCCTCGAAATCGGAGAAAAACAGGTAGTTGCGTTTAAGGGATTTGATTACTTTAAGCTTTTCATAAGTTATTGGCTTGCTGTAGGAGCGGCTTGACGAGCTTTCCATTTTACTGATGAGCAGATCCAGCGCGTCGGCAAACTGGTTGGCGTAACTGAAACGCTCCTCTTTTTCCTTTTTAAGAGCGTGAAACATGATCTCGTCCAGCTCTTTCGGGAGCGATTGGTCATAGAAGGTTAAAGGGGCGGGGGTGGAGTTGACGATTGCCAGCAGGACTTTTTGCAATGATTTCCCGTCAAATGGTTTTCCGTGCGAGATAAACTCGTAAGCCAGCACCCCCAGGCTGAATATGTCAGATCTACGATCGACCCCTCCTCCATTTATCTGTTCCGGGGACATATAATGGGGTGTGCCGAATATCCTGCCCCGTTCTATTTTGTCTGCGATAGGCCCCGTAAGAAACCTGGCGACACCGAAATCCATGATCTTCGGCTCTTTGTTTTTTAGAATCATAATGTTGGCCGGTTTTATGTCACGATGTATCACTCCTCTCATGTGGGCATAGTGGAGTGTTCTGGCGATATCGGAAATAATGCGCAGTTTTTCGACCAGGGGAACAGGTTTTCGCTGCGTGATCAAGTCTTCGAGATTGTCCCCCTCCACATACTCCATCACAAAAAAGTTGGTTCCCCGGTCCTCTCCGATATCGTAAATCGCGGTAATATTACGATGAGTGAGCCTGCCTGCGATCTTTGCCTCTTTAAGGAAAACCTCGACCGTCTCCTCCTGGCTCATGTACATATTGGGATCGTCGGTCTTTATGGTTTTCACCGCCACGACCCTGTCGATGGCGGAATCGTGCGCCAGATACACAACACCCATAGAGCCTCGGCCTATCTCTTCGGTGATCTTGTAACGACCCAATTTAAACGATTTTATCTTTTTCATGCTGTCAGGCTAATTTTAGCCAAATGTATTTAACTTATATGGTAATTAATTACATTTGACAAAGCTCCATATTCTTAAATAGAATTGTATAAATTATCAGGTCCGCGTTGATACCGTTCATAAATTAAAGCCTTATGTGGAGAGAAGCTTATTTTAATTCTTTATTGAGAATAAAAAAAGTCAATAAGGTTTTACAAAAAATCATTATGGGTGGTGCATAGCTTTGGAATCAAAAGACGACCTTTCAGGCGGGGCGGAAATATACAGGAAAATAGCTAAGGGCCTTAAAACCCTGAACGAGAGTTCGCTGGCGCTGGAGGTGTGCGAACGCGCGCTGAAAAAATACCCAAAAACAGCGGCTTGTATATTCTCAAAGGCCAGATACAAATCGCCGTGTCAAGGAAGGAAGGCAGGGCGGACCTTTTGAAATCGGCCCTTGGCGAGTTGGAAAAAGCCTTGAAACTGGACC
>JAJRZK010000034.1 GCA_024275315.1 Nitrospirota bacterium
CTGTCGCGCCGGCCACGCACTCGACACACTTGGTCTCGCCAGCGGTTCCGGCGGCGCCGATCACGATTTCCCAATCACCAGCCGGGATGATAGCGGCGGCGCGATAGAAGAGGCTGAGATTGAGGCCGGTGTCGATGACCGAGCCTGACGGCTTGTCCGCGGGGCCCCAGAGACCGGCGTTGACGAAGAACATTTCACCACCAGCAAAGACACCAAGACCTGTCGCGTGAGTTGCCAATCCGGCCTTCTGCGCGATGCTGTACTCTTTCCTGCTTTCGAACATCCTGATCGGGCGATGCAGACCAGTGTTGAAAAGATCGAAAACGAAAGGACCAGCGCCATCAGTCGTGAAAATGGTCAAGCCGGCGCGGTTGTCTCCAATCGGAGCGCTGAAAGCGAAAACGCCTTTACCGAGCATACCAACCCACTCAATAAACGCACCGAAATTCTCGTTGATGCGGCCACCGAGAAGAATAGCGGCTTCATCGGGGATCTCCCACTCGCCACGGTCGGAACCCTTGTCGTCACCGGTCGTATCCGCAGTGGTGGTCAGCTTGTAGCGAAGCTTGAAAATCATCGAAACAGGCATAACCTCGTTGATCGAAAGATGCTCGTCTTCGATCAGAGACGCCGAAGCGTCCGTGTAGCCGCTCAGCTTAAAAGCGCGGCCCATGGCGTTGAGCTTCGGAAAATACTGGAAATGGCAGGCGTAGCACGCGTTGCCTGTTTGCCGGGCGTAAGCTGGGATAGCCGAGCTTTCATCCGGGGTCGCCATAACGCCCACGAGCGCGACGGCAAAGATGGATAGTAGCGTAAATACTCTTTTCATGTAAGACTCCTCCTCAAAATTCCTCTATTTTCAAACCTAAGGCAAATACACCCCTCAATCGAATGCACCATGATAGCGCATGTTGGCAAAAAGTCTACTATATAAATAAATTAATGTATAGAAAAATGTGTATTTTTTTCCTGCGCCATAATCAGCCAGAAAACAGACACATTCTACGGTATATTCACTGATTTTCTGAATCGCCCTTGTAAACCATAAAAACTTCCATACGAGCCCGGATTCGATCGGAGTGACTTTTTTCTCCTCCGGTTCATACGCCTGTCACAACGCCGGTTTTTGCGCCGCAAAACCTGCATTTGCCATCTATTATATCCACCGCTCCTACAGAGTAGCCGCGCCGAGCGATCACCACCTTACCGCAACCGGGACACAATGTCTGGTTTCTTCCAGATACCACATTGCCAATAAACACGTGTTTTAACCGGCTGGAGACTATATCAGCGGCGCGTTCAAGGGTTTGCACGGAGGTCATCGGGGTTTTTCGCCTGTACGCAGGATGATACGCGGAAAAATGGAGCGGTGTCAGCTCGTCCAGATCCGCGACGAAATCGCAAAGCTTTTCCAGCATATCGTCTGCATCGTTAAGGCCGGGAATGACAAGGTTCGTAATCTCCAAATGGATCGATCCGGACAACCGCCTGGCTGTGAAGAGGACCGGATCGAGGTGGCCTTTGCAGATTTTCCTGTAAAAAACAGGGTCCATGGATTTTATATCAATATTGGCGGCGTCGATCCAGGGAGCAAGCTCCTCCAGCGGCTCCGGGTTTATCTCTCCGTTGGACACCAGGACATTGAGCAAACCGGCCTCCCTCGCCACTTTTGCGGTATCGAGCAGATATTCGAACCATATCATCGGTTCCGTATACGTATACGCGATACCTATAGAATCCCTGGCCACGGCCAAGGCCACAGCCTCGTCCGGATAAAGCCTCCTTGCGGGGAACCGCTCCTGGGAAATCTGGTAGTTCTGGCAGAAATCACAGCCCAGGTTACAGCCATTAGGGCCGATGGACAATATCGATGAACCGGGGTAAAAATGGTAAAGAGGCTTTTTTTCTATCGGATCCATGCTGATCGAAGTTGTGAGCGCGTAATTGACAGCCCACAGTTTCCCTTCGATATTCTGTTTTCCCTTGCAGACACCTGTCTTGCCTTCTGCCAGAACGCAATTAAAAGGACATAAAAGGCACTTTACCCGCCCCTTGCCCAAAGAGCGCCAATGCCTGGCTGGATGCCGGCTGCCACTATCGCCGATCATGAGATTTTGGCGAACCTGTAGTTATTAAATAGACTCTGTTTCAATCGTCCCCATAAGCGTCGAGCACCTTCACCTTTTTTTTCTTCAGATCGAGCACAATGGGCTTTACCGGACAAAACTTCAACCTGAAATGGCATACCTGCCTGACGTTGTCGCTCCCCGGCGTGGCCGAATAGCTGAGCACGCTGGCCTTGTGTTTGCGCAAAACGGAAAAAACCGCCGCCACATCTTCGATTTCGTCGACAAGCTCCACATCAATCGTTGAGGACGACTGGATCATCCGGAGCATCTCCACAAAAATGTTCAGTAAATCGTCTTTTGTGATGATCCCCTTTAGCTTGCCCGATTCGACAACAGGCAACGAGCCGATCCCCATCCTGATCATGAGGTTTACGGCGTCCATGACATGGGTCCTGGTATCGACAGTGACAACGTCGCGGGTCATGATATCGGCCACGGCAAATTCCAGGGGATTGACGCCGCGGCGGCGGTTGTTGGTTTTTATTATGGCCTTTCGCAAATCCCTGTCCGATATGATCCCGACCAGGGTCTTACCGTCAACAACCGGCAAATGAGCGATGCGTTTGGCAAGCATCGTTTTAAATGTCTTGCCCACCACCTCGCCCGGTGAAGCGGTAACCACCTTGTGAGTCATCACCTGTCCGACATACATGGCGTATCTCCGGCCAATTATGATTGCCGAGCGGATTTACATATACTATTGTAGGAGCCAGGTTTTCGCCGGTCAATAACAATTAATTTTTTAATTGTTTCGATTCATATGGACAAGGTTTATACTGTTAAATAACCAATAGCTGTTTTCCATATTCAATGCCTCAGAAATACGATCAGCAGATACGAAACCTGGTAAATCTTGCCAGTAACGTAACCGACGCTTTTACCGCGGCCCTTTTCCTGGTGGACGAAGTCAAGAGAAACAGGCTAACGCTCACCTCTTACCAGTCGCTGTCAAATAACATAATCCCGAACGCCACCATAAGGCTGGGGCACGGATTGATCGGCTGGGTGGCGAAAAACGAACGGGCCACGGTCGCCATGAACTTCCGGCACGACACCAAGACACTCCAGTTTTACTCCATCGACGAGGATATAAAATCTTTCGCGGCGGCGCCTATTTTCGCAGATAACGCACTGATCGGCGTCCTTTCCGTGGACAGCAAGCGGGAATACGTATTCACGGAAAAGAAGCTGAAAATACTCACGGAATTCGCCGACACTTTTTCCGATGTTATCTCCATGGGAAAAAAACGAATCCGCCTTTATTCCGAAGCGGCGGATATAAACAACCTGTCGGAACTGGCGGAGACCATCTCCTGTTGCTCGGACCTTTCCGAGCTGGACAGGGCCGTCCGGATACGCATCCAGAGCCTGATCCATCATGATTTTCTTGTGCTGGCGGTACGCTCCGACGACGATAACGAATTCCGTATCATCGACACCCGCGACGCCGCCAAAAACAAAACTGTCAGCAAGCCGTTTCCCCTCTCCCACTACCGCCTGGGCTGGGTGATTCGACAGGCCAGAGCCATCTATATCCCTGATCTGGACGCTCCCGTCTTCCCGGGAGACACGAAAAAGTGGCGTTCGTTCATCGGATCACCGATGATTTCCAACGGCCATGTCACCGGCGCCATAGGGTTGCTCTCGCGCAAACCGGGATCGTTCAAGCCTGCAAACCTGAAATCCCTGACTATCCTGGCGTCGATCCTTTCATCTTCTATCACCAGTCTGTACCTGAAAAACAGAAACCTCCATTCGGAACAAGTAGACCCCCTCACCAAAACCATCAACTACAAATACGCCCTGGAAAAGTTTGCGCGGTCCGGGTCGGCGGGTTGCATCGCCATAGTGGACCTGAAAAGATTCACGGAAGTAAACCATGAGCTGGGAATGGGGGGCGGCGACAGCGTCCTGGTGGAAATGAGCGAAAGGCTGGGAAAAATTGTAAAAGGAGGCGGCCTGGTAAGCAGGTTCTGCGGAGACAAGTTCATCATATCACTGCCCGGCCTTTCCAAGCCCGGGTCGTCCGAATTATTGGCCAGCATTGTAAGCGTCATAGAGTCTGCGCCTTTTCATTATGAAGGCACCGACATACACATTACGCCTGTCATTGGCGCCGCTGTCAGCCGGGGAGACGGGGTTGACGCCGAACAGCTCCTGGTGAAGGCACAGGTCACCGTTGATCGGGCGAAGAAAAATCCGGGAGCGTATGTTCTTTTCCATGGCGACGCGGACTTGCGTCCTGAAGCCCGCTTGAGGTCGCTAAGAGCGATGGAGTCCGGGAATTAATTGATGCGTTGGACCTCCAAACTCTACAACTTGCTCTCTTCGGATATGGCCATGGACCTGGGCACGGCCAACACCCTGGTACACGTAAGAGGCAGGGGAATAGTCATAAACGAGCCATCGGTGGTCACCCTGTCAAAAGCGACCGGCGAACTTCTGGCGATCGGCTCAAAAGCAAAATCAATGTATGGGAAAACCCCGGAACAGGCGCAGGTCATCCGCCCCATGAAAGACGGTGTCATAGCCGACTTTGATTCCACAAAAAAAATGATCGCCTATTTTATCCACAAAGGAAAAGCGGGACGGATCGGGTTCAGGCCCAAGATAATCATAGGTGTCCCTTCCGGCATCACCCAGGTGGAGAAACGAGCCGTGATAGATTCCGCCCTCGCCGCGGGGGTGCGGGAGGTTCGCCTGCTCGAAGAACCCATGGCCGCGGCGATAGGCACCAAAATGCCGGTGGGTGAATCGTGCGGGAATCTCATCGTGGATATCGTAGGCGGAACGACCGAAGTCGCCATAATTTCAATGTACGCTACCGCTTATGTGGAATCGTCCAGGATCGCCGGCGACGAATTGGACGAGGCGGTTGTCAGGTTTTTGCGGCAACAATACAATCTTGACGTGGGCATTTTTGAAGGTGAGCGAGTGAAAATGACCATTGGCTCCGCTTTCCCCCTTAAACACAGGATAAAGATGAAAATTTTCGGAAGAGACCTGCTGTCAGGATTACCGAAGCATATCGTATTGTCTGATGAAGAGCTCAGGGAGGGTATGGAAGAGCCTGTCAAAGCCATTATCGACTCGGTAAGCAAAGCCCTGGAAAACGCCACACCGGAATTCGCCCAGGATATCAGTTCCCGGGGAATAGTTTTGGCCGGAGGGGGTTGCCTTATCAAAGGGCTTGGCAAGGCGCTGAGCAAAATGCTGCAAGTCCCGGTCTACAGGGCCAAAGACCCTCTCACCGCGGTAGCCCGGGGAGCCGGGATTGTTTTGGAACAGTGGAAAACCTATAAACAGGTGACCATCAACTGATATTTCCCGGCGTCAATACTTCACCTGTTTCGCCTCATACCCATGCTTACCCAACAGCGGTACAAACGAGCACGGCTCTATCCTTGTGACGGCGAACCTGTTCCCGTCTCTTATGACGAGGTTAAGAGTCTGGTTTTTCTCTTCTCCCACAGGTATCACCATCCGCCCCCCCTCGCTAAGCTGACGAGCCAGCGGCATTGGGATTCGGGGCGCTCCGGCTGTTACGACAATAACGTCGAACGGGGCGTACATGGCAGAGCCCAGGCTACCATCACCTACTATGCAAACAATGTTTTTATAATAAAACCGGTTGAATATCTTGCGCGCCCGGTTGGACAGTGAGTTGATCCGCTCGATGGTATAGACCCGCTCCGCCAAGGTGGCGAGAATGGCGGTAGTGTAACCCGAGCCGGTGCCAACCTCCAGGACCGTGTCCGATTTGCCAATCTTCGCGGTTTGCGCAAGCAACCCGACCATGTATGGCTGGCTGACGGTCTGGCCGTCACCTATCGGCGCGGCGTAATCGTCATAGGCCCTGTCGGCCAAGGCCTGGTCCACGAAAACATGGCGCGGCACCGTCCGCATGGCGTTTAACACTTTCTCGTCGGTAATCCCCCTCGCAGACACCAGGCGCTCAACCATGGTCTGCCTTTTGGCGGTATATCTGTCGATTCGATTATCGCTCAATAAGGCTCTCCGGGCGAAATAATCAATGGTACAATGCCGGTTCACAAATAATTTTCGCGGCGACAATGACAGGGGATATTATAGGACAAATTCCGGAGAGCCTGGCCGAAAGATTCCGCGAACACGGACAACAGGACCGTATCAGCATAATAAAAGGAAACTGGAAATCCATCGCCTGCATGATTTGTGGAGCGTGTTGCTGTTCCAGCGTGGTGCCAATATCAGCCAGAGACCTTGAAATGTTCTATGAAAGGCTGGGGTTTTCGATGAGCCTGGAATCGTTTCGCTCCATGTTTGTCGCGGACCCGGAAACTCTCTGCGTCAACCACACGATAGAGACGAAACGGTATGGCGGCCGATGCATGTTCCTTGGCAAGAAGGAACATTTCTGTTGCGACGTGTGGGATAATCGGGCCGAGGTGTGCCGCAACTTTTTCTGCTGGGAGACGGCCAACTTCGAGAAATGGATGAACGGCGAACAGCGGGACAGTTTTGACAATGAATCGTCATGGATACAAAATTTCTCCAGGCTGGTTACCCTGCTCACCACCGAGTCGCCCCTCGGCTTTTTCCCAGAGGACATGGCAGGCTACGTGCGCCTTGTAGACACAAAAAACAGCCCAAGCTGGTTTGAAACGAACAGGGACAACCTTATATAACGCTTAGCCCAGGTGCTCTTTGTTTATCGAGGTGATACGATGAAAAATATAAAAGAGACAGCTTTTACGTGGCGCTCAACGTCCGGGTTCCCCCATGGGCGCGGATCGCCGACAGCGCCAACAGCCGGATTGCAAAAAAACGGCGAGACCGTCAGGAGCCTCGCCGTTTTTTATATATTAACCCGACGCCACCCGGCTAATTCCCGCCAGACCGCCCGGTGTAGCCAACAGGTTTCGGCAGTTCCGATATCGCTTTTAAAGCGCTGGCGACACCCGCCTCGTCCATGGCGTCGTCTATCAGTTCCCCCGCGAAATAGCTGTCATAGGCCGCCATGTCGAAATGACCATGGCCGCTCAGGTTGAACAGGATTGTTTTCTCCTTGCCTTCTTCCTTCGCCTGCAAAGCCTCGACTATGGCGTGCTTTATCGCATGGGACGATTCGGGCGCGGGAATTATCCCCTCGGCTCTGCAGAATGTGACCGCCGCCTCGAAACAATCGAGTTGGCGATAGGCAGCCGCCTCGATAATGTTGTCGAGCAACAGTTGGCTGGTTTGCGAAGCCACTGAATGGTAACGCAAACCTCCGGCGTGTATTCCAGGCGGAACGAAATCGTGCCCCAGGGTATGAGCCGCCAGCAACGGGGTCATTCTCGCTGTATCGCCGAAATCGTAGGAGAAAATCCCCTTGGTCAACGTGGGGCAGCTCGCCGGCTCCACGGCGACTATCTTCGTGTCCCTGCCGTCGATTTTATTTTTAACAAACTTGTTACTGATCCCGGCGAAATTGGATCCACCGCCACAACAGCCTATTACCACATCAGGATATTCCCCCGCCATTTCCATCTGTTTTTCCGCTTCCTGGCCGATAATGCTTTGATGCAACAGCACATGGCTGAGCACGCTCCCCAGCGCGTAGTTGGTATTCTCATCAGACGCCGCCATCTCCACAGCTTCGGATATGGCGATACCCAGAGATCCGTTGGAATCCGGATCTTTTTCCAATACATCCCGTCCGGCCTGTGTAATATCCGACGGGCTGGGGACGACGGTTGCGCCCCAGCAGTTTATCATCGACCTGCGATATGGTTTCTGGTGGTAGCTGACCTTGACCATGAACACCTGCGCCTCGATACCGAACATATTGCAGGCGTAGGACAGAGCGCTTCCCCATTGTCCCGCCCCTGTTTCGGTTGCTATTTTTTTTATCCCGGCCTGTTTGTTATAGAAAACCTGGGGCACGGCGGTGTTCGGCTTGTGACTTCCCGCTGGCGACACACCTTCGTATTTATAGAAAATTTTCGCAGGAGTCCCCAACGCATTTTCCAGACGGTGGGCTCTGTATAACGGGGTCGGCCGCCACATGGCATATATGTCCAACACTTCCTGCGGTATGTCTATCCATCGTTCCTGGCTTACCTCCTGCTCTATCAACGCCATAGGAAAAAGAGGAGCAAGCGCTTCTGGTCCAATGGGCTCGCCGGTGCCGGGGTTGAGTGGTGGCTGGGGCGGGTTCGGCATATCAGCGACGACATTGTACCACTTTGTTGGCATATCTGATGGGTCAAGATTGTAACAGGGCCTGGTCGACATCGGCATATCCCTCCGTATTACACAATATTACACAATAGTTAATCAATACTCGGCCAGGGGCGTAATCGGCATGTTTAACCATGATCATCCCTGTCCGCATAACGCACAACTATAGCACACGTCGATACGAAAGCAACTTCATTAGCCGGTCGTATCACAGCACGATCCATGCTCCAGGAATTTGAAATAATTCCCCCGATGTGCTACAAACATCGATGTAATTACATGCAATAAACAGATCTCTCTTGGACAAAATGGACCACTTCGACAAGTATCCAAAAACTGTCACCACCGATTCCCCCGCCAAACGACCAGGAATAACGACGATTCTGGTGGCTGATCCTTCGGTCTCCGAGTGTCGAAACATTCAACGCGCCCTCTCGCAACGTGGCTATCATGTGTTGATAGCCCACGACCAGCCCGGCATTGTAAAATTATGCTCATCAAAAAAACCGGAAATGATCATCATCGGTTCTGATTTTGATGGCATACACGCAAAGACCATTATCCGGGAGCTAAAGACCGATCCCCGCATAACCGACATCCCTGTCGTGATGATCTCTTCAGAAAAGGACGCCGGGGAGATAAAAAGCTTTTTCAGCCACGGCGTCAATCACCTGGTTTCGGCGCCGGTGGACGAAAGCGTTCTCGTCGAGCTTGTGGAGAGAATAGACAGGGGCGCAAGGCCGGTTCGGAACGAGCGGATACTCGCGGTTACCGGCGACAAGGATCTTGGGGGAAATATAATGACCACGCTGAGTGCATATGGTTATGAGGTGGAGCTGGTCTTGAACGAAGCAGATGGGCTGAAACTTGCCGCTGGCGGTCTGTTCGATCTGGCGCTGATAGACAGCCGAATGCCGGAGATGGATGGGACTACGTTTCTGGGTATATTAAAAAGTGCGGAAAAAACAAAAAACATTCCGGTTTTCATACTCGCTCGCGATCCAGATGATAAAGCCAGCCTTGGCAATCCAAATGGGTTGCAGACGCCGGAGGGCGTTGTGCCTATATCGTCAATTGAAAGCGATCTGTCGAACTATGTGGAGGCTTTTTTCGAATCGGCGCTCCGGCGCGCCTCCGGGATGAGCAAAGTTATCGCCATCGATGACAGCCCTATCATGTGCAAGCTGTATTCTCAGATACTTTCAAAGCGAAATTACAAGCATCAGATAATATCCGATCCCACGACAGCCATCGAGACGGTGGACAAGTTCAGGCCCGACCTTATTCTCATGGATCAGAACATGCCTGAAATAAATGGGTTCGACCTTACACGCATGATCAAATCGCGCCCGGAGCATGCGAACGTGCGGATAATAATGGTCACTTCCGACGCAAAGAAGGAAAGCATCATAAAAGCCCTGGACAGCGGTGTTGTGGATTTTCTGACAAAACCGTTTGACGAAGAAATTTTACTTGCCAGGATGAAGGTTCATCTCAACAGCAAAAAACTTTATGATGACCTGACGAACGCGTACCAGCTTATGGAAACTCTGAAAAACAAACTCGAGATTTTGTCAATTACAGACGGGCTAACCGGGCTGTTTAATCACCGCCACTTTTACGATACGCTTTCAAAATGCCTTGCCAAATCCATCGATAACGGATCTACGGTGTCGGTGATGCTGTTTGATGTGGACTTTTTTAAAAAATTCAACGACACACACGGCCACAAGGCGGGAGACAAGGCGCTGGTCATGGTCGCAGACAAGATCGTAAGCGCCAAAAGGGCCGATGACATAGCCGCCAGATACGGCGGGGAGGAGTTCGCCTTGATCCTGCCGGACACTGGCCATTACCAGGCCAGGATCGAAGCTGAAAAGATCAGGGAAACGATCGAAAACGCGGTTATAGAAATATCGGGACAGGCGTATAAAATCACCGTGAGCGTCGGCGTGGCTGTCTGGAACAGAAAATGGGATGAGGATCAGCTCATCATCATGGCGGATACGGCTCTTTATCAAAGCAAAGAAAATGGCCGCAACAGGGTGACCATGGCTTGACTACAGCCGACCCGCGAATGATGGTTTACGGGGCTGTTTCTTGCCAATCTGTGAATCTGGCGGGCTGTTTCTTTTTTGACTTGTAAACAATGGTTTCGTTATGCCGAACGTTTTCGAACGCATTGGAAACCATGCTCAGGCTTTCACAGGCCCCTAGAACGAGAAAGCCGTTATCCGACAACATCTGGTCGAACTGGTCTATTATTTTCTTTTTCACATCATCGCTGAAATAGATCAACACGTTCCGGCAGAATATGACATCGAAACCACCCAGCATCACAAACGTTTCTGAAAGGTTGACCCTCCGGAAATCAACCATGCTCTGGATTGTGTCGTCCACCAGCCAGTTTGGGCCTTTGCGTGTGAAATATTTCTTTTTCATATAGTCCGAAAGCCCTCGCCCCATTTCCATTTCCGTATACTCCCCGGAAATCGCTTTGGCGAGCACTTCACTTGAAATATCCGTCGCCAGTATGGAAAAATCGTTTGTTCCAATCCCTGCGTATTTGTTGGTTTCCGCGTATTCACTTATCAGCATCGCCAGGCTGTATGGCTCCTGACCAGTGGACGAGGCGGCGCACCAGATACTGACTTTCGCCCCCTTTCTTCCCGATGACAAGCTTTTGCGTTTCTTGATCCGTTCTCCCAGTTCCGGAAGGATATAATTGCTGAATGTATCGAAAGGATGAATATCCCTGAAAAAGAAAGTTTCGTTTGTTGTGATGGCTTCAATCACCTTGTCCCTAAGACGCATGTCACCGTCAATGGTCATCCTCTGGATCAGATCCGTAAAATTATTCAATCCGAAAGACCGGACAACCGGCTCGAGCCGCTGTTGAACTAGGTACTGTTTTTCGTCCCGAATCTCTATCCCGCTTAATTTGAAAATATAATTGCGAATCTCGTTAAACTCTTGGGTCGTCAACTGCATTTTCCGCCCTCTTTTTCATTGCTATTTTTACCGCCCCAGGTATTTTGTCCAATGGTTGTATCTCGTCGACATAACCGGTCTCCACAGCGCTCCCAGGCATCCCCCAGACAACGCTGGTACTCTCATCCTGGACGATCACGTACCCTCCCGCCCGTTTCAACGGGCCAATGCCCTTGGTTCCGTCCGAGCCCATACCGGTTAGTACAATCGTAATTACATCGCTTTTATAAACCGACGCGGCGGACCGGAAAAGCACGTCCGCCGCAGGACGGCACCCATTTTCCGGAGGTTTTTCGCTTAACCCCGTCACGATCTTGCCCGGACCGTCTTGCCGCAATATCATATGTTTTCCACCCGGGGCTATGTAAACATAACCATCCCTTACAGCGTCACCTTCGGTTGCTTCAACCACACGATGTTTGCATTTTTTGTCGAGGCTGTCAGCCAGTGATTTAGTAAACAGAGGCGGCATATGTTGAACGATGAATATTGGAACATCGACAATCTCGGTCAGTTCCGGCAGTATGGCGGCAAGAGCTTTCGGCCCTCCGGTGGAAACGCCTATGACAACCGCCCTGGTGGTGGCGGACGCGACATCGGGCCTGCTAATTGTTTTGGGCCTGGTAATCGCACGATGTTGCGCAGCTGTTGGTGTGACGGCGATCTCTTTTCTTTGACGGGCGAACTGGCGTATTTTGACCAAAAGAGCGCCTTGTAACATTTCAACACTATCGCCTATGTTGCCGCTCTCCGGCTTTGTAACAAAATCAAACGCCCCGTTCTCCAGCGCCTGTATGGTTGTATCGGCGCCTTTATGGGTGTACGCGCTGACCATAATCACACCTATATCAGGTATACCGGAATTGGACATATTGAATGTCTGAATCTCGTTAAGCGTCTGGAGGCCATCCATTTCAGGCATTTCCACATCCAGGGTCACCAAGTCGGGGGGGGTGGCTTTGATAAACTCCATGGCCTTGACTCCATTTCTGACCGAGCCTATCACCTGGATATCCTCTTTGTCTTCCAGCGCTTTCTGGACAGCGCTTCGGAAAACAAGCGAATCATCAACTATCAGAATTCTAATTTTGGCGGCCTTGTACACAGAAAAAACGCAGCCCATTGATAAAATGAATATTAGACCCTTTTAAACACTAGTCCATTTAACCAGCCGCGGTCAACTGCTTTACGCTTTTATCACTTGTGTCTATCTTGAACCTGGACACCATTGATTCAAGCTCGCTACTAACCTTCGCCAGGTCACCGACCGATGAATCAATCTGATTTATGCTGGCGTGGCTGGCGTCAACTGACTTGCTGATACTGCTGATATTGGTCGCGACACCATTGGCCCCTTGCGCCGCCTCTCCAACGTTACGCGAAATCTCGGAAGAGCCCTTGGCGACTTCGGCTATTGACGAAGCGATATTAATGGATCCTGCGGTAACCTCCGCCACGTTGCTGGTGATCTGGTGGGCCAGCTCGGTCTGATGGTTTATGGCTCCGGATATTACAATCACAGAGTCATTTATACGGCTGATAATTTCAGATACATCGGATATCACCGTTATGGCGCCACCTGTGCTGGCCTGCATCCCCTCGATCTTCGACGTTATCTCCTCTGCCGCCTGGGCGCTCTGGTTGGCCAGCTCTTTGATCTCGTTTGCCACAACGGCAAATCCCTTCCCGGCCTCCCCGGCTGATGCGGCTTCTATAGTGGCGTTTAACGCTAGGAGGTTTGTCTGCTCGGCGATATTTTTGATCATCTCCGTCACTTTACCTATCTCATCGGCGGAGGATCCAAGCGTCTTCATTGACGAAGTTGCAGTATCGGATAGCTCTGTGGCTTTGGATGCGATTTTGGATGTTTCACGAGTGTTTTGCGACACTTCCTCGATGGACTTGGTTATGTTGTTGATGGCGCTTGCGATGGCATCCATGTTCGCCGACATCTGCTCTGCGGTGGACGACACTGTGGATGCGTTCACGCTGGACTGCTCGACCGCCGACGCAACAGAATTGATGTTGCTGGACATCTGTTCGGTGGCGCTGACCACGGCGAGCGCCTGGTTCGTCATCGCCTCGGACCCGGTGGCAAGCTCGGAGGATATCGAGGAAAGCTGTCTGGTCGATTCGGCCAGGGTCCTGGCGTTGGTCGAGATGTTGGCGAACATGACGGACAGATCAAACACCATGCTGTTGATCATATCCGCAAGCTCTCCGATCTCATCGCCGCTTTGCACATCCACTTTTTGCGTAAAATCTCCGCTGGCGATTTCCTTTATCACAGACACCATCGTGGTCAACCTGCTGGTTAAATAATTGGTAAGGATCATAGACAACGCGATCAGGACAACCATCATGATCACGGAAATTACAAGTACGTTTCGTCTGAAACTGTTTATAATCGATTGAACCACGCCCAGAGCTGTCGTGGCGCTGTCGATCTGCTCTTTTATAAATGGTTGCAAAACTTCGGTCAGCGCAGAGGCGCTTCCATCGAAATCGGCCATCGTTTTGTTGCCCAGCTCCGGGCCGCCTTTAATATATGCGCTGGCCATCTGTTTACCAACTTCATAATAATTATCAAACCTATCCTTAAGCTCGTCAATTTCCCGCACAGACTGGTCCGCGCCCGCTTGCATGTACATCTCCCGAAACCGGCCCAGCCCCTCCAAAAAACTTTCATATGATTTGGCGGCCTCGTCGAACCCGTCGTCAAGCCCGTCCAGACCACGCGTAGCGGAAATATCTGTAAGCCACTGTTGGACCTGCACAACATCCCGCTCCATGCTCTGGGCCAACACGGCAAACTGGCTCTTGCTTCTTGCGCTGGACACGTTGACAAGTATCTCCCCGCTACTTATGAAAATCCAAGTTGTAATCCCGGCCATTATCAACAGCGTAATCATGAAGCTGAAAATTATTTTCTTCCCTATAGTCATCTGTCGCCACATATCGCCACCCTCTCTTTTTGCACTGTACCTTTTATATCTGGCTGTCGCCTAGTCTACAGTGTACAAGCTTTTTGATGTAGTATTTTTTGGCTGATTTTTTGCCACAATCAGGAAAATTTATGATAGGCGACCCAATTCTACCACCGATTGAAAGCAAACCCACGAGTTGGCGCAGGCAAAGACGCGCCTGATAGAACATATGAAAGATGTGATCGGACGTTTAAAAGCCAAAACACTGACTCTCCATGGCTTTTACGTCAGCCACGAACAACCGGCGCGGGAAGAGAGTCAGTCTATAATGCGAAGCTCGTTGGCCAGCTCGTTTTTGTCACCTGGCTGAATGGGAAAATGTTCGCCGAGAAGCTCGCCGCTTTTTAAAATAGCCTTTTCAAACCCGGCGACCGGCGCGCCTTGTTTAATGCTGTCTATCAGCAGTCTCAGAATTTCCTCCCACCTGGACTGGTCCAGCTTGGAGGATATGGCGTCATCACCCATGACCCTGGCCATTTTCTCGAAAAGGGAGATATAAATGAGGATTCCCGTGGCGTTCTCGGTCCCACGCACCCGAAATCTATGAAAAGCCTCTGCGGCCCTTTTCTCCACTTCTTCGCGCATTTCCTCTTCGGAAACGAATGGACGGCAAAGTCCCGGAAACAGGGTGGAAACCGTGGCTCCGACAAAAATCCCAATAATCAGGATGATCACGACACTGAAAAATCCGGGATTCTCCGACCCGGCGGCTCCCCATCCGCCAGACAGGCCGATATACGGCGCAAGAATCCAAAATACGCCGAGAAGAGCAAAAGCCATCAAAAGACCGAACAGGTCTTCCGCTCTGTCATACCTGCCGGATTTCGTGGCGACCACGGGCACTATCTCTCCGGAGGTTTCCCTTTCAGCCTTGGCGACGGCTTCTTCGATTAATCTACGGTCCTCATCGGAAAAATATGCAGATGCGATTTTCATTTGTATCTCCTACCAGGACCCAGTGGCCCCGCCACCGCCGGAAAAACCGCCGCCAAACCCGCCACCGCTACCGGAGTTTTGCGCGGCGTTGCGCAAAATGAAAAACAGAGCCACCGCCAAAGCGGCTATAATCGCCCAGGCCCATCCGGATCTGCCGGTTTTGAACAGATTGTAAATCAGCGCGATCAGCCCGATCAGCCCAATAATCATCAGCGGCAAAGCCCACCACGGCGCCTTGGGCTTTGGAAGACTCAACCCCCTGGCCATGGAGTTCATTCCCTGCACGCCCTGGACAATCCCCAAAGAGTAATCGCCGCGTTTAAAAGCCGGGATTATCAGCGAGTCCATCACTTCCCTGGACTGCCGGTCATACTCACGCCCCCAATCGGCTCCAAGCTCTATTCGCGCTTTCCTGTCACCTTTCGACACCAGCAGCAACATGCCGTAATTTCTGTCTTCAGACCCTATCCCCCAATTATCGAACAGGTCCGCGGCGTAACCTTCTATGGAGTATCCTGAAGCGTCATAATCCGCAAGAGATCGGATGGTCACCACGTATATGGGAACTTTCTCATCAATCAACAGCATCAGGGCGATGTGGTTTATTTCCTTGGCGTCTTCAGGCTTGATCAGCCCAGCTTCATCGACAAAAAAGTTTTCACTGTCTGGTTTTTCAGGAAATCCCATGGCGAGCGCAGTTGTGGCGGGACAGACAACGGCGACAGCCAACAAAGCGATAATACCGCCAAGGAAAAACAGAGATCTATGCATTGCCGAACAAGGTAATATTTGTTCTGATAGTGTACCAAAAATCCATCAATCTACGACTCAATTCTTTATCTGCCCACAGTATGAAACACCCGCGAAAAATTCCGCGCTAAAAACCGGACGGACGGCGCCGGTTTGTCAACCAGTCTTCCCCGGCTCTCCCGGCCTGGTTTGCAAAAATTCGCAACCAAACCACATTCGGCCTCCCTGGTTGGAAATCCACGATATTTTCGCCTCGATAACATCTTTTTCAGGTGGTGTTCCTGTGTGTGTGTATATAAGAGCCGTTCTGCCGACCTGGATAATATCGTCGCTTTCTATAAGAAACTGCGCACCCCCCTCGGAACAGTCCACCTGTAGCGGCACTATCCGGTGAAACAACAGCCCGTCCTGAATCTGGACAACCACTTCGCAATAAGTTTCGCTGTCGACCCTGACGTGTTTTCGTTTGTTCTTCATTGTGAAACAATTGTTCTCCCGAAATTTCATTTATAATAGCATTCATTCGCCCGGATCACTCGCCATATTTTCGGAGCCGTCCCTGCGCCGGAGCAAACCGTATTTTGCCAGATTGAGTCCACGCACCCACAATGATATGGTTGAATCTAACACGCAATTTTAAAAGAGACAGATCAATGCTGAAAAGAGCCAGTATAGCCGCAACGGTTTTCGTGATATCGACGCTGTCCATGACGGTGTGCGCAGACACTTCCGGGGATGGGTCTGGCTATGTTGACACACATATGCACCTGGACGGTGTGTACAACCAGGGCAGAACCGGCCCCCGGGGCGGTCCCGGATGGAGCAGGAACGATCGGCGGCGTTCGATCAGGCCACATATCCCGATGGGAAACACGCCGGAAGGGCGAAAAGGGCCTGGGGGGCGACCGGCGGGTGTCATGACGCAGGATTACGAAGCGGCGGCGGACAACCTGGTGGCCCAGATGGAGACATACAACGTCACTACAGCCCTGATAATGCCCCCGCCCCAGTACACGGGGCAACCTGGCGCCTATACCTACCAGGCGCTGGCGCCTGCGTTAAGCAAATATCCCGACCGTCTGGCCCTGGTCGCCGGTGGGGGGATACTTAACCCCATGATCGAAGAAACGTCGGCTTCCAACGTGTCAGAAGAGTTAAAAACCCGTTTCGAAACCGAGGCGGAAAAATTAATCGCCGCAGGGGCGAAAGGGTTCGGTGAAATGACGGCTCTGCATCTTTGCCTGTCGCAACGTCATCATTTCATAGCCGCCCCGCCCGATCATCCGTTGTTCCTCCTGCTTGCGGATCCGGCGGCGAAACATTCGGTCCCCATCGACATGCACATGGAAGCGGCTCCCACGGATATTCCACTGCCAGCCGGACTTGGCGCGGCCTGTTCGAAAAATCCCTCCACGATCAACGCCACGATACCACCTTTCGAAAGACTGCTGGAACACAACAGGAACGCCAGAATAGTGTGGCAACATATCGGATGGGACAATACCGGATATATGACTGTTGACCTTGTGCGAAGGCTTCTTTCCGCCCACTCCAACCTCTATCTGGCCTTGCGGGTGGAAGACCGCCCCCTGACCATGGCGGGCGAGTCGATGCCAAACAGGATTGTAGACCAGACCGGCGCCATCAAGTCCGAATGGCTGGGGCTGATAAATGATTATCCCGACCGGATCATGATCGGGGGAGACGAATTTGTCGGAATACCGGGCCTGACCGCTCCAAAAGTGCAGTCATTCGGCGAGACCTGGAGCATGGTTGGCCAGCTACCCTCTTCCGTAGCGGCCAAGGTGGGAGGAGAAAACGCGGCAAAGGTTTACAACCTGAATTAGGCCGCACCCGCGATATAACTTGACAACCAAACGCCAGGAATATTGACGGGGAGCGCAGGCAAACTCCCGATAAATCGTCGCCAGCGTAGGATGATGTCTCCTGCAACAACTCCCCCTCCCTCGAAGGGAGGGGCGAAGGGAGGGTGAATCCAGACGTATCCGATCTGAAGTCGGCGATCCTGGTTTATCCGTCGTTCACCCCCACCTGGCCTCCCCCTTGAAAGGGGAAAGTAAAAGAGCGCCCTGCCCTATCCGTAAAGGGGGAGGGAGCCGCCCTATGGGCGGGCTGAAAAGAGTAAAAGTTAAAAGAGCAGTGTATAAACCCCTCCTCTCCAGCGCCGGGGGAGGGAATAACAAGAGCCCAGCGCTTCGCGCTGTTACTGGGCGCAACGAAACCCGAGATGGTAGTAC
>JAJRZK010000035.1 GCA_024275315.1 Nitrospirota bacterium
CCCCCGGCGTGGAGATTCTAAGGCCGGTCTGTTACACGGGTGACAACGGGATGGCGCTGGTGGAACGCGCTCCGTACGGAGTGATAGGGTCCATAACTCCCTGCACCAACCCGGCGGCCACCGTTGTCTCCAACTCTATCGGGATGATCGCCGCGGGAAACGCGGTCGTGTTCAACGCCCACCCGACGGCCAAGGAGGTCACCAGTCGGATAATTTCGATTCTCAACGAGGCTGTTGTAAGGGCGGGAGGACCCGCCAACCTGATGACTGCTGTTTCGCCACCGACAATCCAGAGCGCGCAGGAGCTGATGAAACATCCGGATATCAGGCTCCTGGTGGTCACCGGCGGCCCCGCCGTTGTCAAGGTCGCCATGGGTTCCGGCAAAAAGGTCATCGCCGCCGGGCCAGGTAATCCGCCTGTCGTGGTGGACGAGACGGCCAACATTCCCGAAGCGGCCAAACACATCGTCGATGGCGCTTCGTTCGACAACAATATCGTGTGCGTCGTTGAAAAAGAGATTATCTGTGTCGATTCCGTCGCCGACCGGCTCAAGGAGGAGATGAAAAAAAACGGCGCTTTCGAGCTTAACCCCGTCCAGATACGCAAGGTGGAGAAACTGCTGGTCGAACGCGCCCCCACGGGCCCTGGCGACCATGGCGTGGTCAACAAGAAATGGGTCGGTAAAGACGCCGGTGAAATTCTCAGGGCCATAGGCGCAGAGCCGGCTGGCGATGTGCGGCTCCTGATACTCGACGTGGATAAGAGCCATCCGCTGTTCTGGATGGAGCAGCTTGCGCCTGTGACGCCTCTTGTCCGGGTCGGCTGTGTCGATGACGCCATCGCCCTCGCCAAACAGGTGGAGCACGGGTTCGGCCATACGGCTGTGATGCACTCGACCAACGTGGACAACCTGTCGAAAATGGCTCGCGTCATCAACACCTCCATTTTCATAAAAAACGGGCCAAGCATCGCCGGGCTTGGCGCCGGGGGTGAGGGGCACACATCCTTCACCATCGCAAGCCCGACAGGCGAGGGCCTGACCACGGCGCTTGATTTCAGCCGTGAGCGTCGATGTACGCTCAAAGACCGGTTCAGGATCGTTTAAATGAAATCTGTCACCGGGATCGGCGGGTTGGTGGAGGCGGTTCGGGCGGCCGGGATCATCGGCGCGGGTGGCGCCGGGTTTCCGACCCATGCAAAGCTTGCGGCCGCTGTGGACACGGTGATCGTCAATGGCGCCGAGTGTGAGCCGTTGATGTTCGGCGACCAGCTTGTAATGGAATCCAGAGCGGACGCGCTAATTACCGGGATGTCGCTGGTTATGGACGACATGCAAACGCGTTTGGGCAAACCTGTCCGCGGCGTAATTTGCGTCAAGAAAAAATACAAGACCGCGATTTCCGCCATTCAGTCCGAAATCTCCGGTTGCGACAATCTTGAAATCCTCGAGCTGGACAATATATACCCCAGCGGCGACGAGCAATACCTGGTGTTTGAAGCTACCGGCCGGATAGTTCCGGAAGGTGGCATACCTCCGATGGTAGGGGCTCTGGTGATGAATGTGACAACGCTTGTCCAGGTGGCCGACGCGTCCGAAGGGGCGCCCGTGACAGGGAGGTTGATGACGCTCGGCGGCGTCGTGGAGCGGCCGCAGGTGGCCTATGTGCCTGTCGGCGCCAGGTTTGGAGAGATCGTGCGGGCCATGGGTCCTGCTGTGGATGATTACACGCTCCTTGTCAACGGTCCCATGATGGGACGGTTGACCGATGATATGGACGATGTGACGACAAAAACCATGGGGGGGCTTTTCGTTCTGCCGAAAGAACACAGCCATGTGCGGCGGATGCGGCGGCCCCTGAGCACGGAGATTCGCCTATCCAGGTCCGCCTGCGAGGTGTGCAGGTATTGCACCGATTACTGCCCGCGCTTTCTTCAGGGGCACTCTCTCGAGCCGCACCGGGTGATGCGTGTCATCAATTATGATCGTGATCTTGACACCAGAACAATCACCAGCGCCTGGTTGTGCTGTGAATGCGGGGTGTGCGACCTTTGGGCGTGCCCCATGTCCCTGTCGCCCCGGGTGATATTCAGGGAGTTCAAACGAAGGCTCAAAGACGCCGGGGTTAAAAACCCACATTTGCAAAGTGAATTAACGCCCGATGCGCGCCGGAAGTTTCGCAGCGTACCCACAGACCGGCTCGTGCCAAGACTGGGGCTCGCCGGGCTGGACAGACGGCCGCCATACAATCCGAATCCGCCGGACATCTCCGGGGTCTGCGTAAAGCTGGACCAGCATATCGGCGCGCCAGCCACGCCGGTGGTCCGGGCCGGCGACAAGGTTCGGCTGGGCGATCTTGTGGCCGATATTCCGGAAAACTCCCTCGGGGCGAGATATCACGCCTCGATAACGGGCGAGGTTGCGAGCGTGGATGACAATGGTATCGTTATTCGAGGAGCGGCGTCATGACCTACGACGATCCGGCCGTTGCCGTAGTTGAGCTTCGCTCCATAGCCCGGGGGGTGAAAACTGCCGACGACATGGTCAAAAAAGCCGATGTGCGCCTGCTGGAGGCGAGGACTGTCTGCCCCGGTAAATACATGATATTTATCACCGGAGAGACCGAGGCCGTGCAGAACTCTTTCAGGGCGGGGCTTGAACGGGGGAGTGAAATGATCGTCGACGAAATGATCCTGCCCCACGCGCACCAGCAACTCGTTCCCGCGATGGAGGCTTGTGTGGATATCTCCAGAATCGATTCGCTGGCGATAGTGGAGACTTTTTCCGTGGCTTCGGTTATCCTCTCCGCCGACGCCGCGGTGAAGGCCGCCGAGGTCCGCCTGATCGAGCTTCGCATGGCTAACGGGCTGGGGGGCAAATCCTTTTATACCATGACAGGTGATCTCGCCGATATCGAGGCGGCCGTGGAGGCGGGCGTTGGAATCATCGAATCGTCGGGGACGCTGGTCTGTAGCGAAATCGTGCCCAACCCGCACGAGGATATAAACCTTAAACTTCTGTGACGGAGCCTGTATGCATCTAGCCCGGGTTATCGGAAGAGTGGTCGCAACGCGCAAGCACGAGGCGCTGACCGGTGTGAAACTCCTGGTCGTACAGCCGGTGGATCACGCGGATAAAAAAAAGGGCCCCCCCATCGTGGTGGCGGACCAGCTCCAGTCCGGCCAGGGTGAGCTTGTGGCCTATGTCACCGGGCGCGAGGCGTCGCTTACGCTTGATGAATCGTTTACACCGGTGGACGCCGGCATAGTAGGGATAATCGACTCTGTGAACCACGAGGTGTAGACATATGTCTTTGTACGATACGCTACAGTCTTTATACGATACATATTTTTGTTCAATGCTTTTGAAGGGTGATTTATGAAGCTGGCCAGAGTCGTTGGCAATGTTCAATCCACGCTTAAGCACCAGGTTTATGAAGGCGCCAGGATCATGGTCGTCCAGCCGGTGGATGAAAACCTCGCGCCTGAAGGCGACACTCATCTTGCCGTCGATTTTGTTCAGGCCGGCCCCGGGGAGCTGGTTATCGTGGCTGTGGAGGGTAACGCCGCCCGGCAACTTTTCATGGACAACGCCGCCCCCGTCCATTCTGTGATAGAGGGGATTGTCGACCATGTGGACAAGACCGGCGGCTAGGGATCGGTGATACTGATTAATTATGGTGACGACATGAAACCGGAATCGGAGCACAGGAAAGACATCGTCGAGGTGTGCCGCCGCATACACTCGAAGGGCTGGATCAGCTCGACCGACGGGAACGTGTCGGTGAGGTTGGGGAGCGATCGAATCCTTATAACCCCCACCGGGATACATAAAGGATATATGAAGCAGAGCGATCTTGTGGTGGTCGATATCGAGGGCAATCCGAAACGGGGCGCGTCGAAACCGACAAGCGAGATCACGCTTCACCTCACCTGTTATCGCCAGAGGCCGGAGATAGGCGCCGTGATTCACGCCCACCCCACGATGAGCGTCGCTTTTTCCCTGGCGGGGATAAGGCTGGCCAAATGCCTTTTGCCGGAGGTGGTGTTCACCCTTGGCTCGATTCCAACGGCGGATTACGCCCCCCCGGCCACATCGGAGGTGGCCAATTCCATTATGAAATACATAGCCGACTATGACGCGATAATTCTGGAGCGTCACGGCAGTTTGACCGTAGGGGGTGACGTCTACACCGCCTACAACACGCTCGAGCGGATGGAGCATGTGGCCGAGATCACCTACCACGCCAGGCAACTCGGCGCAGTGGAGCCCCTGACACGAGACCAGATCGACAGGCTCCAGGCTATCGGCAGGGCCAAGGGATGGCCGATCAGGAAGATAGAGCAGGACACCTGTAACAGTTGCAACGCCTGCAACAGGTTTTCACCCGGCCGCAACAGTTGCGCTGATGTATCGAGCCATCCCCCCAAGCCCGACCCCACGCCGGCTCAAACACCTGACCTCACAGGTATCATCGCAGAAGAGATCGAGCTGGCTCTTGATAAGGCCAGGTAGCGCTGGGAACATCGGGCTGTTGCCTGGCTATTCATCTTCACCGGACCGCCGGCTAACTGTTGAACTTGTAATGAAAGTTGTGTCATTGTATCTTAACGTGTTCGTTCGTCTTGGACGGCGCTATCGCATGGAATCACACAACCGGAGTGGATATAGACGTGCCGCGTGAAAACTGGGCGTCACGGATGGGAATAATCCTGGCCGTGGCCGGATCGGCTGTGGGTCTGGGCAACTTTTTGCGTTTCCCCGTTCAGGCGGCCCAAAACGGCGGCGGGGCATTTATGATCCCGTACATAATCGCCCTGCTGTTACTGGGTATACCCCTGTGCTGGGTGGAGTGGACCATGGGAAGGGCCGCTGGCTCCAGAAACCACGGGTCCGGGCCTGGCATTCTGAACGTTTTCTGGAACCACAGGCTCAGCCGATATTTCGGCGCGCTGGGGATATTCATCCCCCTTATGATCTATTTTTACTATGTCTACATAGAGTCATGGTGCCTTGCGTATTCCTGGTTTGCAATCTCCGGATCGTTAGGCTCGGCGGCCGGATCCAACAATGCGGGGGATTTTCTTTCCGCCTACCAAGGGTTGAAGGAAAACCAGTGGTTCTCCGGAATAAGTGAAGCTTATATTTTTTTCATCATAACGTTTTTTGTAAACTTCTTTTTCATCTACCTGGGCGTGGCCAAGGGTATCGAGACGATATCAAAAATCGCGATGCCGATCCTGGTGATCCTGGGGATTGTCATCATGGTTCGCGTACTGACCCTGGGCGCCCCCGACATCGCCAAGCCGGACTGGAGCGTGAATGGCGGGCTCGGGTTCATGTGGAACCCCGATTTTTCCGCCCTCGCCGACGCCAAGGTGTGGCTAGCCGCCGCCGGCCAGATTTTTTTCACCACCTCTGTGGGGCTCGGATTGATAATCACATACGCAAGCTACCTCAAAAGGGACGACGACGTGGCGTTGTCGGGACTGACATCCATATCCATAAACGAATTCATGGAGGTGGTTATCGGCGCGTCGATAGCCATACCTGCGGCTTTTGTCTTTTTCGGACCGGTCGGTATAAGAGATATCGCGGCCGGCGGCGCGTTCAACCTCGGTTTCGTTACGATGCCCATGGTGTTCAGCCAGATGCCGATGACGGCGGCGCTGGGGTTCATGTGGTTTTTTCTTCTGTTTCTCGCCGGCGTCACCAGCTCCATATCGATGTTGCAACCGGGTATCGCGTTTCTGGAGGACGAGTTCTCCCTGAGCCGAAAACAGTCTGTCGGGTTGCTGAGCGCTGTTTCTTTCTTTGCCGCGCAACCTGCCATATTCCTCCTGGACAAGGGGGTGCTTGATCTTATGGATTTTTGGGCGGGAACTTTCGCGATTGTCCTTTTCGCGACGGGGGAGGTCATTATCTTCGGCTGGATATATGGTATCGACAGGGGATTCGACCAGCTTCATCATGGCGCCGACATCCGTGTGCCGAAGTTTTTCAAGGTCGTCATCAAATACGTGACACCTGCGTACCTGCTGATTATCCTTGGTTACTGGTCGTACCAGAGTGGCCTGGACCAACTGCTCCTGCGCAAGGTCTCTGCGGAGAATTTTCCATACGCTCTCGGCACGATGCTGGGCATGGCCCTGTTTCTCGCGGCTATAATCGCGGCGGTGGAGATGGCCTGGCGAAGAAAGGAGACCTCATGACAGCGGGCGGCTGGGTGATGCTGATAATCATCTGGGGGTTTATTATCTCACTGACCGTGTTTTGCATGCGAACGGTCCTGAGGCTGCGGGATGTTGAAATGGATCATATCAAGCCCATGCTGGAAATCGACACCGGTGACCTGGACGAGCAGGATAAGGAAAAGGAGGAATAATTTTACAAGGTGGTCCCGCGCCAAAGCAGGTCGCCCGCATCCCGCCTGACTTGCAACTGCGACCAGAGCCGGGGATCCATCTCGTCGGACCGGCGCTGGTCGTCCATGTTTTCCATCTCTTCGCACGCTTCCGTCGCAAGGTATTCCCGTTCCAGATCGAACTGGATATCGAAAAGCATGTCATCGTCCTGCCCGTAAAGTAAATAGAACCTTTCCGTATCTTCCAGAATCGCATCTAAACCGCTGGATTTCATACCAGATACCTCCATGTTAGGTGATAAAATCTGGAGAGCACAACCCGTGCCACAGGCGGGCGCCTGTATCATCCAATAAATACAAAGCATTGGAAATAGCATACGCATGGTGGAGCGACAAATTTGGTGGCTGGCCTGCGATAATTCGCGGTTACCTGCGTCGCTCCGCATATCGACAGCGCAAGAACCCGGCCGCAACATCGCGCAAACAAGCTTGCCAGTCGGGAAATGTCAAGATACAAAACCGAGCGCGAGTTATGCGAGCTAAGAGTGAAAAGAGAATGGTACAATATTCTATTTTTAATAGCGATATATATGCGTAGATATGAAAACTGGAGTGCACCCCTGTAGCTGGACTGATCGGCTAAGAAATTAGGTGGTCTGTTCGATAATTGAGGGATAATTCCCCTGGAAGGAGTCGGACAGATGAGAAAGTATCGCCATTTTGACGGGGATTTTAAGCGTGACGTGGTA
>JAJRZK010000036.1 GCA_024275315.1 Nitrospirota bacterium
AGGGCCGGGTTGGGGATGGCTGCGTCGCGTTCTTCCTCCGAGCCGCTCCCACGGCGGATGGTGTTGCGCGGGGCAAGTCCCTGGCCAAGATGATCGGAACCGAGCAGATCCTGCCAGTCGAGCGACAGGGCCCTGAGACGCGATACAAAGGTCCGGTAGGAATCTTCATCGCGTGCGGAGCGGTAAAGGAGCAGGGAGCCGTCAGCATTAATGACGAGACTGGGCGTGTAGCAGCGTTCGAGGAATGGCCCGTTGCCCGCTTGAAACACAGGATTGAAAGAAGCCTTTGTCCAGTGGACACGGTCCCAGGACCAGGCGTAACCGATGCCGGCGTTTCCGGACTGTCCGCCGGAGTAGAGCATCCACCACCGGCCGTCTTCAAGCCGCTCCACATGGCAAGAGGAGACATAGCCGTTCTCGCCCTCCCACGGCTGCGGATCGATCAGGCCGGAGATAACAGGTGCGTCGCCATAGAGTTTCCAGCCCAACCCGTCGTCCCGGAGAATGACCCCGGAGAGACGGGTTGTCTTTTTTCAAATGGTGGAGGCGAGGGGAGTCGAACCCCTGTCCGAAAACCCTGAACTACAGGTTTCTACACGCTTAGTTTCCTGTTAAAGTCTCGCCCTTTCCCTTGGCCTGGAAACCGGCGGGGAAAGCGCCAGCCCGCCTTTGTTTCGCCTCAGAGCCAGCGGGCGGCTCTCATTGGCTATCCCGCGCGTATTGCGCCCCATCCCGTCCCGCAGGAACTGACAGGTGGAACGGCTATCGGCTAATTAAGCGGCGACAGCGTAGTTATAATCGTTGGCGATTATAAGTTTGCCATTGGTTTTTACGTGGTCAACGACCTCCACGACGTGCGGCCTGAGCCTTGGCGCTCCCGTCGAAACCAGAACGCCCCCATAACTGTATGATAGCATATATTCGACTTTCGTCAAATTTTCGTGGCCGTGACGGTCAATGACCGTGGCGGTCAACGACCGGGTGGTCAACCGGCGGCTCCGAGGCGCTGGTGTGTTTCCCTGACCATCTTTCTTATGGCTGGCCGAATTTCGCCCAGGGTGTAAAACGATCCGGTTACGCAAAAAACGGTGTCGGCGGGGGCGGTTTTGATAATGTGAATCACTTTTTCAACAGATCTGACCGCGCTTGTTGGTATGGAGCTGTCAGTTTGGGCCGCCGCCAGCTTGTCCGGATCGGCCGATCTTGGCACATCGGGGCTGAAACATGTAAACGACCTTGCCGACGGGCGGAGGTTACGCAGCATGGCCGCGTAATCCTTGTCCCCCATGGCTCCGAATATGAAATCGACCCGGCCCGGCCCGAATCGTTCCAGCAGGGTGTTGCAAAGCTCCGCAGCGGCGTCCGGGTTGTGGGCTCCGTCAAGGATCACCACCGGTCCGTTCATCACACGCTCAAACCTTCCCGCCAGTTGCAACGTGGCCAGGCCGTTTCTTATATGCTGTTCGCCGACCGGTATGTTCGCCATGTTCATAAGCTCCGCCACCCTGATAGCCACCGATGCGTTATCTATCTGTCGCCGCCCCACCAGTCCCACCTCCACACTGTTCAGGTCGAGGGTATCGGAGCGATAGTCGAACCGCTCTCCGGTTCCGGTCATGGTGGGCGATGTATATTGAAAATCTCTTCCAACCATGTGTACCGGAGCCGATTTTTCCTTCGCTATTGACATGATGGCCTCCGCCGCCTTGATGTCCCGGGCGGCCAGGACCAGGGGGCGGCCCTGTTTTATTATCCCGCTTTTCTCTATGGCGATATGCTTTTTGTCATGGCCCAGATGTTCCATATGGTCCATCGCGATGGTGGTAATAACAGAGACCTCCGGATCCACAATATTGGTGGAATCGAACCTGCCCCCCAGGCCAACCTCCACTACAGCCACCCTGACCCCGGAGCGGGCGAAACAAAGAAACGACATCGCGGTCAGAAACTCGAAATAGGTCGGCCTGATACAAGGAGCGCGTTCCGCCGCCTGCTTGACCGTTGACACCAGCGCCGCGGTCGTGGTTTTGTCCACTATTTGCCCGTTTAGCTGTATCCGCTCCCGAACTGATTCTATATGAGGAGAAACATACAGACCATTGGACACGCCCGAATCGGTCAGGACGCTTGATATCATGGCGCAGGTTGACCCTTTGCCGTTTGTGCCCGCTACGTGGATTACGCTGAATCCCTCGTGCGGGTCGCCAAGCCGGCCAAGCAGGGTTTCGATATTGTTCAGCCCCATCTTGATTCCTCTGAAATGCAGTGAATCAAGATAGAGCCTGGCTTGCTGGTAGTTCATTCCACCGCGAGTGTTATAGAGCCTGTTCTTCCGGTCCGGCCTCTGCTTCTTCGTCTTGCTCTGGTTCCGGTAGAGGGCATACGATCTGGCCGCACATATGGTCCAGCAACAGGGCGATAGTGGATTTCAGCTCCAGCCGGTTGACGACTATGTCGACAAATCCATGTTGAAGCAAAAATTCGGAGCGCTGAAATCCTTCCGGGAGCTTTTTGCCGATCGTCTGCTCTATGACCCGGGGACCGGCGAAGCATATCAACGCCCCGGGCTCCGCTACGATGATATCGCCAAGCATGGCGAAGCTTGCCGTCACCCCGCCAGTCACGGGATCGACCAAAACCGATATGTATGGAAGGCCCGCTTTTGAAAGCCTGCCAACGGCGGCGGCGGTCTTCGCCATTTGCATAAGCGAGAACAGCCCCTCCTGCATCCTGGCGCCGCCGGAACATGAGACGACAATAGCAGGGCGCTTGTTTGAAAGAGCCCGTTCAAAGGTGCGGGTCACTTTCTCTCCGACCACGGAACCCATGGACCCGCCCATGAAATCGAAATTGAACGCCGCGATCTCCACCGGTCGGTTTTCAATAAGCCCGGACCCGGCGATGATCGCCTCTTTGTTCCCTGTTTTTTTCTGTGCGTCGCTGATCCTGTCCTTGTATTTTCTGCTGTCTCTGAATTTCAGCGGATCTACGGGGACCAGGCCCTCATCTTCCTCCTTAAAGGTGTTCTCGTCGATCAGCAGTTTTATTCTCGATTCGGCGGATATCCTGTGGTGATGGCCGCATTTGGAGCAGACGTTGAAATTGCGCTCCAGCTCTATGCTGTAAATGATCTCCTTGCAACTTTCGCACTTTCTCCACACCCCTTCCGGAATCCTTTTGCGCAAGGCGATCGCTTCCAGCGGCTTCTTGACTTTTGTAAACCAGCTCATGTTGTCACACTATTTAAATCCGGGATAACCCCTCACACTCAATTCTGGCGTTTAATTGCCGACTTTTCGGTTAACGGCCATCAGCCAGGCTTTGGCGGAGGCCTCGATCACGTCTGTGGACGATCCCTTGCCAAAATACAAATCCTGCCCGATTTGCACTTTTACATTCACTTCTCCCACGGCGTCTTTGCCGAAAGAGACCTAACGTATATTGTACGACATCAGCCGGCCCTTTATTGATGTTATTCGCTCAATAGCCCTGTACGCTGCGTCAACCGGCCCGTCACCAATAGCCGAATCTGTGAAGACCTCGTCGCCTTTGCGCAGGCTGACCGTGGCGGTGGGTATGGAGCCCGTTCCGGAACTGGTCTGTATATGTTCCAACTCGAAAACCCCGGGGAAAGTCTCCTCGGATATTTCTTCGCCGACAATTGTCTCCAGATCTTCGTCGAAAATCTCCTTTTTCTTGTCCGCCAGTAGCTTGAACTGTTCAAAAGCCTTGTTCAAATCCTCTTTTGAAAGCTTGTAACCCAGGTCCTCGAGACGTTTGGAAAACGCGTGCCGTCCGGAGTGTTTGCCAAGCACCAGCCGGTTTTTTTTCAGACCGATAGATGCGGGTGTCATGATTTCAAAGGTTGATCTCTCTTTTAACACTCCGTCCTGGTGGATGCCCGACTCGTGGGCGAAAGCGTTCTCTCCCACTATGGCCTTGTTCGGCTGGATGAGAACGCCGGTGATGGAGACCAGCAATCTGGATGTCTTGTATATCTCCCTGGTTTTGACCTGGACGCCTACTTTCAGGAAATCTTTGCGGGTTTTAACCGCCATTACAATTTCCTCCAATGAAGCGTTTCCCGCTCTTTCGCCGATACCGTTGACCGCGCACTCCACCTGGCGGGCTCCATTCATGACCGCCGAAAGAGAGTTTGAAACCGCCATACCCAAATCGTTGTGGCAATGAACAGAAATTATCGCCTTATCTATATTGGGCACGTTTTCCTTGATTTGGGCGATCAACTGGCCGAATTCATCGGGGATGGCGTATCCCACCGTGTCAGGTATGTTCACCGTGCCGGCTCCTTGCTCTATCGTCGCCTCCAGGATATCGTAGAGAAACCGCATTTCTGTACGCACGGCGTCCATGGCGGAAAACTCCACGTCCCTGACATGCTCCCTTGCGCGTCGAACAGCGTTAATCGCCATTTTCAGCACCTGTGATTTTGTTTTTTTCATTTGGTACTTGATATGCTGTTCAGATGTGCCGACAAAAGTGTGGATACGTTTTTTTCTGGCCGGCTTCAGCGCAGACGCGCACCGGTCTATGTCTCCCGCCATGGCCCTGGCCAGGCCGGCTATGACGGGGCCTCTCACGGATTTGGCTATTTGGTTCACGGCGTCATAATCCCCCTGGGAGGCCTGGGGGAATCCCGCTTCTATGATGTCCACGTTCAGTTTGGCCAGCTGCGCGGCCAGGGTCAGCTTCTCTTTTATGTTCATGGAGAACCCGGGAGATTGCTCTCCGTCGCGCAGCGTGGTGTCAAAAATTATAACGTTATCTGTTTTCTTTGGCATCTTGCAATACCTCGGTTATGTGTAATTACGCTTTTTGTGGATATTACCTGGTCCACGCACAGCTTACTTCAGTTTGCGTGGATGAAAATACTGACTTGTTGGAATGATAATATTGTTGCGCCTCAGGGCGCAAGGAGGACGGAAAGAACAAACAGGCTGTATCCGGCTGTATTACTCATAATGACAGAGTCTACACCTATAACTTTTTTTGGGCAATACAATTTTACGATGATTTTTTACCCCGTCTGCCATTTCTCATGCAGATCGGCGGCAGTGGATAATTAAAGAAAACCCCGCCTACTTCTTGAACGCGTATCGTTTGTACCGCTTTGTTCGTATTGGCGCCGGTTTGCCCAGATCGGTTTTTAACCTTTTGACGAGCCAACCAATCCTTTTGATCCGTTCTTCTGCGGGGGGGTGGGTTTTGTTAAATCCGGCTTTGTCGCCACCTCTGGCTCTGGCCTGCAATGTCTTCAGGCACGAGACAAGTCCCTTTGGCGCGTACCCGGCGCGGCGCAATATGGAGAACGCCTCGGCGTCAGCTTCAAACTCGAATTTGTGCGAGTATCCGGAAGAAATCGTGCTGACTATGTCATCCACGCTACCCTCGAACGCGGCTGTCATCTTGTCTATGTCGGCGGAGGACAATTTTTGGGCCACCGTGGAGACACCCTTTGCCACTTTTTTATTGAATTTTTTTATTCCCTTGTTGATCCGGTCGGCCTCTATCGACGATATGCCGTGCTTCAACGTGACGTGTGATATCTCATGAGCCAGTATGGCGGCGAGTTGCTCTTCGTTTTTCGCGCTTTTATAAAGCCCCGTGGTAATGAATATGAACCCGCCGGGAGCCCCGAACGCGTTTAGCTCTTTCGATTCTAAAAGCATAAAATGGTAGCCGGCGTAAATTTCCGGTCGGCTCGAATAACGGGACAATGCGACACCCAACCGGTTGATGTAGCGGGTTCGGCTTTTGTTTGTGTATATTTTATATCCGCTGGCAATCCTCGCGGCGACGGAACGGCCTATGTAATATTCCTGTTCATCGCTCAGGTTTGAAGAACCCAGGCTCATAGCTTTCGATGATTTTGTATATGCGTTCATCTTCTCCACCGCCTTGTCGGCGTATTCCCCCATGTTTTTGGAGACCGTGGAGCACGAGGCGGTATACAGCGCAAGGGTTATCAGCGCTGAGCTTGCTGCTATTTTCATCAGACGACCATTATTACTGTTTTGCAAGGCCACCCTCTGTAACAAAAGCGTCAAGTTCTTTATCCGTGATTTTTATTTTTTCCATCTTTTCCACCGCCGAAAAATTCGCCTTCGGGCTTTTCTTGCGGAACTCGTGTTCTATCTGAGCGTCAAAGCCTTTGCCGGCAAGAGCCGTTTCGTCTGTCGACATTTCGGATTTCTTGCCTTTGAACATGGAGACTTTTCTTCTGTATTGCGCGTTCCAGCCAACCAGGGCAGACTCGTGCACCCACCCCTGCGTTCCATTATGCGAAACCAGCCACCAGTTCCCGGAAAACTTGATGGTCTCAAGCCGGTCGCCAAAAACAACCGTAGTTACAGTGGGAGCGTAAAACTGCTTGTCCTTGCGGAGCGACGTTTTTTTCACCTTGATGGTAACCGAATCCAGGTTTTCGGCCATTACGTTGGTGGCGGTCAGGAAAACGGCCAGCGCAATTACATAGAGTAATAATTTATTCATATTTTATAATAATTCATTTTCCAGATTTTTATTATTCCTTGTTTTATTCTGGGCAGTCAATATTAAATCATAAAACACACAGTTTTGCGGTGATCTTTTCGATCCGATGCTGTTGAAGAAATGTGAAATCAATCAGGATGTTTA
>JAJRZK010000037.1 GCA_024275315.1 Nitrospirota bacterium
GGGCGGGTTGTCTGGTGTGGCTCTGTTCGCCTCGGCGATTTTCTCCAAAGCTTTGGCGATGTTGTTCTGCGTGTCGACAAGAGCGTTTGCGAAACTGTTTTCCCGTTTGGAGTTGTCGTTGGCGATCTTCTCCAGCCCCGCCACGATATCTTTTTGTGTTTTGACAAGTTCAGAGGTCAGTTTTGAATACTGGTCGATACTTCCGGCGACGACAGATTTTATGGCTTCGGCGACCTCGGCTTTGAGGCTGGGCGTCTCACTAACCGGTTCCGAGTCGGGCGAGACTGGTTGCGTCTCAATCACGCTGGAAACAACTGGCTTTTTTATTGGTATTTCCATGGGAGGTTCAGGCTGTACGGCCGTTTTTTCTACTGGCCGGTCTTTCGGGGCGCCTGATTTGATTGTGGAGCTTTGCGCCTCTTTTATACTGTTATATTTATAAACAGTTTGCAAAAGCTTTTTGTCGTTGGAATATTTTGCTACATTCCCGATATATTCACTGGCCAGCGAGGAATCATCCCTATTATCCCATTGCGTAATCATTGACGCTGTTTTATTTATCGCTGTCGCGGCCGAGGAGTGGGGAGCCAGCATCAGCAACGGCGTTTGTTTCATAATGGAGAAGGGTACCTTCGGGTCTCGCAGAATTGGCCTGAAGCTGTTGACTTTTTTTATAGAAAAATTTGCGCTGGCGTTCACAAGTTTGTTGATAACACGATCCGCCGATTTATCGGTCGGGAACATGTTCGGTAAAATATGAAGTGAACCTGTGTAACGGTTGACCGCAAGTATTTTAAGAACCGCGAACCCGTCTGTGATAGATGTGGGCTCGGGCGTGAATACGACGAACACACAATCCGCCGCGCGGAGAAAGGCCATGTTCATCGGGTCTATCCCGGAGGAGGTGTCCACGATCAGGTAATCATGCGTGTCGATAAGCTTGAACTGCTCCACAAGCGCCTGCAACTGGTCCGCTTCGAGCCTGGTGAGCTCCGGGACCCCGTTGCCGCCAGGTATGATGTTTACACCCTCCGGACCATCGATCATCACATCTTCGAGCTTTTTGCTTTCGAACAGGAGATGGTACAGATTAAGCTCCGGCTGGATATTGAGCATGATGTTGACATTGGCCAGGCCCATGTCCGCGTCAAGAATGCATACCCGGGCGCCCGACCTGCGAAGGGCTAGCGCGAGGTTGAGGGAAACAGTGCTTTTACCTACGCCACCTTTGCCACTGGCAATTGCAATAATATTTTTCATAAACAGAAAAAATCCTTCAAACCGGCAAATGCACGAACCACCTGCCTATATGATAGAAGAGAAAACGGGGTTTTAATACGCAAAATTTTCCAGCGCCACTGATAATTGTAGAAAACAGCCCCGTACAATCCCCAAAACCTTTGATAATATGGATATACTTGTAACTGCCCAGTTTAATGAGCATACTGTGTGCCAAAATCGTCACATGCTGTTTCAGTGGGGTGTGGCTGTGGGAATGTCGGGATCGGAAGCGCCGGATAACTCTCGCACATCCATCTTGCGCCTTGCTGGCAAGTTCGGTAACCTTTCAGCGGCTATGGTAACCTGTTTGCAGTTGTAACAGCTTGAGGGTTTTGGGCGGTAGATGAACAGATATGGCGTGATAGTCATAGGCGGCGGACACGCGGGGTGCGAAGCGGCGATGGCGGCGGCCAGGATGGGGCTGGATACTCTCATGTTTACCATCAA
>JAJRZK010000038.1 GCA_024275315.1 Nitrospirota bacterium
GAACGTGGAGCTCGTTCCCGAGTACTCCACCTACAGCGGTGACGGGAAGAAGCATGACAGCCAGTTCCTGCTGATGCTCGAATTTGCTTTCTAAGTCTTTCCAATAAGGCTTTTCTTTCGCCCCCGCCTGTTTGGCGGGGGTTTTTTTTTACCCGGTTGGCTTGACCAGTATCCAGGCATGCAGGCCGGGACACGCTATGATGGCCAGAAGCTTTTACGATGATTCCAGTGAATCAACGCCGAAATAATCAACTGTCACAGAAAAACAAACACTGATAAATATTTTATAATGCTTTATATAATCGATAGATGTAGGTATTGCTGAAAGTTGTTTATCATGTTTTTATAGACAAAATCTAGATTTGGGCCTATAATGCAGCTTTAGACAATGGCAAACACCCTGTTTCCGTTTGGGGCCAAATGAGAGTTTTTTCATATTTTTTTGCCACCTTTTGTATGGTACTCTCCGGCTTCACGCCAAGTTGGGCCTCTCCCAGTTATGCGCGTTTGAAAAGCTCCCCGTGTTTTAGTTGTCACGCGGATATTTCCACGATGACAGACTCTGCGGGCCTGATGGAGACCAAAACCACCGGTGAAAGCGGATTTAGAGGTAATGGCGGCTCTGTCGGGCGCAGTGTCAACCTGACTTCATCCGGCGACATCAAGGCTGGTATCAGCATGCATTCCACCTCGCCCTCTTTTAACCTGGGTAATAGCAATGAAACGAGCTTTCCAGCTATTGACGCTCCGGAGTTGGAAGGTTTAACACGAGACAACACCATGGACGGGTTATACGGGTTTTTCGCCAGTGACAGTTTTGTGGCGCGTGTTGGGTTGAGGAGTCCTGTTTCCAGGAATCCCTACTATGCTGTGAACCCCTCCTTCAGGGAAAAGCTGGAGTCATCCCTGTGGTACCGGTTTGCCTTGAAACCGAATATCGGATGGTTTGGTTTTACCCTCGGCGTATTTGGCTCCACGAACAAATGGCTTTCCGGCCTCCCCTTTACAAAAGACAGTGTAACCGAAAATGACGGGTTTCGGCCAGATACGTTTGGTATGGACGCGCAACTTCGAGGCAAGCTCGGTGATGTAACCCTCGGGTTGAAAGCTGTTTATCTCAGCGGTATCGACATGGACCGGAGCGGATCGACAATTACCAGTCCGGTGCTAACCAACGGGTTCAGGGCCGAGGCGCAACTGGGAATAAGCAAATCCTTCGGCCTAAGCGCCATCTACCGCACATACCAGCCAGCCAGTGTCAGCATGGATAATGAGAATATTGTAGAAAAAGCAGCTACGATAGGCGCATGGATCAATCTATCCGAAAACATCGTGATTCAACCGCAATACACGACATACGGCGGATACGGGCAGGTTATCAGCGAAGGTGAGGAGTTCAGCCTCAGGTTGCTAACCGGCTTTTAATCCCACCAAGCCTAAGCGACCGGGCCTCGTGCCGCCCCCATTCGGTTTACGCACGGCGCTTGATCAAAATTAAAAGCTAGTTTCTCTCGTTTGGCAACGGAACGCTTAGCTCGCGGTCAATTCTTGAAAACAACCGGTTGGTGACAATTATGCTTGGCTTGGCGGTGCTCCATCGCCTGCTTTTGACCTGTTGCGCAAACGGGATCACCTTGATCTGGGTCATGGAACCACGATCAAGCACCCTGATCGTGTATTTATACCGTATATTATTGTCGCCGCCGCCCAAAAAATTCATGACGTCATTGGGCCCGCTCCTGTCGATGATCCAGCCTGTTATGATAATTCCGCTGGATCTGTCCACGGTGTCCAGAGGAAGCTTAAGCATAGCTTCTATCAGCCGCCCCCAAACCACCCCAAACCTCAACCGGTAGTCTTTTTCAACGCTGTTGTTGTCATAGGTTACGACGCGAACCGGGTTTGCGTTAGGGTCAGTTTCAGGCGCCAGCTCAATGTCAGGCCGCTTGTCGACCACGTCGAAATATTTTTTGCCACCCTGCTCATTGCCAAGAAGTTCAGTCTTTACAACTTTGGGTCTGCTAAGAGGAGTGCGTTTGGCGTCATCAGAAGTGATCGGGCTGGAAAGGCCCGTTTTAAGCTTTTCGGGCGTAACCTCGCTTTGCTCGTCATTTTTTCGTTTGGCGGCGGTTTGATCTGCGTCCTCATTTTTCCAGATAAGCTGGTCTGGAAGCGAAGCGCAACCTTGCCCAATGACAATAAACGCGGCCCCCAAGGCACACGCTATGCTTGTGAACATCCGTTTCATAAATTGACTTCTCTAAAGATAAACACTCAGTCTATGAACCGGCGCATCAATCGTCAAGCGCAAAATCAAACCTGGATCGGCTAAGTAATCGGGCCAACTGGCGCCGAAAATGAAAATACAGGAGGTATGTCTGGCAAAACAAAGCTTCGGCCACGCCGGGCGCAAAACAGGCCGCCACGTGATCGGCGCCGGCCATGGTTTTTGGGGAAAGCTTTTGATGTATAAACGCGGCCACATATGATATTTTCCTGATAGCAGTTGATACATGCGGCTTTTAGTCCAGGCGCTTTGTTTGCCATAATCTCACGATACAACTAAGCAGGAGTCATATTTGTCCGGTGAATAATCGCACCAAGCGCATCTTGAACAGATACGTGATCCCGCCGCTGGCGTTTACCCTGATATACCTGATCAGCTTGACCCTGAAAGTGGTGGAGATAGGGGGGGATATACGCGAAAAAGTGGAAAAGGATCGCGAGCCAATCATATGCGCATTCTGGCACGGCAGAATGTTTTACTATCCCTACGCGTTTTACAAAAGCCCGATACGTCCCAGTGTGCTTGTCAGTCCCAGCGGCGATGGAGAGGTGATCGCCCGCGTTCTGAAACTTTTCAGGTTCGGACTGGTTCGCGGTTCCTCGTATAAAAAATCGGTGGCCGCCCTGCGGAGGATGGTAAATGTTATCAAAGGCGGGTCTTCTGTCGTATTGATCGCTGACGGGTCCAGAGGGCCCTTATACAAGTTCCAGCCGGGAGCCCCCATCCTGGCAAAGCTCACAGGGCGGCCGGTGGTGCTCACATCCACCTCATACTCGCGCTATTGGACCATTAGCAGCTGGGATAAAATGATAATACCGAAACCATTTTCCACAGTGGCGCTCATATACGACCATCCCGTGTCCGTACCCTCCGACTGCGACGATGAATGCCTGGAGAGAACACGCAAAGAGCTGGAAGACAGACTGCGCTCCATTACGGATCAGGTCGACGAATATTTTACAAAAGCATGATACATTTTGTTTACAACCTGGCTATATATCTGACGGCCGTTTTGGCGCTGCCATATATAGCCCTGGCTCTTATGACAAGACCAAAACATCGAGCCGGGTTTTTCCAGAAACTCGGGTTTTTTCTTCCACGCCAGAGCGGTAAAACCATTTGGGTGCATGCCGTTTCGGTGGGAGAGATCCTCGCCGCCACGGAACTGGTCAAGGAGCTCAAAAAAAAATCTGACGGGAAAACGATCATGGTCTCCACCACCACGCCCTCCGGGCGGGAGGTGGCGGAGCAAAAGCTGGCCGGCGTCGCGACGATCTTTTATTTTCCATACGATTTTCAGGGCTCCGTAAGCCGGGCGGTTAAGGCGGTCAACCCTTCTGTGCTGGCGCTTGTCGACACGGAGCTTTGGCCCAACGTGATCAGGACCTGCCGTAAACAAGGCGCAAAAGTCGTCGTCGTCAACGGCCGCATATCGGACCGGTCATTCCCCCGCTATCGAAGGTTTTCGTGGGTGTTCAGGCATGCGCTGGCCGGCGTTTCGCTGTTTCTGATGCAAAGTGAACGGGACAGGGAAAGGATAACAATGATCGGCGCGGACCCTACGCTGGTAGAGGTTCCCGGCAACCTGAAGTTTGACAGCGCGACACGGATGATCTCCCGGGAGAGAAAGGATGAATTACGGCGGTCCATCGGTTTGGGACCGGCCGATAAGGTGATTATTCTTGGCAGTGTCCACCAGGGTGAGCAGGTTGCGATACGGTCGGCTTTGTCGGTGATCGGCCAGGCGCCCAACGTAAGATTGGTTATCGCTCCGAGGAGGATCGATAACATCGGCTGGATCGAAGATGTCCTGAAATTATCCGGCTTTACCGCGAAGCGCAAAAGCGCAATGAATCGCGACGGTGAAATAGCGGGACGGAATATTGTTCCGGTCATAGACACTTTTGGTGAATTGGGCGTGCTATACGGCGTGGCGGATGTGGCGTTTGTGGGTGGAAGCGTCATCGGTCATGGTGGTCAAAACCCCCTTGAGCCGGCGGCCCATGGATTGCCGGTATTGTTCGGGCCTGAAATGAGCAATTTCAAGGAAGCGTCAGCCGAATTGCAGGCGTCTGGAGCGGCGTGGACCGTCGGCTCGGAAAAGGAAATCACGCAACGGCTTTTGGAGCTGGTCACGGATGAAGACGCCCGAAGGGCGGCAGGCGATGCGGCGCGGGCGGTTGTGGAGCGGAACAGGGGTATCGCGAAAAAAGTGGCGGAACGTATTCTGGCCTTGTCCAATGAATGACCCCGGAGTTCCCGAAGAAATTCGGGACGCGATGAAGGCGCTTTTTCCCGGCAAATCCTGGGATAGGCCCCATCGCCTGGCGGGAGACGCTTCTTCGCGGGTATATTACAGAACCCGCATCGAAGGGGCTGGCGATGTGATCCTTATGCTGGCCCCCGACCAATTGTTTGCGGAGCATTTTGCGCATATGACCACCCTCATGCGCGAACTCGGTGTCGATACACCGGATATTTACTGCCGGCATGGCAAGCTCGTGGTTATAGAGGACCTTTCGGACAATCTTCTGACGCTTAAAACCAGGGGAATGAACCCCGCCGAACTGGAATCCGAATATAAAAGGCAGATCGACGACCTGTTACGGTTTCAGGAAGCGTCCGTGGATCACGCTAAAAGGGATATGCCCTGCTTCGGCCTCGCGTTCGATATGGAAAAACTGGGCTATGAAATAAAATTCACCGACGAACATTATATCTCTGGGTATTTGAAACACTTTCCCGGCCCGGAGACAAGGGAAATCATGAAGCGCGAATGGGGGCGGATATTGGGTCAACTGGCTGAACATACGGAGGTTTTGGCTCATCGTGATCTTCACAGCAGAAACATAATACGCAAAGGAAAAAGGAGCGTGTGGATCGATTACCAGGACGCGAGGATGGGCAGAAGACAGTATGACCTGGCGTCCCTGCTTTTGGACCCTTACGAAAACCTGCCATGGGACACCACAAGACAACTGGCCGACTACTACTATTCCAGGTTATCCGATTACGCAAATCCACCCTGGAGCTACGACAGGTTCATAGACCTTTACGAGCTAAGCGGCCTGCAACGGATATATAAGGCCCTGGGCACTTTCGGTTACCAGGCCACTGTTGTCGGTGTGGATACATACGTGAGATTCATGTCACCGGCTGTGGACAAGTTACGAAAAATCATGCGTGCAAGAAGCGATCTGCGCACGCTGGAATCTGCGCTGTCACCACTATTGGACAAGTAGGCCGCATCCTGGCTCCGTCTTGGACAGGTTAGCCGCTTTTACATACCACGTTGTCGGTCAGGCGCTTGCCTCCTATGTAAACCGCCGCATAGATTAGTGTCCTGTCGCCGAAACGGTCTTCCAAAAGGGTGTCGGAGTCGACCACCGCCGCAAAGTCGACTTTTGCCAGGGGCTCGCTTTCTATCATCGCCACCAGGCTCGCCTTCAGTTTCGCCCTGTCCCTGTCTCCCTTTTTCACACGGGATTCAATGGCTTTAACAGCCTGCGGGATCATGCGAGCCGCAATTCGCTCCGGTTCGGACAGGAGACTGTTTCTTGAAGACAACGCCACACCATCGGAGGCTCTTCTGGTGGCCACGGCGATAATTTTCACCGGGAAATTAAGATCTTCGGTCATCCTTTTTATGATAGCGAGCTGGTGCGCGTCTTTCTTGCCGAAATATGCCCGGCTCGGCTGGATAATGTTGAAAAGCTTGGCAACCACCGTCGTCACCGCCCTGTAATGCCACCTGATCGATTGTCCCTCAAGCCGCCCGGCCAGATCCCTGACCTCCACCAGGGTATCGAATCCGGGAGGATACATTTGCCCGGCGCTCGGCGAAAAAAGGTAATCCACCGAAAGGTCGCGGCAAAAATTTCGGTCACGTTTTTCATCCGTCGGATAGGCCCGATAAGCTTTTTTACGAAACTGTAACGGGTTTAAAAATCGTGAGACGATAACCGTGTCGTTCTCTTTTTTTGCGCGGCGAATTAACGCCGCATGACCATCGTGCAGATATCCCAAAGTGGGGACAAGACCGATATCCCGCCCCGATTTTTTAATGGCTTGAACCTCCCGGTTTATCTCCCGGGGGCTTGCGAATATTCTCATCTGGTAATTTGTAAAAGGAGAATCTGGTCCGTATTATAGATCAGTGAGAAACTATTGGTTAGAAGAATAATCAGCCGTGGAGATGTTATCGGGTGGATTGATTGATATAATAATCATGGTGATATGATTTGACCATAATCGATTTATTATAAAGATGTACAGACTATGCGAGAGTTTGTAAACAACATAAAGCGCCGACGAGCTGGGAGGGTTATATGAGAAAATTGTCTTGTTTTTCTTTGGTTGGTGTCATTAGCCTGGCGTTTCTTGGCGGTTGTCAATCGATGGAGCCACAGGCCACGGTCACCAGCGGCGGCGGCCCAAGCATAGGACAGGCCCAGGCGGAACGGTATGACGGGCCCAAGGCCAGGATCGCTGTAAACAAGTTCGTAAACAAGGCTGCACAGGGCCATGGAGAGCTGGGCCAGGGTATGGCCGACATGCTTACCACGGCTCTGTTCAGCTCCAACAGGTTCATCGTGCTCGACCGGACAGACCATGGCGCCATTTTGGCCGAGCAGGATTTGGGAGCCTCCGGCAGGATCAAGCAGGAGACAGCGGCTCCCATCGGCCAGATGGAAGGCGCAGAACTGCTCGTCACCGGCGCGGTGACGGCGTTTAAGAAAGACGCCGGCGGCGCTATCGGAGGCATAGGGATCCCCCTGGGAGGCGGAGGAGCAGGGCTTGGCGGAGGCGGCAAGCAGTCCTACATGGCGATAGACATCAAGGTTGTGGATACCCGAACCGGCAGGATCGTGGGGGCCGCTACCGTGGAGGGCAAATCGACCGACTGGTTCGCCGGTTTTGGCGCGGCTATCGGGGGCGTTCCTGTGCCATTTGGACTGGGAGTGTATAAAAACACACCGATGGAGAAGGCCATACGGGTTTGCATCGTCAAAGCCGTGAACTATATCTCCAGCCAGACGCCGGCCACCTATTTTCACGCACGATAACAATATCGCCCTCTCCATAACATGGGGAGGGCGCGTTTCAACCAGGGAGGATTTTCCCATGATCCGCAAAATCGTAACAGCCGTGTCGGCGGCGTTTTGTTTGACCGTCGCCATCACCGCCACGGCGGAGTCGAAGGTGTTGTCACAATCAAAGGCCAAAGTCACACAACTCAAAATAGTCCATTCCGAAACGCAGGAAGCCCGGGTCGATTACAGCGCCACCGGTTCCGCCACGCAACCTGACGCATGGGGGGTTTATTCCAATTATATCGGGCCGGGGGATATCAACAGGCTTGGCGAGGTGGTTATTTATCTCGATTTATATAACAACATATCGGCGGTGAAAATCACCCGGGAATCGTATAATGGCGACACGGTCACCTCCATATTCACGCAGGTAAAAGAATTTTCGATACAGACCTTGAAACCCGGAACCAAGCGGCCGTATAAGGAAACCACCATCACCATCAAAACCGCTGACAGCATCACTTTTCCGTGATGCGCGCACTTTGTTGTGATGGCGCAGATAGCGCGAGGCTTGAGCGCGGCTATCCGGAACCATCCCCTGCGGCCGGAGAAGCTGTCATAAGGCCGTCGTTGGCCGGTATTTGCAACACCGACCTGGAGCTCGCCAATGGATACATGGGGTTTTCCGGAGTTTTGGGGCATGAATTCGTCGGGATTGTGGAATCGTGCGGTGACTCCGGCCTGGTCGGAGCTAGGGTGGTGGGCGAGATTAACTGTCCTTGCGGCTCCTGTTCATTGTGCTTGAGCGGCAAGGGGAATCATTGCCCGCAAAGGACAGTGTTGGGCATTATGGGCAGGGACGGGGTGTTCGCGGATATATTCACCCTTCCGGTTGGCAATTTGCTGGTTGTTCCGGATAAAATCACCGATACCCAGGCGGTCTTTACAGAACCTCTGGCGGCGGCGTTTGAAATAATAAACCAGGTCCGAATCGGGCCGGGAGATAAAGTGGCTACCCTGGGCGACGGCAAGCTTGGCTTGCTGGTGGGACAGGTGATAAGCCTGACCGGCTGTGACCTGGTCGCAGTTGGACGACACCCGGAAAAACTGGAGATCCTGGCGCAACGGGGAATAACGACCGCGCTCGACAGAGACATGGTGTCGATGCGCTCGAGTTTCGATGTGGTGGTAGACGCGACAGGCTCCGCCAAAGGGTTTGCCCTGGCCGTGGAGCTGGCGCGGCCATGTGGTACAATCGTTTTAAAAACCACGACAGCCAACCCTGCGGGGCTTGACTCCAACAGGATCGTTATCGACGAATTAACCGTTATAGGTTCCAGGTGCGGGCCTTTTGACAAGGCCCTTGACGCCCTGGAGAACCGGCTCGTGGATGTGGAGCCCATGGTGTCGGAAATATTCCATTTTGATTATGGAGTCGAGGCTATGAAGCGGGCGTCGGAAGGCGCGACGCTGAAAGTCCTGATGGATTTTAACTGATGATTTTCTTATCCGCCGATAGTCCACCTTGCGCAGGTGATCACGGCGTAGAGGGGGTTATATGTATCCGGAATTGATTCATCTGGGCCCGGTTACGATATATTCATATGGGTTGCTTGTGGCGACAGGCTTTTTTCTCGGAATCACGTGGTCGGTCCGTCTCGGCGCCAGGGAGGGCATGGACCAGCAGGTCATCATAGACACCGCGTTCTGGATCGTGCTGAGCGCGATTATCATGTCCAGAGTGGTGTTCGGGATTGTTAACATCGATTATTTCCTTAAAAATCCCGTGGACTTTTTCAAGATATGGAACGGGGGCCTCGTTTTTTACGGAGGGCTGATCGGCGCGGTTATAGCCGTGGTGGTGTGCGCGCGAAAGTACAAGTTCAACATCTGGCAATATGCGGATATAGCCGCGCCAGCGGGCGCTTTGGGGCATGCCATAGGCAGGCTCGGCTGTTTTTTTGCGGGATGCTGTTACGGGGTCAAGACAGATGTTCCATGGGCGATTACATTTACAAACGTAAAATCAATGGCTCCTATCGGGGTTCCGCTTCATCCCACCCAGCTTTATGACGCCGCTAACGAGTTTATAATTTTCATCATTTTAACCGCCATCCGGCCGGCGCGTAAATTCGAGGGACAGATCTTCTGGACATGGGTCGGCCTGTACGCGATTGGCAGGTCTGTGGTGGAGATGTACAGGGGCGACCCCAGGGGGATCTACTTCAACGGACTCGTATCCACATCCCAGATCGTGGCTGCCGTTGCGTTGACCGTTGCGGTGGCGTTTTACGTCAGGAACGTAAAGAGCTTTTCAAAAGGATGATCGTAACGGCGATTCATGAAGGCGAGCGCCTGGATTCTTTTATCGCCTCGGTTCAAGCTGATTTGTCCCGATCACGGGCGCAAAAACTCATCGCTGAAGGATTTGTCAAGCTCAACGGCTCACTGGCCCGGGTCTCCTCCAGGGTTAAAGAGGGTGACCATGTCAGCTTGACAGTTCCGGACCCGGAGCCGCTGGAGATCCGGCCGGAAAACATCGCGCTGGATGTGGTGTATGAAGATAGCGATATAATCGTTGTGAACAAACCCGCCGGGATGGTGGTGCATCCTGGAGCTGGCAACTATTGCGGAACCCTGGTAAATGCCCTTGTGAGCCGTTGTCCGGATCTGTCCGGAATCGGGGGAGTGGCGAGACCGGGCATTGTCCACAGGCTCGATAAACAGACCAGCGGCCTTATAGCCGTGGCCAAGAACGATGCGGCGCACAACTCACTGGCCAGGCAGTTGAAGGACAGATCGATGTCCCGGAAATATGTGGCGGTTGTAAAAGGCTGGCCGAGGCGAAACGAGGGAGTGGTCGAGTCAAACATCGGACGGCACAAGACACACAGAAAAAAAATGGCGGTGTTAAAAGAGGGTGGAAAAAAAGCGGTTACATTATACAAGGTCGCCCAGCGGTTTGATTCTGCGAGTCTGCTGGAAATATCCCTTATGACAGGGCGTACGCACCAGATACGTGTTCATATGCTTTCTATAAACTGTCCTGTGATCGGCGACCCTGTTTACGGTGGCAAAGACGCGACGTTCGGCATGCCGCGTCAAGCCTTGCACGCGTGGAGGTTGTCCCTTGTTCTTCCGGTTAGCGGGAGCAGGCTGGAGCTGAAAGCCCCGGCGCCGGAAGATATGAAAGCCCTGATAGCCCGGCTTGGCGGAGACCCTGGGCCCTATTTATAGTATGTAGATGTATTGCCATTTCACGATCACGAAAGGCGAGGTATATCCTTGTTTTGAGCCGTTTTCTTTTGTATATTCTGGCTCATGACAACAGAAAAAAATAGCGAGTTCCATATCCCGCTTGCCGCGCGCGTGGCGACCGCCGCAATAAGGTTTGTCTGCTTTCCGTTTGTGGATTTTTTCTTCAAGGTGCTTAACAGATCCAGGGCGATCGGTGTGGAAAACATCCGCAACGTAGACAAGGGGCTGGTCATAGCCTCGAACCATATTTCCGGCGTGGATACGCTACTTATCCCCGCCTATTCCATAAACAGGTTTTCGCTGACACCATACTGCGCCCCAGCCAAAGAGGAACTGTTCAAAATACCTGTCGTGGGCCTGCTTATCCGGATGTGGGGGAGTTTCCCAGTAAAACGGAGGGTGCGCGATATTCAGTCGATGAAGAGGATCGCCTACTACGCCACTAACTACCAGGTCATGCTTTTCCCTGAAGGCACCAGGAGCAAAACGGGGGAATTGTTGAAAGGGCGCGCAGGGGCGGGTTGGGTCATATATATCGCCCGGCCGGTAGTCATTCCTACGCTTGTGATAAACACGAACCATTATTTCTGGCCTGGCAGGAAAAAACCGTGGTTCGGGGTTCCTTACACGGTGGTGTTCGGAGAACCTGTGAACCTGGACAGGTTTTATGAAATGCCTGAATGTAAAGAGACATCGAAAGCCATCGCCGAGGAGATAATGAACGCAATCGCGGGGTTGAAGGAAAAACACAAGGATCTCTATATCGACTGATGCTAAGAATCGAACGCCAGACCAGGCTCGAAGGTTTCGGTGTCATAGCAGGCGTGGACGAGGCGGGCAGAGGGCCGCTGGCGGGGCCTGTGGTGGCCGCCGCGGTGGTGTTGCCGGAGGATATAGATATACCCGGATTGACCGATTCGAAACAACTGACGAAACGTACCCGCGAAAAGATGTTCGAAACGGTTCAGAAACGGGCCAAGGGATGGAGCGTCGGTGTTGTGGATTCTTCCACCATAGATTCGATAAACATCCTCCAGGCGACAAGGCTGGCGATGTTAAAGGCTGTAGATGGCCTGGATACAAAACCGGATTGCGTTTTGATCGACGGAAACCAGCCCATAGATTGGAATGGGCGCCAGAAGACGGTGGTAAAGGGTGACAGCCTTTCGTTATCCATCGCCGCCGCCTCGGTCATCGCCAAAGTTACCAGGGACAGGATGATGGAACAAAGCGACGTCCTGTATCCGGGGTATGGATTCGGCCAGCACAAGGGATATGGCTCGGCGTATCACCGTGAGGCGATCGCCAAACTCGGTCCCTGCCCGATCCACCGGAAAACTTTCAGGGGAGTGCGTGAGCATCTCGACAAAATAAAACCTCGCGCCAGCGATGGCTCCACCACTTTCCAGATGAGCTTTCTGAAGTGACATGCGTCTTGCCCTGAGGATGCTGCGCGACTTGGCCGCCAGGCTGAAGAGCGAGTATATCCACAAGGCTCCGGAGCATATCAGGCTTGGAAAACTGGGCGAAGACCTGGCCTGCAACGCATTGCGCTATGAAGGGTATCGGATTGTGGAGCGCAATGTGAAAATATACAGAAGGGAAGTGGACGTTGTTGCGGTGGAAAAGGGAACGCTCGTGTTCGTCGAGGTCAAGACGCGCGCAGACCGCTCGTTCGGCAAGCCCCTGGAGGCTGTGGACACAAAACGGCGCAACCGGCTACGCAAGGCGGCGGAGCTTTATGCGCTGGGAAAGAAAATGAAAAACATATCCATACGGTTCGATGTTGTGACGGTGGACTTTTCGGAAAACAACGCGGGGACAATAGAGATAGTCAAAAATGCGTTCTAGCTGGATTTGATAACGTCTACCAACTCCTGGTGTATCAGGCTGTTGGTGGCGGCGATCCATGGCGTGTAGACGCTGAAATTACAACCATCCGCACCGCTGATCCTGCCGCCAGCCTCGGATACGGTCAGCGCTCCGGCCGCCATGTCCCACGGCTTTAAATGAAACTCCCAGAACCCGTCCAGCCTTCCGCACGCTACATAGCACAAGTCCAGCGCCGCCGCCCCCGGCCTGCGAACCGCCTGGGCGCGCATGGCGACCGCCGCGAACTGGGCCAGGTTATTTTGCTTTTCGGTCCTTATCTTGTATGGAAACCCTGTAGCTAAGAGGCTGTCGATCAGCTTGTGGTTGTTTGATACGGATATCCGCTGTTCGTTCAGGCGGGCTCCACGCCCCTTGGCGGCGGTGAACATTTCATTTCTTGTAACGTCGAACACCGCGCCAACGATGATCTCCCCTTTCCATTCCAGCGCCACCGAAGAGCAATAGACAGGGAACCCGTGCGCGTAGTTCGTGGTGCCGTCCAGCGGGTCTATGATCCATTTGAAATCAGACCCGGTGAGACTGGCCCCATTTTCCTCCGCCAGGATTTCATGGTCCGGGCATGTCTCCTTTATTATGTCGACAATGGCCTTTTCACACTTCAGGTCTACATCGGTGACCAGGTCGGTCAATCCTTTACGTTCCACGCGAAAATCCATGGAGGCGAGCTGTTTCTGGATTTTTCCCGCCTCACGGGCCGCCATGCAGGCGATGTCCAGCATCCTATCCACATCCGGTTTTTCTGACATCAGTCCAGTCTCTTTTCAATCCATCCACCGCCGAGAACGTATTCACCATGATAAAACACCACCGCCTGCCCCGGGGTTATGGCAAGCTGTGGCTGTTCAAATTCTACAGTGGCGCCATCATCACCAACCGGTGTCACCATGGCGGGCGAGTCTTCGCTCCGGTATCTTATACGGGCGGTTATATCCATCTTTTGAATTTCTTCCGGTGGGAGATGCCAGGTCATGCTGGTGGCCAGGAGAGCTTTGGAGTATAACTCCGATTTATTACCCACGACGATTCTGTTAGGTTCCGGTTCGATCCTTGTAACATATTTTGGCTCCGGCGCGGATATCCCCAGGCCCCGCCGCTGGCCAATCGTATAGAACGGGTACCCCTTGTGATGTCCGATTATAGCTCCGTTATGGTCAACTATATCTCCCTCGCCGATATCTTTCCCCCCGGTTTGGGTGCGGATGAACTCGTTGTAGTCATTGTCAGGGATAAAACAGACTTCCTGGCTTTCCGGCTTTTGCGCGACATTGAGCCCGTGCTTTATCGCCAGTGCGCGGGTTTCCAGCTTTGAAAACCGGCCAAGGGGGAAAATAATATTATTAAGCCTGCTGTTTGGTATGGAGAACAAAAAATAGCTTTGATCTTTGGATCGGTCCACACCCCGGAGGATCAACTTGCGCCCGTTAAACGTCCCGATCCTGGCATAATGGCCAGTGGCCACTTTTACCGCCCCGAACTTGCGGCCCTGCTCGAAAAGGTAATCGAATTTTAACACCTGGTTGCATAACACACATGGGTTTGGTGTTCTTCCTGTCATGTATTCACCGGTGAAATAGTCGATCACTTTTTCCCTGAACAGTGATTTCACGTTCATCGTGTAATGTGGTACGCCAAGCTTCTGGGCGACCCTCCTGGCGTCGTCCGCATCGTCAATCGAGCAGCACGAGCTTTTGCTCTTTCCATCCGCGCCCCCGGGACCGTCCCATACGCTCATGGTGATCCCGGCCAATTTGTAGCCCTGTTGCGCAAGTATGGCAGTCGCGACGGAGCTGTCCACTCCGCCGCTCATTGCTATAAGGATAAGATCGCTGTTCATAAGACAGGGTATACGATTGTCAATCAACCTGGCCAGTCAGGTTGGAAATTGTCAAGTGATGGATTCAGCCCCTGCCACGCGTATGCCGTTTGTGGCCGGTTCTGAAAGATTATTCGGGCGCTAGAACGATTCGATGGCGTCCTGCTCTTTTTCGAAAATGGATATTTTGGTGTCCAGCCTGGTGAAGGTGAAAAGCTCCTTTAAATCATCCGACAACTCTGCGATCTTGAGGTTGCCGTTATCCTCGCTGATGCGCTTGGCTGCAAGTATCAGCCTCCCGATACCGGAGCTGTTGATGAAATTCACATTTTTAAAATTGAGTAGTACATTAGTTTTGCCCTTACTGACCGCTTCGTCTATGGATTTTTTAAATACATCGTAATCTTCGTTGGTCTTGATACTGCCAACAAGATCTATGATAGTGATCTTTCCGGCTTCTCTAAAGTTAACTTCCAATATCGCCTCCCAACGCTAACACAAAACAACCACCATAAAATCCAAGAATAATAGTAGCATATATTCTATTTCACAAAGGCACAAAAAGCGGAAATAGGCGCATTTTCATTTTGACATTTTATAATCATCATGAAAAAAAGCCTCGAAAACCGGGCGCAGATATTAGAGTGGATCATGGTTCATTGTATATTGTCGCCTTGACAAGCTTTCCATCTTCACTGAAGTTCAGCTCATTGGAGAAATGCCTCACCATCATCATTCCAAGGAGTTGTTCATCTTCAAAATTTATTTCCTCAAGAGGTGACGGAAAGCTTTCGCTTGTAAAAATTCCTTCATTGCTTTGAAATTCGATTATTATTCTCTCGGAATTCATATCGACTGACATCCCGGCTGAACCGTCGAAGTTTCGCTCCAAACCGTGCGATATCTCCTTTGTCAAAAGCTCATCGATAATAAACGGAACACAGAGGCTGTAACAATGTTTTGAATAACCAAGGTTGCAAGCCGCCCGGGACACCTGATAGCTTACGCCGGCGACAACGTCCATCTCCATCGGGATATCGAAATTCATCGTAATCGAGGTATGTGCGATGGCCTTTTTCGTCGCAACGGCACGGGATGGCAGTCGCATTCCCTTGTTTACCACATCAACCACGGTTTTAATGTTGAAAGGCTTGTTCAGGAAATAAAAAGCGCCTCGCCCAAGGGCGCTGCTGGCTGTGGAAAAATCTCCGTAGCCCGTAATAACCACGATAGGGATGTCCGGGTTGATTTCCTGCATCTGCTTTATCAGGTCAAGGCCGTCCATGCCGGGCATTCTTATGTCGGTGATGACGAGGCTGATAGGGTTATCCTGGATCAAAACAAGAGCTTCCAGAGCCGAGGATGTGGACAACGCTTCAAAGCCGCTCTTTGAAAGCGCACGTGACAGAAGGCGAAGAATGTCTTCTTCATCGTCTACTATCAGTACTTTACCTTTTGTTGTTGCGTTCAATATCGCACCTGGGCTTTATACCGAATTTCCGTTTCGTGTGGCTATACGACTTTTCCGGTTAAATGTCTGATTACATATACCGGTAATGCCATGTTATCTGTGCAATTATAATATACCATGGTATCAAACCTTTCATGAAAGCATAAGTTAGTAAGCTATCGAGCCATCATCGTAGGACGGAATTGCAACAGACTGTGATAAAAAAAGTCAAAAATACAGCATTTTATATGGGGATGACACCAGGGGAGGCGGTTGCGTTGCAAAGAGATATGGGCGCCGCCGTGGTTACGGATTCTGTTTTTGGGTCTATTAACCACGTGGCCGGAATAGATATCAGTTTTCGGGCGGGGACAGCCAACGCGGCGGTGGTGGTGCTCACATTCCCCGGCATGAAAGTAGTCGAGACAGCGAGCGCCAGGAAAAAGGTGACGTTTCCGTATATACCCGGGTTGCTGGCGTTCAGAGAAGCGCCGGTCGCCCTCGAGGCTTTCGCCAGACTGTCCACCATACCGGATCTGCTGGTTGTCGATGGTCATGGTCTCGCTCATCCCAGGCGTTTTGGTCTGGCCTGCCATCTTGGCGTGGAGCTTGATATCCCCTCGATAGGCTGCGCAAAATCGCGATTGATCGGGCAATGGCGTGAACCGGCTCGTCGCAAGGGGTCGTCCACGAGGCTGATTGCCGGAGAAGAGGTGATAGGGAGAGTTGTAAGAACCAGGGATGACGTTAAACCGGTTTTTATCTCCGCCGGTCATAAAGTGAGCCTGAAAGACGCGGTGCGCCTGGTTTTGCGCATGGCGACAAAGTATCGTCTGCCAGAGCCAATACGTCACGCCCACATCGCCGCGGGCCACTTTTGGTGATGTTCGCAACCATTGTCACGTAAACCTGTCTGGATGGATTATTTGTGTGATGTTGTGATGTGATAGGGTCCGTCCTTTTCCACTTCTGCAAGGATGTTCCCGTCCATGTCCGTTCTGTAGATTTTGGCCCCGGTCTTTTCTATTCTGGACACGGTGGCCTCCGATGGATAGCCCCTGACATTGCCGGAGTTAACGCTTATGATGACAACTTCTGGCGCCACCTGTCTTAACATCTCAGATGAGCTGGCGTCCCTGGCGCCATGATGCCCCGCTTTTAACACATTCACCTTGGGGAGATTGTATTTTTCCATCATCCTTTTCTCACCTTCAAAATTCAGGTCACCGGCCAGCAAGGCCGAAAAACCGCCATATTTAACCATGATCACGAGTGAATTCGCGTTCCACGAATCCGCCGGCGGTTTCGGATCCGGCCAAAGGATTTCCAACTTTGCGTTCGCCAGGGGCAAAATATCGCCCCGTTTCAAAACTTTGTAACTCTTGCTGGTTCTGACCAAATCATGGTACCAGCGAAAATAATCCGATTTGCCGGACATCTTCTGGATATCATCTCCGTTATCGAAAATCGCACTCACCTCAAACATTTGAGCGACAAGAAACGCTCCTCCGGTATGATCCATGTCCGGATGGGTCAATATCAGGTAATCGAGCCTGGATACGCCGGTGCGGACAAGGTATCGCGCCACGTTATGTCCGGTGATCAGGTTTCCCGTGTCTATCAGAGCCCATTTTTTTTCTTTTTCGCCTGCTTCTATTAATATCGAATCACCTTCACCTGCGTTGATAAAATGTAACCGGAGCTCTTCGGCCGCCGTTTTTTGCGCACAACACAGCAGGCATAGCGCAAGTAATTGAATCAGGACGGTTTTTTTCGCGATCATGGCGTTGCCCCGCTGTTTTTCCCATCACGGGAAAACATAAGGACGAACCCAAGACCTACGCACCCGCCCAATACGTTCAAAAAAACATCCCGGATGTCGTAAACCCTGCTGGGAACGAAATATTGGATAACTTCGTCGAGCCACCCGAGCACAAAAGTAATCGCAATCGCCATGGTATACAGCTTATGGCTCTGATAAGCGGAGGACAATGCGCGGTAAATCAGGATGGAAAGTATGGAATATTCTACGAAGTGCATTGTCTCTTCTATAGATTCCAGGCTGGTAAATGCAAATACTCCCAGAAGCGCAAACATCAGGGTGATACGAACCAGCCGACCGCTTACATCACCCCCATGACGGGAGGCGCAATATACGGACGCCGCCGTGACAGCGGAAAAAACGGCTAATATCGCCGGGTAAATCAGGCTGTGCTCGCGCAGAAAAACGGTTATTGGCCTTGCGATGAATATGGTTGCGTAGATTGCCATTGTATAAATGACCGCTATCGCCAGCCTCCACCGATCAGCCAAACCGGGCTGTTCTTTAGATTCGCTCAACAAATTCTCCTGTATCGCACCAAACCAGGTTTGTATTTAAGGTACAGGATAAATCACTTGTCAGATAAGATGAAACACTTAAAACAAACATTGTCCGCATGCAGAGCCTCGTTCGGCATGATGTGGCAGGGGTAAATTCCCATGCGTGAAAATGCGGAAATATGTGTTTGACAGCCGCTTTGCAAGCTTGAACCATGCCTTGCATTGGAATAAAAATCGCCGGTCGTCTATTGAAAAACAAATAGATACCCTCAAAATGTCATGATATATGTTTTTATTTGGTCAGAAATTGTGGTATGTTGTGGTGCTGAAGCGTGCTATGGGGTGGCGATTCACTGTCTCTCATCATGCCTTGGCGAGGTTAATACAAGCCTGGCTTTATCCGTTTACATACGTTAGCAAATAAACGTCTCATTCGCCGAGTCAGGCCAAGCCATACTGGACTGGCGAAAAGATAAAACAAATTTGATCGCTGTCCCCGCACAAGCGGCGTGGTTAGGGCGGCGTGTTTGCCGCCGTAAAACCTATTGGCTATGATGACCATTTGCAAATTGGAAAGGATTGAATGACAAAACAAGGCTCGTCAGTCGGTTGCGGCCTCTACGACCCAAGGTTCGAGCATGACGCATGCGGAGTAGGGTTTGTCGCCGATCTTAATGGAAACAAGACCCACTGGATTGTCCGCAAGGGGGTTGAAATCCTGGAGAACCTGGAGCATCGGGGCGCTGTGGGCGCAGAGAAGAATTCCGGGGATGGCGCAGGGCTTCTTATCCAGACACCCCACAAATTTTTTAAGAAAGAATGTTCAAACCTGGGCATCCCCTTGCCTGCGCCGGGCTGTTATGGAGTTGGCATAATATTTCTTCCTCGAAACGAGACCAGCCGTAAAAAGGTCATGGACATTTTTACGGAATGTGTGGAGGAGCTTGGTCAAAAAGTCCTGGGTTGGCGGGATGTGCCAACCGAAAATAAAAATATCGGCTCCATGGTAAAAGCTGTGGAGCCTTTCATGGCCCAGGTGTTTATCGAGCGCTCCGCCGACATAGATGATCCGGAAACATTTGAACGGAAACTTTATGTAATAAGGAAATATTCGAAAAAGAGAATTAAAAGTAGCGGGCTTGATGGGGTCGAGGATTTTTATATATCCTCGCTTTCATATAAAACCATTTCATACAAGGGGATGCTTACGGCTCCACAGCTTCCCGATTATTTTCCCGACTTAAGCGATGAAACGCTGGAATCGGCTCTTTGTCTGGTGCACAGTCGTTTTTCCACGAACACTTTCCCGAGCTGGCCGCTGGCCCAACCTTTCAGGTATCTGGCCCATAACGGGGAGATCAACACGCTAAGGGGGAACATAAACTGGATGAGAGCCCGGGAATCTCTTTTTGAGCCGGGCCTGTTTACCTCGGACGAAATAGAAAAATTGCTTCCCATATTGGATGACGCACAATCTGACTCTGCCATAATCGACAACGCTGTGGAGCTTCTCGTCCTTTCCGGCAGATCACTTCCCCATGTTATGGCGATGCTTATTCCGGAGGTATGGGCCAGCGATACGGAAATGAGCGAGAGTAAAAGAGCGTTTTATGAATATCACGCCACCATCATGGAACCGTGGGACGGCCCTGCGTCGATAGCGTTTACAGACGGGCACGTAATAGGAGCGACGCTCGACAGGAACGGGCTTCGCCCCTCCAGGTACCTTCTTACATACGATAACATACTGGTTATGGGGTCCGAGGCGGGGGTTCTTCAGTTTGCTCCGGAAAACATCAAGCTAAAAGGCAGGCTTCAACCGGGCCGTATGTTTGTCGCCAGCCTGGACGAGGGAAGGATAATTCCCGACGATGAGATAAAAGAGACCCTGGCAAACGCCAAGCCATACGCGAAATGGGTGTCCGAGGGCAAACTGGAGCTGATAAAAATCAAGCCCGGCAATCCGCCAAAACAGCCGGTGCATGAGAAGCTGACCCAGCGGCAAAGCGCGTTCGGGTATTCGAAAGAGGATCTTAAAATCATTATCGCCCCGATGGCTAACACGGGAGCCGAACCGATCGGATCCATGGGGGCGGACACGCCACTTGCCGTGTTATCAGACAAGCCCCAAAGCCTGTTTAATTATTTTTACCAGCTGTTCGCCCAGGTGACTAATCCGCCGATAGATCCTATTCGTGAGGAGTCGGTTATGTCGCTGGTGTCTATCATCGGCGAAGAGGAAGACCTTCTGCAGGAGCAGAACAAACATTGCCATTTCATCGAAGTGCCCCAGCCGGTGCTCACCAATGAAAAACTGGAGAAACTGCGCTGGGTGGATGAGGATCATTTTAAATCGGTTTGCCTGTCATCGGTGTTCCCGGTCGGCAGGGGACCGGGGTCTATGAAAAAAGCGCTCGATGAGATTTGCGAAGGCGCGTCCGCGGCCATTTCCTCCGGGTGCAACATCATAATTATCTCCGATCGTGGCTCCAACGAGAAAAACGCCCCCATACCTTCCCTGCTGGCCGTGTCAGCGGTTCATCATCACCTGATAAGGGAGGGAACCAGGGCCCGGTGCGGGCTGGTCGTGGAGACAGGCGAAGCCCGCGAGGTGCATCATTTCGCCCTTCTGCTGGGATATGGAGCAAGCGGTATCAACCCGTATCTCGCCTTTGAATCCATAGAGGATTTGCGGTTGCGCGGCGTGCTGGACAAGGGGCTTACCAGAGAAAAAGCGGCCAGGAATTTCATCAACGCCACTGGCAAGGGCCTGCTGAAAACCATGTCCAAAATGGGCATATCCACAATCCAGTCGTACATAGGGGCGCAGATTTTCGAGGCGGTGGGTCTGCATGAAGATTTGATAGACCGCTATTTCCCCGGAACGGCTTCCAGGTTGAGCGGAATAGGTCTGGAAACCATAGAAGAGGAGACCATGATTCTCCACCGGTACGCATATCCGGAATCTGGGGAGATATCCGATGTGTTGCTGGAGGAGGGCGGCTGTTATCAGTGGCGCGAGATGGGTGAGCGGCATACGTTCAATCCGGGGACGATCCAGCTTCTCCAGCGATCGACCCGGATAAACGATTTCGGTCTGTTCAAAAAGTATACATCGGCGGTTAACGACAATCCTGAAGAGGCGAACACCATCAGGGGGCTGTTGGATTTTACGAACCAGGACCCTGTCCCCCTGGAGGAGGTGGAGCCTGTGGAAAATATCGTAAAGAGATTTTTTACAGGGGCCATGTCCTTTGGATCTATCAGCAAGGAGGCGCACGAAACCCTGGCTATCGCCATGAATCGTTTGGGCGCAAAAAGCAACACCGGCGAGGGAGGGGAGGATCCGGAAAGGTTCGAGACCCGTCCCGACGGGGATTCTGCGAGGTCGGCGATCAAACAGGTGGCGTCCGGCCGGTTCGGCGTTACGTCGCATTATCTGGTAAACTCCGATGAGTTGCAGATAAAAATGGCCCAGGGCGCCAAGCCTGGAGAGGGTGGCCAGCTTCCAGGTCCGAAGGTCGACAGGGTCATCGCCAAAGTGAGGCATTCCACGCCCGGAGTCGGGCTTATTTCCCCTCCTCCTCATCATGATATTTACTCCATAGAGGATTTGGCGCAGTTGATTTTCGACCTTAAAAACGCGAACGACCGCGCCAGGATAAACGTAAAACTGGTGGCCGAAGTGGGTGTCGGCACCATTGCCGCCGGTGTCGCCAAGGGACACTCCGAAGCTGTCCTGATATCCGGCCACGACGGCGGGACGGGGGCCTCGCCGCAAAGCTCCATAAAGCACGCTGGTTTGCCATGGGAACTGGGCTTGGCCGAAACGCATCAAGTGCTGATGCGCAACAACCTGCGAAGCAGGATAGTGGTTCAAACAGATGGCCGCATCGTCACGGGACGAGATGCGATTATCGCGGCCCTTTTGGGCGCGGAAGAGTGGGGAGCCGCCACTGCGGCGCTCGTGGTTTCCGGCTGTGTGATGATGAGAAAATGTCATCTCAACTCCTGCCCCGTGGGAATCGCCACGCAGGATGCAGAGCTCAGGAAAATGTATAGCGGTGATCCGGAGTACCTAGTGCGTTTTTTCACCTTTATGGCGATGGAAATCAGGGAGATAATGGCCCAACTCGGATTCAGAACGGTCAACGAGATGGTTGGCCGGACCGACAAACTCAAGATCAAGGACGGCATTAAGCACTGGAAAGCTAAGCATCTTAAAATCGATAAGTTGCTACATATGGAAAAATCGCTCGGTTGCGCCTCTTATTGCTGTGACGATCAAGATTTCGGGCTGGACAACGCTCTTGATCGCGAGCTGATCGAATTGGCCCGGCCTGGCCTGGATTTCGGACATAAAGTCACCGGAGAAATATCCATAAGGAACGTAAACCGTACATTGGGGACTTTGCTGTCCGCAGAAATATCGAGAAAATATGGTGAGCAGGCCCTGCCGGAAGACACGATACATATAAAGGTGAATGGATCCGCTGGCCAGAGTTTTGCCGCTTTCGGAGCAAAGGGTCTTACGTTCGAGCTGGAAGGGGAGGCGAACGATTATTTTTGCAAGGGTCTTTCCGGCGGAAAAGTTATTCTCTATCCGCCCAAAGTCTCAAAATTCAAACCGCATGAAAACGTTATAGTTGGCAACGTCGCCTTTTATGGCGCCACAGACGGGGAATCCTATATACAGGGCGTGGGCGGTGAGCGTTTCTGCGTGAGGAATTCCGGAGCCAGGGTTGTCGTGGAAGCGGTGGGCGATCATGGTTGCGAGTATATGACAGGAGGCAGGGTCGTTATCCTGGGTCCGATTGGCAAGAATTTCGCCGCTGGTATGAGTGGTGGGGTGGCTTATATTCTCGACCTGGAGGGAAAATCAAGAAACAGGATCAACACGCAGATGGTAGATCTGGAAAACCTCGAGGATAGTAGCGAGATAGACCAGGTCAGGAGCATGATAGAAAAACATTACAACTATACACAAAGCCCGCTGGCCATGGGAATTCTCGCGAAATGGGATGAGAACCTGCCAAAGTTTATCAAGGTGATGCCAAGAGATTACAAGCGCGCCCTGGCCGAAATGGCGCAGGAGCCTGAGAGAGCCTCGGTCACCGTGTGATCGGGGGGAATTTGCAAGGAACCAATCAATAATGGGAAAACTTACCGGATTCAGGGAATATAAACGGAAAACCCACTCGTACAGACCCGTTGAAGAGCGGGTGAAGGGCTTTTTCGAGTTTATGGTTCCGCTATCCAAAGAAGAGCTTGAAAAACAGGCGGCCAGATGCATGGATTGCGGCACGCCCTTTTGCCATCCGAACTGTCCCCTGCACAATATCGTTCCTGATTTTAACGACCATGTGTACCGCGGCAAATGGGAGGAGGCGCTCACGAGCCTGACGAGCACCAACAGCTTTCCGGAGTTTACCGGAAGGATATGCCCCGCGTTGTGTGAATCCGGCTGTGTGCTGGGCCTTATCAAAGAGCCGGTTTCGATCAAGAATATTGAGATTGCCATCATCGAGCACGCATACAAAGAAGGCCTGATCAAGCCATTGCCTCCGCGCCATCGGACAGGGAAAAAAGTCGCCGTAGTCGGGTCCGGCCCTGCGGGGCTGGCGGCGGCGGACCAGATCAACAAGGCCGGGCACAGCGTTATCGTATATGAAAGATCAGACAGGGTGGGCGGCCTGTTACGCTATGGCATTCCAGATTTCAAGCTGGAGAAAAAAATTATAGATCGGCGGCTGGAATTGATGATAAAAGAAGGAATCGAGTTTGTAACCAGCGCGGATGTGGGCGTGAACATGTCCGTCGAGGAACTTAGATCCGGACATGACGCAATCGTGCTCGCTGGCGGATCGACCATACCCAGAGACCTTCCCATCCCCGGCAGAGATCTTGACGGCGTTCATTTTGCCATGGATTTTCTTGCGCAGAACAACAAACGTGTGGCCGGCGATCATATCGCGCCGGACGAGGAGATACTCGCCACGGGCAAAAATGTGCTGGTTATCGGCGGCGGAGACACCGGATCGGATTGTGTGGGCACATCTATCCGGCATGGCGCGGCGTCGGTGACCCAAATCGAGCTTCTGCCCAAGCCTCCTGATACACGTACGCAGGACACTCCCTGGCCGACCCATCCAGGGCCCAGGATATTCAGCGCTTCTACATCCCACGAGGAGGGTTGCGTCAGGGAATGGTCGGTGAGCACAAAAGAATTTGTCGGGGACGCTTCCGGCAGATTGTCTGCGGCGCGATATGTAAAAGTGAACTGGACCGATCCGTCAAAGTTTCAGTTCGAGGAAATACCCGGCTCGGAGGGGGTGTACAAAACGGAGCTTGTGTTGCTGGCGATGGGGTTCGTGCATCCCGATCCGAAAGGCATGCTCGAACAGCTGGGTGTGGAAAAGGATAATCGAGGCAACGTGAAGACCAACGAAGCCTACCAGACCTCAGTCGAGGGGGTGTTTTCCGCTGGCGATATGCGGCGGGGCCAGTCTCTGGTGGTTTGGGCTATTTCCGAAGGCAGGGAATGCGCCCGTGAGGTCGATAAATATTTAAAAGGCGGAATAAGCCGCCTGAAATCGAAAAAACTGCCGTATTCCAGACTTTCCTGATACAATCAGGCCGTCAGCCTGGCCGTTATATTCCGCGCCCGATACAAATATGCGGAAACAGTCTATTCGCCGATGGGCAAAAAAATTATTCTAAAAATAATCACCGTCAAACAAAACCGCCTAGCCCGGATAATTCATAAAAGGTCATCGGAAAGGCAGACGAACCCCACTTTCGATTTTATATATCAGTATGTTAACGCTGATAACCCGGAAGGGGGTTCGATGACGGACTGTTTTTCTCAAC
>JAJRZK010000039.1 GCA_024275315.1 Nitrospirota bacterium
GGCCGTCGAACACCTCGCCGGACATCGTGTCCTCGGAACGGTAGATAAGCTCGGAGCCGTCGTGAGGGCAGAACTTCAGATCGGAGCCGAACTCCCTCTCACATACCGGGCAAAAAGGCTTGTCCATATTCACCGGCGTATTGCCAAGATAATGAATTTACTGCCGCGCATTCTAACAATTAAGCCAGGGGTTATACAATACCCGGTCTGTTCACACCCACTCTGCCCCTCCCTTGAAGGGGGAGGGAACACGCCCCGCAATAGTCATCGCGATAGCGGTGATATCGCGGATATGAACCTGCCGGTGGTTTTACCGTCTTTGCGGTAGGAGTAGAACTCGTCCCCGCCGCAGACGGTGCAGATTCCGCAGTCGAAAACATGGTTGGGCAATACTCCGGCCTGTTCCAGTTGGTCAATGTTCGCCTGTACGATATCGATACGCGTGTCGACGGAGCCGCCGCAACATTCATGAAACCTCGCCGCGGTGGCGGTGTCGACAAGGTAGCAGCATGAACGGATGCACGGCCCGAGACATGCCCGGATATCGGCGGGGTTCGACCCAAGTTTCTCCACCATCGCGCTCACCGTTTTTTCTGTAATCCGCAGTTGCGTGCTTCGCCTGCCCGCGTGAACCGCCGCCGCGGCCATCCGGACCGGGTCCGCGAGAAGTACGGGAAGGCAATCGGCCGTCCTGACCCCGACCGCCACATCTTCAACCGTGACAATCGCGGCGTCCGCTTCCGGCTCTCCGTTTGGATCGGGGGAGTCGACGTGGACGATGTTATCGCCATGAACCTGCTTTAACGTGCGCAACCGTGTGCAACCGGTGATTTTCCGTATCTTGTCCAGGTTGGCGGAGACGCTGGAGCTTTCGTCGCCAACGTCGTAACTGGTGTTCAGCGAATCGTACGGGGCGAGGCTGGCGCCACCTCTTCGGCCGGTGAAGAAATTGAGAAACCCCAGATTGTCGAGCGGCGTAAAGCTGTATATGGATATATCAGAATTCCCCACGCGGTTTATCGCGCCTTTCATTTCATTCCCCATCCCCCACAGCGCTGACGCAAACACCCGCAAAAACCCCGCAACGGGAGCACTCGGTCCCGGGGGGGGGGCATTCTTCCACCAGCCTGTTTTTGGCGCATCTTCGCATGTCGCGTTCCAGGTAACCCTCGCGCAACCCATGATCAACTATCGACCAGGGCAATATTTCCTTCTCCGTTTTTTTCCGGGTGACGAAAAAATCGGGCGTCACCGTGTCCGCCGATCCAATCTTCTTAAACGCCCTGAACCAATCGCCGTCAAGAGAGTATGCTCGCTCGATATAATCGGCCGCTCTCCTGTCCCCCAGCGAAAGAAACGCCTGGACATAATCGTATCGAGCGGAGCTTGTGTTGAGGGTAATGTTGGGTGCGCCTTTTAAACCCGACCTGACCCTTTCCAGCTTCCGGGCGATTTTTTTCACACCGGCGAAAGGCTCTTTTTGAAAAGGTGTGGCCGGCTTCGGGACGAAACCGTTGACGCTTAATATTATTTCCCCCACGGACCCGCGATTTTTCGATCCGCGAAGCGTCGCATCCCGTATCGCCCCGGCCAGCGATACGATCGCATCGACATCTTCATCCGTCTCGTATGGCAAGCCGACGAGAAAATAAAGCTTGAGGTTGAACGGACCGGCCACGGCTATCCTGCGGGCGGTGTCGATGATCCGGTCATCCGTTATGTTCTTGTTTATCCGGGCTCGCAACCCCTCGGACCCGGCTTCCGGCGCAACCGTGATCGTGCGGACCCCGCCCTGCCCCAACAGTCCGATTATGTTATCCGTCAGCATATCCAGCCTCATCGACGACAAAGAAAACCGTCCGCCCCTGGCCGTGATATGACCCAGTATCCGCTCGAAATCGGGATGGTCGGCAATGGCGCTACCGACCAGCCCCACCTTGCCGTACATTTCGATGGCTTTATCTATGCGCTCGACCAGCGCGTCATACCTAAAGTGCCGTGTCGGCCGGTAGGCGTACCCCGCCGCGCAGAACCGGCAATGTTTCCCGCACCCTTTGCCAACCTCCACCAGGCCCATATCGCCAAAAATGGAATCGGGCGTGTGGATGACCGTCGTGTTGGGGTTGTCGATGCAGCCGGTGTCCCACACCCGGGATACTTTCGCCGGAAAGCCCGCGGCCGCGTCAACGGATTTTATGGCGCCGTCAGGGGCGTATTCCGGGTTGTAGCCCCCGGTGACATAGACCCCCGCGATCGCCGCAAACCTTGGGAAGGAACGGACGCCATGCTCTGCGACAGTGTCGATAAACGGATCGACGATCCTATCCGCCTCGCCCAGCATAACCATGTCGAAAAAAGGCGCCATGACTTCCGGGTTCAGGGTTACGCATATTCCACCAGCCACTATGACCGGGTGGGATAGCGTTCTGTTTCGAAACGGTATGCCGGCCAGGTCCAGGATGGCCAGCGCGTTTATGTAGTCGTGTTCAAACGTGATTGAAAACGCGATTATGTCGAATTTTCCCAGCGGACGGCCGGATTCCATTGTCTCCAGCGTTCGTCTGTTGTTTTTCATCCAGCCTATCTCGCCGGGAGAAGGCATGAAAACACGTTCGCACACCGTGTCGTCGCGGCTGTTTAAGAGCTGATAAACCCGTTGGAACCCCAGGTTGCTCATCCCTACCTCGTATGAGTTGGGATATACAAGCGCCACCGACACCCTGCCGCCGTGATCCTTGAACAATGCGCCGGACTCTTTTTCCAGCCTTTTCCGGGCGATCACACGGGAATCGACAGGATGGCGGATATCTCTTTTTTTTGCCATGTTAATTTCGCTATGATACTGTTTTACGCCTGTAGCGTTTATATTTATATTAATCCAAATACGCCCTCCGGGCACATGCGTGATGATAATGTTCAAGCCTGTCGCAGAGCAACTCGGGATAATCAAACGGGGAACGGTGGAAATCCTCGCAGAAGATGACCTGGTAAAAAAACTCAAACGAAGTGTTGACACCAACACCCCTTTGAGGATCAAAGCCGGGTTCGACCCGACAGCGCCCGACCTGCACCTCGGACACATGGTTCTTGTCCACAAACTGCGCCAGTTCCAGGAACTGGGGCATCATATCCAGTTTCTGATCGGTGACTTCACCGGTATGATAGGCGACCCATCCGGCAAATCGGAGACACGCCCCCCCCTCACACGGGAGCAGGTGGATCAAAACGCGCAGACCTATAAAGAGCAGGTTTTCAAAATCCTCGATCCGGACAAGACAGAAGTGATGTTCAACAGCGCCTGGCTGGACAAGCTTTCTCCAACCCGGTTCATAGAGATTACCGCCAGGCACACCGTCGCCAGGATGTTGGAAAGGGACGACTTTGCCAAGCGATACTCCCGTGGCCAGGCCATATCCATCCACGAGTTTTTATATCCTCTCCTGCAGGGATACGATTCCGTCGCCATGAAATCAGACGTGGAGCTGGGCGGGAACGACCAGAAGTTCAACCTGCTTGTGGGAAGGGACATGCAAAGAAGCTATGGCCAGGAGCCGCAGGTGGCCATCACCCTGCCCCTGCTGGAGGGGATTGATGGCGTGCAAAAAATGAGCAAATCGTATGGGAACTATATCGGTATCAACGAGGCTCCGAAAGATATTTTCGGCAAGATAATGTCTGTCTCGGACGAGATGATGATCCGGTATTACGAGCTTCTTTCCTCGATGTCCAATGAGAGTTTCGCCAAGCTGAAAGATGACATAAAATCAGGAGCTCTTCACCCCAAAACCGCAAAAATGGATCTGGGTAAGGAGATCGTGGCAAGATACCACAACGCCGAAGCCGCCGAACACGCGGCCAGAGAGTTCGACCAAATATTCAGGAAACATGACCTTCCGGTCAATATACCTTCCCATACGATCGACTGGTGCGGGCGGGACGAAGTGTGGCTTCCTAAAGCTCTCAGCGACGCCGGAGTTGTAAACAGCAGTTCGGACGGCAGACGGATGATCAAGCAGGGCGCGGTGTCTGTAGATGGTGAGAAAATCACCGACGAAAACTACAATCTGAAAAGAAACGGCGAACGGCTTGTAAAAGTCGGCAAACGACGATTCATCAAGCTTATATGACCATCACCCGGTTATACCGCGATCGCCTCCGCCGTGGACGTGATTACCCACGGCGGTTTGCGTGTCGTTATTTATTTACTTAACTGACGCACGTCTTGCGTGATTAGAGCGTAAAGTCTTTTTATTTCGGACAGTATCTCCATAGTCTGGCTTGTTAAACCTTTCGGGATATCCAGATCGACCTCCGGCAGGTCGTTGAACTTGCTCAACGAACTGACAATTTCGTTGCCCAGCGAAATCGCCTGGGTCATGATTTCGGTCTCTTTTTTGATTTCGGCCGGCACTTCGTTGACCAGCACGCCACGTATTTGCTCTACAGGCACGCTCCCAACCTCCACATCGGTCTCCGCCTTGACAGACGCCTTGTGCATCCTGTCTTCGCGCAACACCGCGGTTATTCCCAGCAGTATCGGCTTTTTCCCGTCCATAATTTCCACTTCCCGTATTTTCCTGCCGCTTTTATAGATGGAAACTTTTCCCTTTATGAGCTTGTAGATAAAGTATTCTGGAACTCCCTCCTCTGTAAAAATCCATTGGCCAGCTTTAATTGTGCTTATCTCCATTTTCATCACCCCTTGAATAAAATGTTAATATTTACAAGGTTTTAGCCGAGCCCCTCGCCTGATTAACTTTTATTCTGGCCGAAATTCCAGATTAACGCTTTCTACTGATAATATATGCCGGACAGGTGGAAGTGGCAAATCAGGTGATACGGTTCTTGGCGTGTTTTTTGATTAATTCAGGAAGAGTAGGGACACAGGGGACACGGACGGGTGCGGACGCCTGTTTACAATCCCAAGCGGGGCCAGATTTCATTAACCTTTTTTATCACACTATCATCCATATCCAGCTCGTCCGGCCATTGACGGGGATGCCCTTCTTGTTTCATTTTTTTGGTGGCGTCGATTATCAACCTGCCGTTCTCCCGCCGGAGATCTCTTGCAGGATCCACATTATTGAAAAATTTCCACAGTGACACCGAATAATCGGAAGGGTCGATATCCTTGTCCACCACAAGAATGATCCTCACCGCGCCGGATGCATCCATATCGATTACCCTGCGCGATATTTCAAACGCTTCAAACGGCTCTTTCTTGTCGATGGACAAGATGGCCAGCGGGCTGTTTACATCTGTAAATGGTATGTCGTGGGCGACTATGGAATCATCGTTGGAACAGGCGCTTTGAAACGAGTCAAGGGATCGCCCCGCCCAGGATTCGGATTCCCCTTTCGATTCTCCCTGCAGGGGCAAGGTGGCGTCTATCCCCAGCTTTGACCCGTGCAGAGCCTTGGGGGATGAATGGTCCAGAACATCCAGCACACCCTGGGTTATCACCAGCCCGTCGTTGATATCGACCCTGTTTAAAAGCTCACGGGCGACAGCCCTGTAATCATCCGGCCTGACATGCTCGTCCACGGCAAGGATCATCTTGGCAAAGCTCATCTGGCCTGTGCCCCACAGCGCGCTCATCAGCTTTTGCGCCTGGGCGGGATATCGTTTCCTGACCGACACTATCACGCAGTTATGAAAAACTCCCTCCCAGGGAAGATCATAATCGACTATCTCCGGGTTGACCGCTTTTATCAGGGGAAGAAAAATCCTCTCCGTCGCCTTTCCCATATAGCAATCCTCCATCGGGGGTTTGCCTACTATGGTAGTAAGGTATATGGGGTTTTTCCTGTGGGTGATCGCCGTTACGTGAAATACGGGATAATCGCCAGCCAACGAATAATAGCCCGTATGGTCTCCAAAAGGCCCTTCGATCCGTCTTTCGCCGATATTGACATAACCCTCCAGCACAATCTCCGAGCAACTTGGAACTTCCAGATCCACAGTTGCGCATTTGGCCAGTTTCACCGGCCTGTTACGTATAAAACCGGCCAGCAACAGCTCATCGAGCCCCGGCGGCATGGGCGCGGTCCCGGCGAACACCGTGGCGGGATCACACCCGATCGCCACCGCCACTTCCATCCGCTCATGTCCCACTCTTGCGTGATCGTCGAAATTGCTCGCCCCGTCCTTGTGGATGTGCCAGTGCATGCCGGTAGTCCTTCCATTGAAAACCTGCATCCGGTACACGCCGACATTTCGCACCCCGGCGGTCGATTTTGTTATCACCAGGGGCAGGGTAATGAATCTGCCCGCGTCTTGGGGCCAGCATTTCAGAACCGGTAGTTTTAACAGGTCAATATCATCACCGGTATGTATTATTTCCTGGCAGGGGGGCGTTTTCTCGTTTGTCATTTTTGGCGGGAATCTGGTCATCCTGAACAGGGTGGGAAACAGGGCCAGTTTATCGGACAAGCTCCCGGGCGCTTTAATGTTTATCAGGCGATCGATATCATCGGCTATATGATTGACATCATCGGTCCCCAGGGCCATCGCCATGCGTTTGACACTGCCAAACGCATTTATAAGAACCGGTATTTCACCGCCATCCACGTTTTCGAACAACAAGGCCTTGCCGCCTCCGGGAGATTTGGAGACCCGGTCGGTTATTTCTGTTATCTGAAGCGACGGGGACACCCGCTCTTTTATCCGGACCAGTTCCCCGGCCATCTCCAGGTGCGAGATAAAATCACGGAGCGAATCGAAGTTGAATCTTCCAGACATTGTTTCCCTGACGGTAACTAAAGTAATCTATATTGCCCCAAAAACCCGGATCATACCAGCAACGTCGCGCCGGTCATCTCTTTTGGCTGAGTTATATCCAGCAGTTTTAGTATCGTTGGAGCCACATCAGCCAACCTGCCGCCTTCGCGTATTTTATATCCACCGCGACCGATGTAATAGAAGGGAACCTGGTTGGTCGTGTGCGCGGTCATCGGTTTTCCATTGTCATCGCTCATGCATTCGATGTTTCCATGGTCCGCCGTTATCAGCAATTCCGCCCCCACGCGCCCGCACGCTTCGGCTATACGTTCCACCGAGGCGTCCACAACGCTGACAGCTTTAAGCGCGGCCTCCCACACGCCTGTATGTCCCACCATATCCCCGTTGGCCAGGTTGGCGACCACCACATTGTATTTGTTCGATTCCAGCGCGTCGATAACAGTATTGGCCACCTCCACACAGCTCATCTCGGGTTTGAGATCATATGTCCTGACCCTGGGCGACGGTATCAGCTTGCGCGACTCCCCTTCGAACATCCGTTCTACGCCTCCATTGAAAAAAAACGTCACATGCGCGTATTTTTCCGTTTCGGCCGTTCTAAACTGGGCCATCCCGTTTTCCGCCAGAACCTGGCCCAAACCCTGCCTCAGAACGATGTTTTCAAAAGCCACACGGAGGCCGAACCTGGCGTCATACTCCGTCAGGCATGTGACGTTCACCCTTGGAGCCACACCCCGGTTGAACTCGGCGAATGAAGGATCATATATAGAGCGGACAACCTGCCGCATTCTGTCGGCGCGGAAGTTGAACATGATCACTTCGTCCCCGTCACCGATCAGACCCACGGGGCGCTCCCCGTCCATAATGACGCTGGGGTCTATAAACTCGTCTGTCACTCCGCGATCATAATTCGCCCGAATCGCTTCAACAGCGGAACCATACCTGGCCCCCTCGCCATGGACCATCAAGTCGTATCCCTTTTTTACCCTCTCCCATCGGCTATCCCTGTCCATGCCATAAAACCTGCCCTGCACCGTGGCGATTTTCCCTGCGCCGATACGCTCCATGCCACCTTCAAGATCGCTTATATGGCCCAGGCCGGAATCAGGGGGCGTGTCACGGCCGTCGGTCAAGGCGTGGACAAAAACTTTTGAAAGGCCGGCTTTACGGGCCAATTCAACCAGCGCCGTAATATGCTCCATGGAGCTGTGCACACCACCATCAGACACAAGCCCGCAAAGGTGAAGCGCGGCGTTGTTTTGGATGGCTTTGCCCGCTGCGTCCAGCAGTGCTCTGTTAGCGAAAAACGAGCCATCCCGGACAGCGTTCGATATCCTTAAGAGGTCCTGATACACAACACGCCCCGCGCCGAAATTCAGATGCCCCACTTCAGAATTACCCATCTGCCCCACCGGCAAACCAACGGCCTCGCCAGAAGCGTCTATCGGCTTAAAAGGGCGCTCCAGGTTCAACCGGTCAAAAAAAGGAGTCTCTCCCTGCCTTATCGCGTTCCATTCTTCAGCGTCCGATATTCCCCACCCATCCAGAATGAGCAGCATTGTAGTTCGCGGCATTGTCTTCCTTTGCGCTGTACGATCAATAATTCAATGTACACGCCCGAAATTTGTCCGTCAACGGCTACCATGCGCATCCGGCAATACACAGGCCGTATTCAACCATGACACACACTGACACACGCCACGATTCATCTCTTTACTCAAACATCGCGGAACGCTTCTGATGGAAAACAGCAACCGACGACCGTGAACCGGAATATGTTACATATAGTTACTCCTGGCTTACGTGTGCTCCGCACCGAAAACAATAAAAATGATAATATTTGAGGGAAAATATTAAAAAATCACGATTATTTACCAATTTTCGGCCATTTTACGCTAGAATCATAATTACTCATATTGTATCGCAATCCAGGGTGGGGACCAATAACAGCAACCAAATAGGGAATCTGATGAATTTTTCCGATCTAAAGAAATTAATCAGGCTTTTTGAGAATAGCAAAATCTCGGAGTTGGAAGTTGAGCAGGAAGGTCTGCGAGTGCAGATAAAGAAAGGAAGCCAACCACCAACAACAATCGAGGTTCACCCGGAGCAACCCCATGTTCCGGCTGAGGCTGTTACGGAGGCGCAAACTTCTCACTCCTCCCGGACACCAGTCCCGGAAGGTGAGATCGGCGCTGGCGGTCACCTGATAAAAGCGCCTATGGTCGGAACATTTTTCAGGGCTCCGTCCCCCACGTCTCCGCCTTATATCGAAGAAGGTGACATTGTCCGCAAAGGCCAGACACTTTGCATCATAGAGGCGATGAAGCTCATGAACGAAATAGAAAGCGACATCGATGGCCGGGTGGCTCGCATTTTCACGTTAAACGGCAAGCCCGTGGAATATGACGAGCCGCTGATTGAAATTGAGCCATCCTGATCTTGTTATCCACCAACGTTTCCGTCCACACAGCCGATGTTTAATAAAATCCTGATAGCCAACCGTGGAGAAATAGCCATACGCATCATCCGGGCGTGCAAGGAGCTCGGCATATCCACCGTGGCGGTTCATTCCACCGCCGATGAACATTCGCTCCATGTTCGATTCGCAGACGAGTCCGTCTGTATCGGCCCTTCAGCTTCGGAGAAAAGCTACCTTAACGTCCCGGCGATCATCAGCGCCGCCGAAATAACCGGAGCCGACGCCATCCACCCCGGTTACGGTTTCCTGGCGGAAAACGCCGGATTCGCCGAAATTTGCAAGTCGTGCAAGATAACTTTTATCGGTCCCACGGCGGATCATATTCGACAGATGGGGCACAAATCCACTGCAAGAGAACTGTCTGAACAGATAGGAGTGCCCGTTGTGCCGGGATCGAACGTCACGCTGGAATCGGCGGAAGACGCGCTGGAATCGGCGGGAGAAATCGGATACCCGATCATCCTGAAAGCCGCCTCGGGTGGAGGGGGCAGGGGCATGAGAATAGTCCGTTCCGACAAGGAGTTGGCGACATCGTTCGAGGTGGTTCGGTCCGAGGCGGGAGCCGCTTTCGGCGACCCCTCGATCTACATGGAAAAATACATAGAAAACCCGAAGCATGTGGAAATGCAGATCATGGCGGACGCGCATGGAAACGTCATACATCTTGGTGAGAGGGAATGCTCTATCCAGCGGCGTCACCAGAAACTGATCGAAGAAGCCCCCTCGGCCACACTGTCCGCCGATACCCGCGAGGCGATGGGCCAGAGCGCGATAGCGCTTGCGCGCCAGATCGGATACAAAAGCCTGGGAACGGTGGAGTTTCTTTGTGACAAGGATGAAAACTATTATTTCATAGAAATGAACACCCGGATCCAGGTGGAGCACACCGTCACGGAATGCGTCACCGGTCTTGACCTGGTAAAGGAGCAGATTAGGATAGCGGCCGGTGAAAGTCTGCGCTTTGGCCAGAAAGATATCCGCATCTACGGGCATAGCATCGAATGCAGGGTGAACGCGGAGGATCCATATAACTTCCTGCCGAGCCCCGGGGTGATCAGCGGTCTTAACATACCGGGCGGGCCCGGGATCAGGGTGGACACAGCGTTGTATGTACAGTCGGAAGTTACATCCCACTACGAATCGTTGGTAGCCAAGTTGATCGTACACGGCATAGACAGGGCCGAAGCCATGGCGAAAATGAACCGCGCCCTTTCTGAATTTCACATAGGCGGAATCAAAACCACGATCCCTCTTCATATAGACATCCTGGCCTCCGACGAGTTTATCGACGGGTCATACCATACCGGCAGCCTCGACAGTATGCTGGCCAGAATGTGATGCGGCTTACATTGCTGGGTACCGGCACATGCTACCCCACCATGAAAAGGGCGCCTGCCTGCTACTTCCTGTCTATAGGTCCATTGCGGCTTGTTATCGATCCGGGTCCCGGCGCGGTGGCCAGGATCGCCCAGGCGGGGCTGGACCCATTCGGGGTGGAGGCGATTTTCATCAGCCATCACCACCCGGACCATTGCGCCGACCTTGTGCCTTTTCTTTTCAGTTATAAGAACTGCGTAAGTTCCGGGTCCAGAAGGGATATAAGGATTTTCGCTCCGAAAGGGTTCACCCAGGTTTTTGACCACCTTACAGCCGCGTTCGGGCAATGGATCATGGATGACGATTACTCTGTCCTGATTGATGAAATGCGCCAGGATAAATGGGAAATCGCGGGACTGAAAGTCCGATCCGCCCCGATGCTGCACGGAGCCAACGCGGTCGGCTACAGGTTCGAGCAGGACGGCGGCCCGGTATTGGCCTACTCCGGAGACACAGGTCCTTGCGATGAACTGGCAGAGCTTGCCAGCGGCGCGGACGCGCTGTTGGTGGAGTGTTCCTTTCCGGACGGGGAGGGTATGGAGGGCCATATGCAACCTTCCCAGGTGGCCCGGGCGGGAATACGGTCTGGGGTGAAAAAGCTGATTCTCACCCATTTCTATCCTTCTGTCGATACGGATCGTGTGGGCGATATCGTGGCCTCCGCAGGATATGAGGGGGAAATAATCATCGGCCATGACGGGATGAGCGTCACTTTATAGCAAAGTTTCCATATTGGTCTTTCCACGGACTGTGGCGCACCGGTATGTTATACGATATACTCGCCTTGTTATGGATAAGTCCAAGCTCAGACAGATCGCCAATGATGAGATTTACGTGTCGCAACGCAAATATTATCAGGAAATATACAATAACGAAACAGACACCCCCTGGGAAAACGCGTTCGACACCGAGTGGCTGAAAAAAACACTGGGAACCATTGGACGACGCTCCGGTCGGTGGGCGCTGGAGATAGGGGCTGGCTCCGGGAGAGGATCCATGACGCTGGGTAAGGCCGGATATCACACCGTGGGGATAGACTATGTCTTCAAGCCGCTTGTAACCGCCACAAACCGCCGGGGGGAAAAATTTCGACCTCTGTTTGTCCACGCGGATTTTTTTGAATATCCGTTCAAGAGCGGGGTTTTTGATCTCGCGCTGGATTGGGGAGTGTTCCACCATATCCGCCGTGGCGATACCGATTCATACCTTGAAACAGTAAAAGGAACGCTGAAAAAGGAAGGGCGTTATCTTCTGGGATGTTTTTCCGAGAAATTCAGGCACAAAGGTGAAAAACGGCGCAAACGAAACTGGTTGATCCATCATGGCCATTATGACCGGTTTTCCACCCGCGAAGAGCTTGTGAAAGTTTTAAATCCATTTTTCATAATCGAATCGATAACAGAAGACGTGGGCGGGTTTTACCTTGTACATATGACCGCCAGGAGAGATCAATGATGTTTGAACAATGCGCGCGTTGCGGCAAAACCATATCCGATGGCGACATAAGATATGTTATCCGCATAACAGTTGTGGGGGATGATGGAGGGATGATAAAGGAGATAGACTATCCTGGCGCTGAAATCGAGCGGATGCTGACGCAAATAGAGAACATGGAACCTTTTGAGCTGGAAAACGACGTTTTTGAAGAGCGAATATTCATTTTGTGCCCCGGTTGCAAAAGATCGTTTTTAAACAGCCCGTTTGGCTCCAGGCGGGGCGGTTTGATGGAGGACGACGATATAGTCGGGCCGATCCAGTAGAGCATAACCCCAAGAGGGTTTAATTCTTTTTCCGCTCCACCGTCACCATTTCAGGTTTAAGACTTGCCGCCGCGAACGGATAAAGCATGACAACGCGCATAAAACAAAAACCGCGAAAAAACAAATACAAGGTTGCCATCGCAGGGTGCGGCAGGATCGCAAGCCTGCTCGAAGACGATCCTCTGCGTGAAAAACCGGCCACCCACGCAGGCGCGTTTTCCGCCCATCCCGCCACTTGCATGATCGCCTGTTGCGATATCAACAAGGACCGGCTATCGCTTTTCGCAAAACGGTGGGGAATCAGGAGGCTGTACACAGATTATCGTGAAATGATCGATACAGAGAAGATCGATATTCTCAGCGTGGCTTCCTGGACCGAAACCCACTCCGAAATTGTCGAGTACGCCGCCGAGTCTGGCGTCATGGGAATATACTGCGAAAAACCGATAGCCATTAACCTTGCTCAAGCCAGGAGGATGGTCAAAGCTTGCGGGAAAAACGGCGTAGCGCTGGTGATCGGGCATGAAAGACGATGGGGCCGGGATTTTCAGATTGTAAAGCGGATGCTGGACGCCGGGGACCTGGGCCAACTGCGGCTTATCACAGGTTACACGCTCTCGGCTCGCCCTCCCAAGCTGTCCCGCAGAAAATATGGCGGGGGGACCATGTTTCACGACGGCACACACATGGTCGACCTTTTCCGTTTTTTCGCAGGCGACCCCGTCTCCGTGATCGGGCTTACGGACAGGCCCGACGGCAAAAATTATATAGAAAACACGGCTATGGGACTTGTGAATTTTCAAAATGGCGTCAAGGGAATGATCGTCGGCGGCGGTGAGAGGAACTATTTTCATTTTGAATTGGATATCCAGACCGACACTGCAAGGGTTTTGCTCGGGAACCATGTTTCAGAGATGTACACATGCCAGAAAAGTAAAAGGTTCACCGGGTTTACCGAACTGGCAAAAGTCCCCTTTCCAACCGGAAGCGGCGGAGTAAACCCGTATATCGGTGGTGTATCGGATGTCATACGGGAGATCGAGACCGGTCAAAGATCGATATCTTCAGGTATTGATGGCTTGAAGGCCCTGGAAACGATCATCGCATTATACAGATCCGCCGGTAAAGGTGGCTCTCTGGTGAAACTTCCCCTGTGACCGGGGCTGGCCAATCATTAGCCGGTCCATCGACGTATTCGTCATTATCTTTCCCAAGTCTGTTAAAATGAAAACGATTATCACTGATTGTTCTCTTGGCGGCGGAAACCGATGGATATTACCTGTAACCATCTCGTAAAAAGCAAGACGGAAGTGGATACGCTAATAAACGAATTTGTAACTTATCTCGCCGTCGAAAAAAACCGGGCGCCCAACACCATCGAGGCGTATATGCGAGACGGGAGACGGTTTCTTTTAGCCACAGGGTATGAAGGGCCGGAATCCCTGGCCCGGCTCACTACGGGGAGCATAACGGCCTATTTGAAGAAACTGCGCGAATCCGGGATGTCGGGCGCGTCTGTCGCCCGCAACCTTGCGGCGGTCAAGGGGCTTTTCAAATATCTGGTGGCCGAAGGGATAACAGAGTCGAACCCGGCCGAACCCATGGAATCACCTAAAATATGGCGCAGGGTTCCCGGCGTGCTTTCAACGCAGGAGGTGGATCGTCTGTTGGCCGCACCGCGCTCCGCAGAGGCCGGCGCCATACGCGACCAGGCGATGCTCGAAACCCTGTACGCCACCGGCCTGCGGGTTTCCGAGCTTGTTAACCTGAAGCTTAATGAAGTAAATCTTGAGGCCGGATACATTACCACCCTGGGCAAAGGCTCGAAAGAACGGGTGGCGCCGTTGGGTGAAATGGCTGTGGAAAGTATTGTTCGATATAAAAGCGAAGCCCGAGCCGGATTGTTGAAAGGTAAATCATCAGACTTTCTGTTTATCACCAGACTCTCGAAACCGATGACCAGACAGGGGTTTTGGAAAACAATAAAAAAATACACGCGCATAGCCGGGATATCCAAAAATATCACGCCCCATTCATTACGGCATTCGTTTGCCACACACCTGCTGGAGGGGGGGGCGGACCTGCGGTCTGTCCAGGAGATGCTGGGTCATTCGGATATTACGACAACCCAGATTTACACCCATGTGGCCAGAAAAAGAATCAAGGAAATTTATGACAAAGTCCATCCGAGAGCGAGATGAGTTTCTGGTTACTATTGCTTTTTAGCCTCGCCTGTTTCGCCGTCATGGCGGGTGTCTGGAGCTTTTCAAAGCAAAACACTGCCGATCATATGAAAAAAACTGAGAAACCCCGCCCCGATCCAAAAGCGATGGCAGATGAACAAACAAGGAAAATCATCGAAATGGTCGCCGCCGCTGGCGCAAAAATGGAACCGGACTCTAAAGGCGCAACCAGGTTTTTCAGGATCGCCTGCGAAGCAGACACCAAAGTGTTCGCCAAAAGCATCAGCCTATGGCTGGCTGAAACCGACAAGGGCAGGCTGGACAAATAGACGCGTTATCCGGAACGGATCATACTATATAGTAGTTCCCTTAAAGTGAACAGCCTGTGGCTGTCTGGGGATGACAATGGTAGACTGGATAAATGGACAACACACACAACCTTAATCAGAGAGCCCCAGTACCCTCCATGACAGGAGTATTCCGCCCCGCGTTAATCAAGGACGCAAAAAAAATACAGGAACTGGTAAAAATCCACGCCGACAAGGGGCTTATGTTGCCCCGGGCGTTAAGCGAGCTCTATGAAACCATTCGGCAGTATATCGTATATGAGGAAAGCGAAAAAATCCTTGGCGTATGCGGCTTGCATATATCGTGGGAAGACCTGGCCGAAATAAGAGCGCTGGCGGTGGACCCGCAACATGAAAGACGCGGGATAGGCGCCAAACTGCTTTATCACGCGATAGAAGAAGCAAGGCGGCTGGGTGTCCCGAAAGTCTTCACATTGACATATGCGCCAGATTTTTTCGAGAAAGCGGGATTTGAAACAGTCGACAAATCCAAGCTCCCGCACAAAATATGGAATGATTGTATTCGATGTCACAAATTCCCCGATTGCGACGAGACCGGGATGATATTGAACCTGAGCGCCGAAGCTCCGCCACAACCGTGACGTCTCCCCGCTGACCCGCGAGACCATACCCGCAGTGACCGGCACCCTTTTCAGGACAAAGATTGACCGACTCGCTTTTGGCGGAGACGGAATAGGCCGTATGGACGACGGCCGCGTGGTTTTTATCGGCGGAGCCCTGCCCGGCGACACCGTTTTGGCCAGAGTAAAAATCGAGAAAAAAAGACACGCCCTGGCGGACCTTGTAGAGGTCATAGAACCGTCCGATGACAGGCGTCCCTCACCATGCGCGCAATCCGGCCACTGCGGCGGATGTCCCTGGATAAGCCTTGATTACGATGTGGGACTGTGGTGGAAAAGAAATATCACCCAGGAGCTTCTCAGCCGGATAGGCAAGACGCCTGCCAGCGTCAGCCCTTGCGAGCGATCACCGGAACAGCTCCATTACCGTTCCAGGGTGAGGCTTTTGGTCAGCGTTTCCGGTGAATCGGTGGCGCTTGGTTTTCGTCGTCCAAAATCGCACGGTCTGGCCCCTGTGGATCAATGCCCCGCGGCCAACGATTCGGTGAACACGATCATGAACCAATTGAGCCAATATCTGAACCACGACACGGAGCTCGCCAGGAAAATCAGGGAAGTCCGTGTGGAAGCCATAAAGGGGAATGGACGTATCGCCTTTTATTTCAGGGATAAACCAAGCAAGGCGGAAATGGACCGTATCGCCAGCGCTATCACCTCTGTAAATGGTGTTGTCGGATTATGGAAAAACCGATCCGTCGAATCTGGAGACCTGACCCTGTCCACCCCCACTGCCGGTGGGGGTTCTCTGCTGTTCGGCCACGCCTCCTTCAGCCAGGTCAACCCGTCTGTCAACCTGCTGTTGACCGATGAAGTGCGCAGGATGGCCGGGTTGTCAGAAGGTAAAACCGGCTTGGACCTGTTTTGCGGAATGGGCAATTTCACATTGGCGCTGGGCATGAATGGATCCGCCATGACAGGAATAGACAACTCGCCCGAGGCGATAGAATACGCCATGACCAACCGGGCAAGGCTAAAGGTCAGCGCAACCGGCTTTACATGCCAGAACGCCCTGGAAGCGGCGCGGGAACTGGCGAGGCATGGCCTTGAATTCGACGCGGTCGTTATCGACCCGCCTAGGGGTGGCGCGCAGAAGTTCGCGCCGACTATCACCGCACTGGCAAAATCAAAAATCATATATATCTCGTGCGACCCCCCTTCCCTGGCCCGGGACGCGGCGGAGCTACACGAACACGGATTCGACCTGCATCAGGTCAAGCCTTTCGACATGTTCCCCCAAACCGCGCATGTGGAGATCGCGGCTCTGTTCCAGAGACGTTGAACAAAACAGCCATTGCGATATATAATCCCGCTTCGACCACTTTTCGCGACCATCAGGAAGATCCAAATCGCCGATGGCGACCGGATGTTCGTTCACCATAGGTTTTGGGCAGGAAGCCAATGAACTTGCTTAACTTTGCAGACTCTCTTGTCTGGGGCGTTCCCACGATCATTCTACTGCTGGGCACAGGGTTGTATCTGACGTTCATATTGCGTGGCATTCAATTTACATGGCTGTTTCCGGCGCTTGTCATGGCCCTGGTCAAACGAAAGGAGCGAGACGGCGAGGGAGACATATCGCATTTCCAGGCGCTGATGACTGCGCTTTCCGCCACCGTCGGCACCGGCAACATAGCAGGCGTCGCCACGGCTATAGCCGTGGGAGGGCCCGGAGCGGTGTTCTGGATGTGGGTGACAGGTCTGGTCGGAATGGCGACAAAATACGCCGAGGCGGTGGTGGCGGTCAAGTACCGTTACCGCGATAAAAACCAGAACATGGTGGGAGGCCCCATGACCTACATAGCGGCTATCGGTCCACATCCATTCTGGAGACACCTGGCGACGGCTTTCGCCGTATTCGCCACCATAGCCTCGTTCGGGATCGGCAACATGGTGCAATCAAACTCCGTGGCCGACGCGTTGCACAGCTCTTTTGGCGCGCCAAAACTTCTTACAGGGTTGTCGCTGGCCATATTGACCGCCGCTGTGATTCTTGGCGGCATCAAGTGGATAGGCAGGGTCGCGTCTGCGATCGTTCCTGTGATGATACTTTTCTATCTGGCCGCGTCGCTCTGGGCGCTGGTGATCTACGTGGACATGATACCCCATGCGCTCGGCCTGATTTTCACCCACGCCTTCACACCCACAGCCGCGTCCGGAGGTTTTGCCGGAGCGTCGATCTGGATGGCTATACGGATGGGGGTCGCGCGGGGGATATTTTCCAACGAGTCGGGGCTGGGATCATCCCCGATAGCGGCGGCGGCGGCCAAAACCAGGGAGCCGGTGGCCCAGGCCCTGGTGTCTATGACACAGACTTTCATCGATACGCTGGTTGTATGCTCCATGACGGCGCTGGTGATCATCTGTTCCGGACAATGGTCTGGTGGGCTTAACGGGGCCCCGCTGACCATGGAATCGTTCTCCATCGGAATGAAAAGCCAGGCGGGAGCGATGGTGGTGACCATATCTCTCGCGTTTTTCGCCTATTCCACCATGCTGGGATGGAGTTATTACGGCGAACGGGCGCTGGAGTCGTTAACGGGGGAAAAGGGCATCGTTCCATACAGGATAATCTTCTGCGTCCTGATAGTTGTAGGCGCGACCATGAAGCTTGACGTGGTGTGGCTTTTATCCGACATAGCAAACGGCCTTATGGCGTTTCCGAACCTGGTGGGACTACTGATGCTTTCACCGGTTATCGTGTCTGAAACCAGGAGATATCTGAAAACCTTTTCCGGGCGCAGGGGTGAATTTGAATAGTCGGATTCCGGCTCTCCCGCCAAAACGGTGAACAACAATTCTCACACCCGATTTTATGTTATCGCGTAGCGCCGATTCTGAATAAAATTGACACTATCATGAAAATAAAAGGTAGAATTTGGGATTAAGCTCGATCTTTTCAGGACAAGTTGGTGCTTGTAGATAAATTCAACCGCCTGCTGGAATTGATACAGGTTTCAGTTACCGACAACTGTCATTACAGTTGCTCGCATTGCCGTAGCGGAACCGAAAGGGAGCTGGCCGGCCTGTTCCCTTCAGACGATATTCTTCGTTTTATCAGGATTATGGCCGCCCTTGGCCTTGACAAGGTACGTCTCACCGGAGGGGAGCCGTTTCTCCGGCCGGATATATTGGACCTTCTGACGGGGCTCGGGCAGATAAAACCAAAGCTGAAAGTCTCTCTCGCTACCAATGGGAAGCTTTTGGGCTCAATGGCTCCTGATCTTGCGTTGCGCAACCTTGACAGGATATTCGTGTCGTTGCCCACTCTGGACCGGTCTGTTTTCAGGGATATCACCGGCCAGGACAACCTTGAATCCATTTTGGAGGGCATAAACACCGCCTCGAAAACTTGTCACCTCCCGCTTGCCATCAAAATGCATTTGCTTGGCGGGGTGAACAATCACCAGATAGAGAATATGGTGGATTGGGCCGTGGCTTCCGGGTTGGACCTGTACCTGATCGAAGACGGGATCACGCTTGACACCCCCCCATTCACACAGGAGCAGATCCTCCAGCGCATAAGAAAAAACTATACCCTTGTAAGGGCCGAAGGTTCTGCGATCAGAAACAAGCCATGGCATCTTGACGAGCACGACTCGACCATCAAAATCATCACACCCGATTCCCGCCTGAACTGTGGCGCTTGCAACCGGCTGTGGCTATCCGCGCGCGGTATCCTGCGGTTGTGTGATGAAGTGCCTGCCGAGTATGACCTTATGGCGTTGTTCAATGAAAACCCGTCCGATCAGGAACTGGTCGAATTTGCGGCCAAAATTCCCTTAAACAAGCCGATCGGAGTCAATTACAATGAAAGACCCTGCCAGAAACAATCCAACCGGCCTTCTTTACGAACCTGATTACAGCTAATTTTCCTTCTGAAAATTTTATGATTCGGGTCGATTCTTGCACCTTTTCAGCCCCGCATCGGTTCGCAAAAAAATATCAGGCCGTCGGAGCAAGGCTAACCGCTTGATGGGACAGGCTTAACTTGTTATAATATTTGAACTTATGAAATGTATTTTTATCAGTTTCGCCAGGTTGGCCATAGTTGTGCCAGCTGCAATCCTTGTAGGAGCGTGCGGTATCACCCCGGGACATGAAGGCGCCGCCGATTCCTCCACCAGCAAGACGTCCGGCCTGACTCAAACCAGTAACGTGGGTAACGATGATATCGTGGGATTCTCCAGCGCCGAATCCGCACTTGTTGAAGAGCTCGCGTTACGGTCCGATAAATATTGCGGAGAAGCGCAGGACAGGTTCGCGGTTGTAATTAAGGGTATATTAAACAGGTTCAATAACGCTTTTGGCGACGCTGTTCTATATGGAGAGGGAGACGGGGAAAACTCTTCACACAGATTTCCGCCAGTTGGCCACCCGGACCCGCCTGATGATGAATCCGGGACGGGCATATCTGTCCTGGTCTGCCCGGACGCTCTTCTGGAGGCATATTCATACTCACACACAATCGCGCTCCATGAAGGATTGCTACTGGTTATAGAGAAAGCCTCCGAAGCGGCGGCGCTACCCATGGATAAGGCGGCGTTGGGGAATATGCTGGACAAGATCGTAGGCGACGCTCAGGGGGGTGATTTTGGCTGGTCACTGGAGACGATTCCGGATTCATACATTATTGACACAAAGGTCTATGACAAAAAAATTGAGAATCTGTTCATATCAGCTATGGCTTTTGTCATCTATCACGAGCTGGGGCATTCAGTGATGGGCCATTCCCTGTCCAGCTACTGGGGTGGTTCATACGATGGCGAGCCGTACGGCCCCGGGATGGAAACCCGGGCGGACATCTTCGCGGCCAACGCCATGGTGGCGACAGGCTTGCCGATGGTTGGGATAGACCTGGTATTCTCGATTCTGGACAGGATCAGCCCGGACGGGTCATCGGTTCATCCATCGTCGGGTGAGCGTGTGCAAAATGTTAAACGCGCGACCGAATATGAGGATTACGCGCTATTGATGGAGTAGCTCGCCGGCGCCCGCCCCTCCGGGGGATGCCGATGGATTATTTCGCCAGATCGTACACTGTGTCCCAGTCGGGCTGGGGCGGATACGCTATCAGTTCAGAACATCGGTGAATGTAAAGCCTGACGGCTATATCCTTACCGCCAGAATACTTGTCCACCTTTTCAAACATGCCTTTCGCTTCGGTAAAATCATGGTTCCGGAACGTTTTAAGGGCTTCATCGAACATCTTCACCAACTCACGCTGGGCCATGGTGGCGCTATCCGCCTCATCGATCACTTCATACAACCTGATCGCTTTTTTCTTCCCCGCCACCCTCGCCAAGTCCACTTCCCTGGTCAGAAACCGTTCTTTGATACGGTCATGGGTAAACTCGGAAACCAGGATTTTCGATCCGTAAAACTTGTTTGCGCTCTCCATCCTGGCCGCCAGATTGACAGAATCACCCATTATGGTGTAGTCCATTCTGTCCTTGGACCCCATGTTGCCTACAACCATGCTCCCGGTGTTTATTCCCATTCGCGTGTTCAGCGTGGCTCCCCATTTTTCCTTCCACACAGGTGTGGTGTCGACTATCATTTTTTGCATCGCCAGCGCAGAAGCCACGCACAACCCGGCATGATCCTCAACCGGGATCGGGGCGCCCCAAAAAGCTATGATCGCGTCGCCTTCAAACTTGTCCACCGTTCCGTCAAACTCATGGATGATATCAGTCATCCTCGAAAGATAGTCGTTAAGCAACCCCACCAGCTCTTCCGGTTCCAGTTGTTCTGATATGCTCGTAAAACCGGCCACATCAGAGAAAAAAGCGGTCATCACCCTTTTTTCCCCGCCAAGTTTGAGAATGTTCGGGTTGGCGATGATCTGGTTTATGATCTTGGGTGACAGGTAGCGGGAAAACGCATCCTTGATAAACCGTCTGGAGCGTTGCTCTGAAAGGAACTGGTTGACGGTTATCCCGATAAAACCCACGATAACCGCCATGGCTGGAGCCACGCTGTTGAGCCACAGTGAATTTACCGCAAAGTTATAGTAGTTGAACAACAAAATCCCGGCAAGAGCGGCGAAACCAAGCGAAACGCCCTTGAAGACACTCATCCTGGGCAGAGCGACATACAGGGCCAGGCCGAGGGCCAACGCAAGAATCACATCGTATATGTGTTGCCATCCATATTTGGTGACAGGATTACCGTTTAAAAGAGTAGCGGCGGTGTTGGCCTGTATCTCCACGCCGGCCGTGATGCCAAGAGGTGTCACCCGAAGATCGTAAACACTGCTGGCGGTGGCGCCTATAAAAACCAGCTTGCCGCCTATAGCCTTGCGCATCTTCTGGCTGTCTTCAGGTTCCGTGACAACATCCGCGGCGGAGATAACGTCAAAAGTCAGATCCGGCCCCATATAACGTATATAAATTCTTCCAAACGGATCGATCTCAACTAGATTACCTCCGAGGTCTATTCCCTCCAGAACTCCGTGGGTAAAATAAATGGTGGCGCTGTTTTTGGTCCCCGTGTACACCATCACGGAAGCCAACGCCAGCGATGGATAAAACTCGCCCTGGTGCTCCATGATGACCGGCTGGTTGCGTATAACACCGTCCTGGTCGGTCCACGTGTTAAGAAAACCGGTGGCAAAGCCCGCTTCCTGGATAACCGGCACGTTGACTTCCACCCCGTAAACCTTGAACCATATATGAGCGTTTGCACTGTCGGGCGCGCGTCGAACAAGCTTCACGCTGAAAGGTTTTATGGTGGCCTGGCTGTTCGCGGAGGACGATGAAGCCACCTGCGTCGCCTCTCGCACATCCTGGAAAATTATCCCGGTCACAACGTTGCCCGCCCTGCGTATCGAGTCGGCGAGCGCCTGGTCTTTTGAGACGTTTTTCCTGATTTCGCTGAATTCCTCGTAAAAGCCGGGATAGGCGCTTTTGATCCCGGCGTCCCGGATCGACAGGTCCAGTTTGTCGAGCAACGTTGCGTATCCTGCGTCTGTGTGTGTGGAAAAAGTCATGTCCAGGGCTATAACTTTCGCCCCGTAAAGGCGCAGTTTCTCCGTCATTTGGGCGATCAGGTCCCTGCTCCAGGGCCATCGGCCGAACTGTTTGAGAGATTTCTGGTCAATACCGACTATTGCGATTCGAGGATCCGGCTGGTTGGGGGCGGAATACCGTATTAAAAGATCGTAAATCTTCAGATCGAACGTTTTGACAATAACAGGAGGCTTGAACGCAACAGCGGCAAGAATCAAAAGCCACAGCAAATAAAGTCTTTTAAAAGCCAAGCCGCCTCGCAACCAAAGAGTCAGTAACGCATATGGTTTATCGTAGCCAGTTCCACCCAAACAACCCTGTTTTCAGGGATCTGTTCAGAACCTGTAGACCATCCCGATGTCTGTGTTAAAAACATTATAAGTGGCGTCCTCGGATGAAGAAGTATCCGCCTTGTCCTTTATTATGGAATATCGGAATTTCAGCGACGTGTACATCCTCCTGCTGAAATACCAGGTAACCCCAGGCTCAACGTATATCTTCGCCCGCCCGGCGTCGTACAGCGAGTCATCTTCGGCGTACCCGTTGGGCTGGACATACTTGTACCCTACCAACCCAATTATCGACAATCCCCTGGAGCGCCTGTATACACTGTTTAAGAAAACCTCGTAAATATTGTTGTTCGAGTTCGACACTTCCGTGATGATGACGTCGTCCTCCCCCAACGATTCATTTTGCTGTTGTGTAGTGGCCCTTACGCTCAACACCGTGTTAAGCGCGTCACCCCATCGGCGGATATACCGAACCTCCAGGGACACCTTGTCCCCCTCACGAAAAATGTCCGCATCGTCTTTTTGGTCAATGCCCAGGTATGTATATGAAAACGTGGACAAAATATAGCTGTTGCCGGATATTGTCCAGGCCGCGTTGATCAGGCCCAGTATCCTGTCACCCGGGTTATACTGGCTGGACGTGTCTGTGACAGATTCATAGACACCAGTGTATTCGTATCGGAAACCGACCCCTATCACCGCGTCGCCAAACTTGAACGCCGCCACAAGGTGCGGGGCGATGTTCAGACCACCACCGTAAGAATTAAGTATCATCAGATCCAGGCTTAAATCGTCGGTGAGCATCCGGCCCAGATCATCCTCTGAAAACGCGGACTGGCCCGTGGGCGCCCGAAGATCTATACCGCCTCTGATGGTTACATTCTTGAATTTGCGCTGAAAGTATGTGGATATGTCGGTGTCCGAAAAAGTTGAAATCTCGAACGGATCAATGTTCTCATCCGCCTTGTAGGAAGTATTGGCGAAAATGCCTGTAAGGGTTACGCCCCAGCTTTCAACTCCGTAGGCAAGCTGAAAAAAACCGAGCGACTGGGTCCCGTTCCTGTCAAGGTCGGTCGTGCTCCACGAACCATAATTACCGGAAACAGACAGCAACCAGGGATGGGGCCTGTCATTGGTGGAAGAATCCGCCCAACCAGGGCAAGCGCATACGAGACAAACAAGCCAAGCTGAAAAAATGGCACGAAAAAGCATGACGTTATTTCAGGTTAATTCTGATGTTCACTCTGGCTGAAGGAGGCGTTTCCACTCCTTGATCCGAATCCTGGATAGTCTGCCCGGACATTCCCTGGCCGGAATTGGACTGGTCCTCCACCGCCTCTATGGATTGCGCGTTTTCCGGGGCCACCTGCGGCGGTCTGGATACCTTGCTTGATAGATCGTTTATAACGAGATTTTCCCGGGTATTAAACCCGGGTCCAAACTTTCCGGGGCCACCAGGCCCGTCGCCCGGGCCCTGACCTTGCCCGTCACCCGGGCCCTGACCTTGTCCATCGCCCGGCCCTTGACCTTGTCCATCGCCCGGCCCTTGACCTTGTCCATCGCCCGGCCCTTCGTTTTGCTGACCATCCTGGCTACCAACGTCGCCAGTCCTGGCGGGAGGCGCAGTATCATGTGGCCGGTTGTAAATTTTGGAATGGAACCGAACGGCGTTGTTTAGCTGTCTGAACCTCTGGGATGTAATTTCCATGGGCATATCCGGCATACCACCTAAGGAGACACTTGTGCCAAACCCGGATAATACGGTAACGACCGTATTGGATGCGTCCAGCCCGGTCACCCGCAACGCCCCCGGCTCGCCTTTTTTTCCGACAAGATCAATGGATGTCTTTTCTTCCTTATCGGAATACTCTACGAAAAACGGAGGAGTGCCGGCGACACCGCAAATCGCGGTCTTCGTGCGATATTCAAATTTCGACGCCTTGTTAAAAAGCTTCGATACAGCCGATTTCACCCTCCCCACCAGGAGGCTGAACACCTGAAACGTGGACCCGCTGGAGTCCCTGTGCAATGAACGGATAACCATATCCGTATTTTTATCCAACCGGATAAGATCTCCAGTGTCGAACCTTATCTCCACCGCCGCATTCGACTTGGTGACAAGCCGATCACCTTCGGCAAAAGACATGTTCAACCTGACCCGTGATCGCTTGGAGGTTTTTATGGAAATAACATAGGCCACACCTTTGACATACACCGCCTTGGCCACGATAGGTGAATATCCCGCCGAAGCCGACATGGCGGTAAAAAACAGGGTAAGGCAAAAGATAAAACCCGCACGGGCCATGTCAACCCTGTCAAGGATAGTTGTAAATCTCATTCCTGTTCAGTCTTGCTTAATTTCCCCGTATCAACGCCGTGCATATCGGGCGTTTTATGGACAGGCGTCCAGTGTTATAATATACCATGTTTTTTGAAGGTTTACTCACCAGCCATGGCTAGAACATCTATCCAGTATGTGTGCCAATCATGCGGCTTTAAAACCGCCAAGTGGATGGGCAGATGTCCCACCTGCGACCAGTGGGATTCTTTTGCCGAAGAGATCGAAACCTCCACAAAGTCTTTAAACAGTGGCCGGCGATGGGCGTCTCCTGATGGAGACAACGGGCCGGTTGTCATTTCAGATGTCACATCAAACGGAGCGAGCCGATTTTCCACAGGCATAGGAGAGCTGGACAGGACGTTGGGCGGCGGCATAGTGTCCGGATCGTTCACGCTGATAGGGGGTGACCCGGGTATAGGAAAATCCACGCTTCTTCTGCAGGTGGCCGGGAAAGTGGCCCGAAAAGGGGCGGTGCTATATGTTTCCGGGGAAGAATCGCCGGGACAGATCAGGATGCGTGGCCAACGTCTGGGCTGTCTTGAAAAAAACCTGTTTGTTCTGCCGGAAACCCAGGTGGAGCTAATTGAGCCTCATATAAATAAAATCAAGCCGTTGTTCGTGATCATAGATTCCATCCAGACGATATTCACCGACCAGATACCATCCGCACCCGGAACGGTCGGGCAGGTCAGAGAAGCCGCCGGCCGGTTGCTTGGAATATGCAAATCCACGGGCGTCCCCATGTTTCTTATAGGCCACGTCACAAAAGATGGCGCAATAGCAGGTCCCAGGCTACTTGAGCATATGGTCGATACGGTGCTTTACTTCGAAGGAGAAAGCGGGGGACCTTTCCGGATTCTGCGTGGTGTGAAGAACAGGTTCGGATCGACCAACGAAATAGGCGTGTTCGAGATGAAAAACGAAGGACTCATGGAAGTGGACAACCCCTCGGAGCTGTTTCTTTCCGACAAACCAGGCGACGTGTCGGGATCGGTCGTATCGGCCTGCATGAACGGGACGAGGCCGCTTCTAGTGGAGATACAGGCGCTGGTCTCTTCCAGCCATTATCCGACACCAAGACGCACCATGTCCGGAGTCGATCCGAACAGGGTGGCCATCCTTTTGGCGATCATCGAAAAACGGGGAGGGCTCCACCTGATGGGCGAAGATGTGTTTGTAAACGTAGCGGGCGGCGCTCGGGTGGACGAGCCGGGGGTGGATCTTGGTATCATCATAGCGATAGTCTCCAGCTTCCGCGACATACCAATCGACGCCGGCACAGTGATAATAGGCGAGGTGGGCCTGTCCGGTGAAGTAAGGGGGGTGTCCAGGATAGAGCCGCGACTGGCCGAAGCGGCCATGCTCGGTTTTACAAAGGCGGTCATTCCGAAACCGAAAAAGATGGTGTCGGCGCCTGAGGGGGTCGAGCTGGTTCCGGTGTCAAACGTTTCCGCGGCGATGGATATTCTGATAAGCTGACATTCGGCGCGGACGGTGGTGCGATCGGGTCTTCCGCCCATAGATTCCGGGAAGGGGGAAAAATGAAAGAAGAAATAACTTTTCCTTGCGGGTGCCGCACCCGTTTTGTAAGTGATTCCATTAAATTCTCATATTGCGACGATCATTCCATCGAGAAACTACATGACAGGATTGGAGAGCTTGAAACGGAGCTGGGCAGGGAAAAAAGAAAAGTCAGCGCCGCTGATGAAGAACGGAAAAAACTGCGTAATGAAGCTGATTTTGAATATTTCAAGCTACTTGAAAAAAAAAGGGCGCTCGAAAGAAAACTGAAAAACTATGAAGACAAGGAAGACCTGGAAGCCAAGCTGTTGGACCAGAATAAAAAGTGTATGGAAAAACTGCGTAAACTAAGCGTCGAATTCATCAGGCTGAAAAATCAGGTAGAGTCAAAATTAAAAAAAGCGGAAACCGATGCGGCTGAATAGCTTGTGGATTGAACGGTTGAACCAGTCACTAAAAGCCTTCACAGTTGAGGCTCATTTGTTTTATCAGATGAACCATAGATTCCCGGGAGCGTTTATGAGTCTGTCAGATATTCTGTGTAAACGGCCATTGAGCCTGTAAATAATTCTGTGTAAGTGCCCGTTTACATTGTTTCCGGCATCCTGCCAGCAAACTCAATCATAAATCTATTCAACGCAGGTTTCCGGTTTTTGATCGGCATAGTCCACTTTTTAGCCGCCGCGTTGATGGCA
>JAJRZK010000003.1 GCA_024275315.1 Nitrospirota bacterium
CCGATCTGAAACGTTGGTGTTCGATGGGCCGGATGCGGTACTACGGGATGGAACGGAACCGTACCTGGATGTTGGTATGCGGGTTGGCCTGCAATCTCAAGCGGGCGGTAAATCTTGCGATGACCTGACACGGGAGAGGTGTGTCTTGGGATTGCGATATGAAGTAAAAACGCCCGCTAATGGGCGGCAGGATTTGAATCACATGTTGAGATAACCGGGAAATCAGTAAAAATGTCAGCTTCCAAAGGGTTTTTCAGAGGTTTCAATCTCATATGTTTATACAGGCAAAGTATTCCCTGAACCTGATATCTCAAATAATTCCAATTGACCATAGTGGCCGTTTTTGTTATCCTGCATGCCCAAGCGGTTGAAAAATCAGTCTGTTAATAGATAACAAACAATTATAGCAAGCAAAGTGGAAACAAGTTCTCATGGGTAATCTTCGGAACAAGATTTTCCTTCAAACTATCAATGAAACTCTGGAATCGGCGCGGGCGGAGTTTATAGAAAAGCATACTCCTAAAAAAGAAAACCGATTTCTCACAAAGGGAATAACATACGAAATCGGACCCTGCCAGATTTCCGATGGCTACTTTACTTTTGAAATCAGCTCCAAGATACCGGAAAGCATCCTGCCCAAGAGCACCAAGCTGGAGAGATATTTTAACAGTGTGGTGAGGATAATGAACAAGGCGGCCAAAAAGCCTGTCGACACCAAAATGGAAAACATTATCCACAATTCCAACAAGCTGGAGTTTAAGGAGCGCGATTACGTCAAACTGACATATCGTTACAGCGAAGACGAGCTGTATACCTATGCCGAAGTGGAAAAGCGGCTAAAATATCATAAGTCGAAAAAGATACAGATCCCCGACATTCCCGGGATAGCCACCCCAAGTGGAAAGTTGGTTATGGTGCTCGTCCAGGAATCGATGGCCAAGGGTATCAGGACACATGTAAACAACCTGATAAAAGCCAACGAAGAGGTGAAAAAGGTTTTAATCGCAGCGACCAGGAATAAGGGCAAAAAAACCGTGACAAAACCATCCACCAAGAAAAAAAGCGCACCTAAACCTAAAGCCGGCAAACCCGCCAAGGTGAAAAAACCAGGAGCCAAGGTTAAAACCAAAGCTGTGAAAAAATCAGCCAAACCAGCGAAAAAAAAGGCTAAAAAACCCGTCGCCAAAAGCAGGAAAAAATGAGCGAGGAATCCCGATCTCTTCTGAACAAGGCTCGATCCCGTCTGGTGCGGCTCCGAGGCCATCTTTGACCTGGACATCAAAAAGTCCGAACTGGCCGACCTGGAAAAACAAATCGCCGCTGAGGGTTTCTGGGACAATCCGGAAGCCACCCGCCCCGCGCTAAAACGCCGCTCATACGTTTCCAGGATAATCGAGGACTTTGAAAATCTTGAAACCCAGCTTGACGACATAGAGGAAATAAGCGCGCTGGCCGAAGAAGAAGGTGACGAAAGCCTGGTGTCGCAGACTATGGAAGAGCTGGTGTCGTTGGTCGTCAGGATAGACAAGATAGAGCTTGCCGCCATGCTTTCCGGCGACCACGACGACAGCAACGCAATTGTCGAAATTCATCCTGGCGCCGGTGGAACGGAGTCGCAGGATTGGGCGGAGATGCTGATGCGTATGTACCTGCGCTGGTCCGAACGAAAGGGGTACAAAACACAAATTTTGGACCTGTTGCCCGGTGACGAGGCCGGGATAAAATCGGCTACGTTCATTGTCTCCGGAGAATACGCATACGGCTATCTCAAGGCCGAGGTAGGCGTGCACAGGCTCGTCCGAATATCCCCTTTCGACAGCAACAAGCGCAGGCACACTTCGTTTTCCTCCGTGATGGTCACACCGGAGCTTTCCGATAACATAGAAATAGAAATCAGGGACGAGGACCTCAAGATCGACACATACAGATCCTCCGGCTCCGGGGGCCAGCATGTTAACGTGACCGATTCTGCGGTGCGTATCACCCACCTCCCCACCGGCACGGTTGTCGCCTGCCAGAACGAACGAAGCCAGCACAAGAACAAGGCCTCGGCCATGAAAGTTCTTCGCGGAAAACTTTACGCCATGGAACAACAGAAGTTTCGGGACAAGGTAGAAGGGTTGACCGGGGAAAAAAAGGGGATAGAGTGGGGATCGCAGATACGCTCCTATGTGTTGCAACCCTACCAGATGGTAAAAGACATTCGGACCAGGATCGAAATTGGCAACGTCAACCGCGTCCTAGATGGTGACATAGACATTTTCATCGAAGGCTATCTGCTCAAGAAATCAGGGGAAAAAACAGCGCCGCCGCAAACCTGACCGCCCGGTTTTACCGGAGCTGGCCTGCTATGTCGACCGGTGTGGAGTTGGGCTTCGGGCCTGCCGCCACGTCCCGGAGCCATTCTGTGTTGAAGCGGACATGTTTCAGGGTGGACCTGTTGCCGTGCGACCAGATGATATGTATCATCCCGTCTCGCGTTTTTATTATTGTCGGATAGGAATAGCTGGCCTTGGGGTTGGACGGGTCGCTCTCCAGGTTTATTATTCGCTTAAATGTTTTGCCGGAATCTATGGAGATGGCCAGCGACAGGGGATTTCTGCCAACCCGGCTGTGGTTATAGGCAAGCAAAACCGCGTTTATCTCCTCGACGAAAATTGCGCTGATGGCGGAGCCGGGGTTGGGCACAGTGGTTATCGTAACGTCGGACCAGCTTTTGCCGTTGTCTGTGGAATAGGCTCTTCTTACGAACCTGTCGGACTTGTCACGGGTTAGCATAAGGATACGCCCGTCCGGCAATTTTACCAGGGTCGGCTGGATAGAGTCGTAATCATCCACGGATGCGTATGTTTTCTCCAGGATTTCACCGTCCTTATATTTGATCAGCGCCGTGTATGATCCAACCAGGTTTGTCTCGTACATAAAATCGATAAAAAAGGGCGCCAGCATAGTATGGTCACCGACACGGATAGGCAGGTTTCTCGGCAGGTTGCCCAGGTGGTACACCAGGGTTTTGCCCTCGCTCCAGCTTTCCCCCTCATCGCGGGACTGCACATAGTCTATCATCGACCCGCTCCATCCACCGATCCTGACCACGGCGAAAAACATCCATAAAATGCCGTCGTCATCCCTGAACAGCGCGGTGTTGCCGACAGACTTGGAGTAATCATCAGGTATAATTGTCGCGGGCGAAGTCCAGGTATGCGTTTTACAGCTCCAGCGAGCCCCGAAAATCCTGGCGTCGCTCCCTGTCTCTACTTTTGACGAGAACCACGTGGCCAGCAGATCGCCATTTTCGAGCTCCACCAATGACGCCCCATGGGGCCTGTCAAAACCGTTGGGTGAAAAAACATTGTCTGACAGGAAAACAGGACCGCCCAATGTAGTGTGAGGGATCAGTATCGTTCCGAGGAAGATTATCACAGACAAGCGCATCTGTTTATTATAATGGATTGTGAAGCGATAAAGGCGTTTACCAGATATATTTTCCCAGCGCCGCGCCCGCTTTTTCCCAGGCAGTCAGTTTATAGGGCGTTGTAACCCGCCGGGATTTTCTTATATCCTCCTCGAGCCTTGTTTTCAACCTGCTGATAAAGGGGCTGTCGCTGGAGCCGTGGACAAAAAGCGTCGCTTCACGGCTGGTCAGCATGCTTCTGGGCGTGAGGTTGGCCGAACCTACCGCCGCGATCACCCCGTCGACCAGGGCCACTTTGGCATGGGTCATGCCCGGATAAAGCAAAACCTTGAGGTTGTCAGAGCCGGGGGAGCCGAGCAACTGGTTGATCGTAGCCATGTTTGCATACAGGTGTGTGTCTGGTTCTTCCGGGAGAATTACATGCGTCTGGACACCACGACGCAGGGAGCGCTTGACAGCTTCGATGATTTTTCCATCAGAGAAATACGCATGCTCCAGGATTATATTTTTTTTCGCCCGGTCTATTATCTGGATCAGCGCGGTTCGTATTTCCGTGGCGTACCGGTCATTCGTGGCGAGCGCATATGGCGCATCGGAAGGCCATCGGGCTGACTGGAGCGTCTTTTTTTCAAACGCCCCCACCCAGGTCGGATGATCAATTTTCACCATGTAATCGTGCCACTTTGTACGATATTCGTCGGCGATATTCATGCCCCCGAAAACGGCGATTCTCCCGTCCACGATGTAATATTTGCTGTGATCCGTGTCTGCTAGCAGGTTTGTTTTTATAGTAATGTTGTTATGGCCCCTGAAATCAGAGTCACCGAACACGGGGCTTGGCTTTCCCTTAAACAGGTCCCCCAGCTCAAAAAAACTCCCAAGCATATCCTTGTTTACGCTCACTTTTACACCCCTGTCCGCGGCTTCCTCCAGCTTTGCCACAACCTGTCTTCCCGTTTCGTCATCTTTCCAGATAAACGTTTGCACGGTTATGGTCTTTTTCGCCGATTCGATAGCCTTTAACGCGGCGTTGAACCCTTCTTCGCCATCGATGAGGAGAGCTAGCGATGAAAGATCTTTTTCCGGTTGTTGAAAAAACCTGTCATCCAGGAAATTATCCGGCTCGGGACCGAGTCCGAGCGGATTAAAGACAAAATCCACCAGCAAGACTGACGAAACCGCCGCCAGGAAAATAATAAACAGTGAAAACAAGTTCATATCTTTTGCGTTGGGCTCTCCACAAAACCGGCGAAGCGCCGGGAAACGGTTCCCAGAAGATCCCTACAAGACGGAACGGTACGACTCCAGCGTCTTAAGCGCGGTGTTTGTCCATGAAAACCGTCCGGCCTGTTGGATGCCCATGCGCCCCAGCTCGTTTCGATATGAATCCGAAGAGGCTACTTTTACCATCGCCTCGCTGATTTCCTCTATATCGAACGGATTGATAAGCACCGCCGCGTCTCCCGTTATTTCCGGAAGCGATGAATTTCTCGACGTGATGACAGGAGTCCCGCAGGCCATAGCCTCCAATGGCGGCAGGCCAAACCCCTCATAAAGGGTGGGAAACACAAACATGTCGGCCGCCTGGTAAAGCTTTATAAGGTCTTTCTCGTTGACGTAATTGGTAAGGATAATATCATTGCTCCTGTTCAGCCTTTCATATGTCCGCAAAATATCCCTGTATAGCCAACCTTTCTTGCCGCTAATAACAAGCTGGTACTGGCCGTTGAGCTTTTTGCTGGCGAGATCGAAAGCCTCCATCAGCCTGATGAGGTTTTTTCTGGGCTCAAGATTGCCGGCAAAAAGCATGTATCGGTCTCGAATCCCGAACTTGGTCTTGATTTCATCTGGCGCATACCCGGGATCGGGAGGGGTGAAATTGGAGCTGACCGCCTCGTAAATAACATCTATTTTATTTTTGGGGACATTGAGCCTGTCCACCAGGTCATTTTTGGTGCACATCGAGGGCGTGATCACACGATCGGCCCTGTTGGCGACCAGCCTGATGAGGAATTTCATGTAAAGCGCGTACTTCAAAGGCACGGTTTCCGGCTTTCTATACGCCACTATATCGTGAATGGTGACGACCGTTCGAATGGGGCCCCGACGAAGAGGGATCATGAAAGCCGGTCCGTGAAAAACTTCTACGCCTTTGCGCTCCAAAAAGTGGGGCAGGTACAAGCTTTCCCAAATGTCACCAATGACATGGTTTTCATTCGATACTCTTGTTGTACAATGACTGAAATTCGGTTTGTTCTGGAATTCAGATTTGTACGCGCCATTGTTGGAGATCAGGCAATACTCGTTACATCGGTCGATTTGCTGGAATTTACGAATTAAATTAGTGACATAGTACCCCACACCGGACTTGGGCTTGTTAATAGTCCGGATATCAATCCCGATCTTCAAATTATGATTCCCCCATTACTTCATAATATTGCCAACTTTTCGATGATTAGCGGCTCAATAAAGAAATACGCCAGGCAGGAGTGAAATTACACTACACGCTAACTTTTAACCGATTTTTCCCTCAGGGTCAAACGAAATTCCATGCTCATGGCAGGGAATCTGAAAGCAAACAGTTTTTCGTAAATCAGCGTAAACCGGTTGGCTAACCATTCAATCCCGAGTAATCGCCAGGCTCTCCAAAGGGTTATGCGAAGCCTGGCCAGACGCAGGTCCTGAATTGTATAATGCCCATAACCGGGATCGTCATTAAAAAGCGTTCGCAATCCTTCTGCGGAAAAAAAGTTTCGGTGCGTAAAATCGCTATAGGCGTGCAATGAGCTGAAATGTGGAACCCGGACGGATATGAAGCCTCCATAACGCAATATGCGCGCGGCCTCTATCAGTGTCGCCCGCACATCAGACACATGCTCCAGCGAATCGTACATTACAATTTCGTCGAAAGTCATATCCTTGAATGGAAGATGGGCGCTATCCATATCCGCCACCACATCGGCGGACGTCTCAAGGGTCAGGTCCAGCCCGATGGAGCCTTCACGCTTGGCCCTGCCACATCCCAGGTCGAGAATCCTTGACTGACGTCCCGGTTCTGTCATCGGTTATTTGCGGCTCCAGTTTTAATCCAGGCTATGGCGGCGCTGATTACTACTGCTGTGTCGGTCAGGCACTTTACTACAGCGGCTCCGTCTAGCCCATATAAAGGTATCAATACCAGGTTCATTGTAACATTCAGGGGAAGCGCCCACGCCACAATGATCGCCGCGGTCCTGAATTTACCGTCTATGATAAGAGCGTACACCAATCCATGTCGTATGAATATGACGCAAGCGGCGGCCCCGAGCCATAACAACGGACCAGAGGATGGACTGAACCTCTCTCCAAACAAGGCCGACACTATCTCCGGGGCGAAAAAAGCGATCGATCCTCCAACCATTATTCCCGACACAGCAAGAAGACCAAGCGCCACGTTCATCCACTTGCGAAAGTCGGGATAGCGGCTTTCGGCCTTACCTGAAAGAGTTGGAAACGCTGACGCCATGAGCAATGTGGGGATGGCGAGAACCCCATCCAGTATCTTTACTCCCGCGCTGTACCACCCTATCTCTTGCAATGACAGCCCCAAAAATGGCGCCATGGCCACGTCGGCCCTGTAGTAGGCGATTGTAAAAAACGTTATCGCCGCCAGAGGCGCCGATTTTTTCAGAAGACCCTTCCATACGACTATGTCCAGGCGGGGAGAAAGGGACACCCCCTTGCCGGCGGTCCACGTCAGCGCCCACACGGTCATCGCCACCTGCGAGCAAGTCATCACTATCAACGTTGTTTCCAGACCCGCCCCCAGCCATAACGCCGCTATGGCGCAACCTGTGACAGATATTTTGCTGACTCCCACAAGTAGCGTCTCCATCTGCATCCGCTCCATGGACTGGAATATGGCGGAAGCGTATTCTGTCAGCGCAAATCCGGCCATCTGGATCCCCATAAGCGCCAGCAACCCTATCATCATGTGATCATAGCCGGCTATAACGCCATAGATGGCCGTAAAGACTACTGTGAATACCGTTAGCACAAGCTTGAGCCCAAGTATGGCTCCCGCCGATTCGTGAAGGAAATCCGGGTGTCGGGGAGTTTGGCGGATAAGTAGCGTGTTCAGCCCCGGGTCCACAAGAAAAACGACCACCGCCGTGACCGAATAGAGCAGGCTGAATATCCCGAACGCCTCCTCGCCAAGCCACCTGGCCAGCGCAACATAGAAAACAAAAGACAGAGTGCGCCCGATTAACTCTGTCAGAGTTTTGAAGACAAGGTTTTTACCAATCCTTCGGACAGGCGCCATCCGCCCCGCGCCTTTATTCGAGAACGTTTCTGACTACGTAAGTCGGCTTGTCCTGGGACTCGTGGTATGTCCTTGACAGCATCTCCGCCAGAAGGCCGATCGATATAAACTGCACACCGATGAAAATCAGCAACACCGCCAGCGACAACGCCGGACGGTTCGCAAGCGGCACTTCCATAAACAGCTTTTGAACCGACAACCACAAAGCCAGGAAAAACCCCAGCGTTCCGCTGACAACCCCGATCAGGCCGAATATCTGTATGGGGCTGGCCGAATAGCTGAGCAGGAATTTTACAGTTATAAGGTCAAGCAACACACGAATCGTGCGTCCCATCCCATACTTGGAAACACCTGCGACCCTGGGCCTGTGGTTTACCTTTATTTCTGTGACCTTTACGCCCATCCATGACGCCACCGCCGGAATGAACCGGTGCATCTCGCCGTAGAGCCGTATGTTTTTCACCACGTCCCTGCGAAAAACCTTCAGAGAACACCCATAATCGTGCAGATACACCTTTGTTGTCCATGAAATAATCTTGTTCGCCACCATGGAGGGAAGCCGGCGGGAAAGAAACTTGTCCTTACGATCATACCGCCATCCTGCGACAATATCGTAACCCTTATCGAGTTTTTCAATCATCGCCGGTATGTCCGCCGGATCATTCTGCAAGTCCGCGTCGATGGTTATTATGATCTTGCCTCTGGCGTATTTAAAGCCGGCGGAAAAGGCGGCCGTCTGGCCGAAGTTTCCCCTGAACCGCACTACCCGCAACCGGTTGTCCTTTTTTCGCAGCATTTCCAGTTTTTCATAGGAGGTGTCTGTGGATCCGTCGTCGATGGCTATTATCTCGAATCCGCCGCTGATTTTTTCCAGCACCCGGGTTACTTCGGAAATGAATCTTTCCACATTTTCCGCTTCGTTATAAATCGGAGCTACGAGAGAAATCCTTGGATCTTTAATCATAAGAAAAACTTTTTGATAATAAAGTGATTGATTTTACTTCATTAAATCTGCGCCAGCAAGATATTAGCCTGTGCCTTGCATTGATTTTTAAAAAAACCGGACTATAATTCTATCTTCCTTTATATTGCCGAAGTGGCGGAACTGGTAGACGCGCATGATTCAGGGTCATGTGCCCTTACGGGTGTGGGGGTTCGAATCCCCCCTTCGGCACCAAAAAACAATACGATGGCAAAAGAGCCTCTTCAGGCCCGTGTGGCAAACGGGGAGGATTGGTCATCGCTATTGGCGGATGACGGGATCACCCATGTCCGGACCAGACCTGCGGATCGCAACCGCGGGGCGCAAAACAATGAGCGGCGTAATTAAGCTTTAACCAGAGCCCCTGCTTTTCCGGTTCCCTATTTTTCTTCCGTTCCGCTCTCTATCGATTTCAGAATAGCCCTGGAATTGATGACGACCAGCAATACATCCTTTAGCTGGCATACTCCGGAGGTCAGGGCATGGTTGTAGTCCGCGTCAGACAGGTTTTTTTTCTGTTCCTTGTGTTCTACTACCTGTTCATGGTCGATATCAACCACGTCGCCGATTTTATCGACAAGCACACCGAAAGGCTCCGCCACCCTGGATTTGAAAATGACAAGACAATTTTCATCCGAAGTTTCATCCAGCGTTTCAAACCCCATCACAGAGCGCAAATCGAGTATGAGATGGATTTGTCCACGGATATTGACATATCCCCGCACAGCTTTCGGAGCGTGATATATCGGGGTGAACTCCACCTTGGGGTGCACTTCTTTCACGTCGAGTATGTCCACGCCAAAAAGGCGGCCTGACAGCCAGAAGGTGCACAGTTGCTTATGTACCGCCGAATCTGTGGATTCTTCGTCGATCGATGCAGATTTCATCTTGTGCACTTAAGTTTTAGCAGTCGCTATTGAGTCCAGGACTTTGCTTATCGTATTAAGAAGTTGTTCCTTGTCCAGCTTCGTTTCATATCGGTCAAACCCGGCCTCCCGGGCTTTGTCCCTGTCCTCGTCGGAGTTCAGGGCCGTAAGGGCTATCGTGGGCAGGTCGTTCTGGTTGGTCCCGGCGCGAAGGTTCTTCATGAATTCGAATCCGTCCATTACAGGCATCTCGATATCGGATATGATGACATCGAACTCGCCACCGTCGATCATATCAAGCCCCTCCTGCCCGTTGTCGGCGGTTGTGACTTCATACCCCTCGGACTTGAGAAAGCCTTTGACCAGCTGTTGGTAAAAAGGCGTATCCTCGACCAGCAATATCCGTTTCCCCGCGTTGGCGGCTTTGCTGTTAAACCCCCTGTTGTCGAACCAGCTTGGTTCTGATTTGCGTATCATTGTGTCCATGTCTACAAACAGCGTCATCTTGCCGGACACGATTGTAGTCCCCAAAAGCCCCTCCTCCATGTATGTCTCCACGTTAAGATCGACCGTGGTTTCGTATGAGTCTATGAGGCGGGAAACCAGTATGCCAAACTGGTTCCGGCAGTGCTTTGGCAATATGAGATACATCTTCTCGTGTTCAATGCATGGAGATACATTAAGATGCTCTTCGAGCCTGAGCACCCGGGTCGACACGCCATCTATGGTGATATATTCCTTGTTCCCGATTTTTTCAAGCCTGTCGATTGACAGTGTTTCTATACGTCGTATGAGCGGAAGAGGTATGGCGAACTGTTCCTTTTCTCCGCTGGCGAAAAGAAGAACGGACTGATGCTCCGCCGCGGCCTTAAGCTCTAGGTCGGTAGTGTCTGCTTTGCTTACTTCAAACGCCACCTCGGCATGTTGCGCCAAACCCTGCACATCGAGGATGAGCGCAACTCTTCCGTCGCCCATGACGGTGGCGCCAGCGTAGCACTTGAGATGTTTAAGGGACGGATGCATTGGCTTGACCACGATTTCCTCGGTTTCCAGCACCCGGTCAACAATCAGGCCAAACCTGTTCACGCCGATTTTCAATACCGCTATATTCAGGGACTGTGTCGACCCGGTTCCGGCCTCGTTTCCATCACCATCCGATCCGGCGCTCCGCTGGCTCATCTCGAGTTGCTTCTGTCTGTATTTTTCTGTTATTTCAGAACGAACACTTTCAGACAAAGGCTCCGGCCTTTCAAGCACCTCGTTAAGCCTGACCAGGGGCAACAAGTAGTCCCGCAACCTGTAGATCTCCCTGCTACCCGCGCATTCCACCTTGGTGATGATGTCTTCATCGTACAGACATACCAGCTCTTCGAGGTTCGCCTGGGGGATGGCGTATCTATGTTCGTCCACCATCACGAACAGGCAGGGAATAATAGCCAGGGTCAGCGGCAGACGCATGGAGACTTTGGATCCCTTACCAAGCGATGACGATATGTCCAGCGTGCCGCCAAGCTCCTCGATGCTGGTCTTGACCACATCCATGCCAACACCCCGGCCGGAGACGTCGCTTAACTTGTCCGCGGTCGAAAAGCTCGGCGTGAGGATAAGAAGCAGTACATCCTTATCGCTGAGACTGGCCAGTTCCGACTCGGTCTTCACCCCTTTTTCCAGGGCTTTTTTCCTGATTACGTCCAGGTCGATACCTTTGCCGTCGTCTTCTATTTCGATGTTTATCTGGCCGCTTTCATGAAAAGCGCGCAGTTTCACCTGTCCCGTGGGGTCTTTTCCCGCCGCGATGCGTTGTTCCGGAGATTCGACGCCATGATCACAGCAGTTGCGCACCAAATGGGTCAACGGATCGGACAGGGCCTCCAGGATCGTGTTGTCCAGCTCGACTTCACTTCCGGCAATCGTTATCTCGATGTTTTTGTTAAGCTTTTTACCAAGATCACGAACAACGCGTGTGAATTTATTGAACAGGTTACCTATCGGCTGCATCCTGGTGGCCATAATGGTTTCCTGCAACTCGGTAGTCACGATATCCAGCCGTTGCGCGTTGGCCCTTGCGGTTGGTTCTGATTTGTCCACGGACATCATCTGCTGGTTACGAACCAGCACCAGCTCGCCTGCCAGCCTCATCAGCTCATCTAAAACCCCCAGCTTTAAACGTATGGTTTCCCGCCTTCTTTCAGAAGAGCCCCATTTGTCCCGTTTGTCCTCGGACCTTCTGTCTTTCCCGTCCCACTTGCTTTGCTCCTCGTCCAGGTTCTTGGTTTCGGGGGCGGTCTCAACCTCGCTGACTTCTTTTGGCGCCGTCTCCATATCTTTTGCCGTTGTGTCGGGTGGTTGTCCGGCCTGGTCTGGTTCAATTTTTTTAAATTGCTCTATCCATTCCTCGGGCATCCCGAAAAAGTTGGCAAGAGCTTCCCGGCTAAGCTTTGTGGCGAACAAGACTTCGTTGATCAAGGGCCCTTCCGGAAGCCCCTGGCGTAAATCATGCGCGCGGGGGTCCAGTTTCGCTTCAACAACATCGCCGAGGTTTTTCAGCTGGTTAAACGCCGATATCGGGTCTTTCTGATATTTTTCCGAAAGTTCCGTAAGGTTGAGCTTGATCACATAGATGAACTCATGCTCGTTGAGCAAATCATTGAACTCGTGATCGCTAATCTCAAAACCCGAGGGACGCCCCTGCGTATCCTCCAATTCCACCTGTTTGTCCAGCGACTCGTGGGCCTCGGGCGAAATGTCCAAATCGATGACACCCTGAAGCTTGCCGATAAGCTCGGATACGTCCCTGTCATTGCTGTTTTCCACGTCGTCGAGCATTGCGAGGATAGAATCGACCGACTGCAGGAGAACATCCACAGATTTGGAGTCGGGCTTTCTTTCGCCTGATCTAATGAGAGAAAGAAGAGTCTCCGTGGTGTGGGCCAGGCCGGCAAGAGTCGCCAATCCCAGGAACCCCGCCGATCCTTTGACGGTATGGACAGCCCTGAACACGTTGTTGACAAGCTCCTGGTCAGGGTTATCCGCTTGCCCTTCAAGCTGCATCAGGTTGTCCTCGACGGTCTCAAGGTGCTCCTTGGCCTCGGTGACAAATTCTTCTATGATGGATTTTTCAAAATCCATGGTTATTTCCCCCCCGCTACTGCGATCCTGTACAGCTCGTCTATTCCCGCGTTATGAAAAAAATGGACTATTTCTTCGTTTGCGTTGCTGATTTTCAGGTTGTACCCCGGGCTTTCCCGGCTGAGCATCCTTCCGAAACATAGCAACACGCTAAGGCACAGGGGGTCTATCTTTTTTACTTTACCCAGGTCGAGTATGAATTGCTTTACGTCATTATCGAGCATATCTACCAGGCAAAGCCGCAATTTGGTCGCCATACCATAAGTCATGTCACCAGCGAAGGAGATTGTCTTCCAGCCATTTTCATCAGATATCCCTATCGCATCGTCTTCTTGTTCGTTATCCCCGCCTGGGGAAGAGGCCACACCAGCTCCAGGCTCATCGGCATCAACCTTGGAGCCGTTGGAGTCATCATTGGGCAAAAGCGCTTTCACCCTCCCTAAAAGCGATTTCATTTCAAAGGGTTTATCTATGTAGTCGGCGCATCCCAGGTGCATCAGCTGGATTACGGCTTCTTTGCTTCCATATCCTGTTATCGCTATGGTCGGCAACGTGGAGCTGTGTTTTGTCAGAGCTTCGATAAGCTCAAACCCGGTCATCTCCGGCATTTGAAGATCGGTTATAAGAAGGTCAAAAGGGTGGCCGCTGGACTTGGCCTCCATAAGGCTTGACAGGGCTTCGGTGGATTTGGGCGTGGAGGTAACTTCGTACCCATTTTTCTCGAGTGTAACAGTTACTATTTTGAGAATTTGAGGTTCGTCATCAACGAGCATTATTCGCTTCATACTCGACCTGCCATATATTGTTACCGACGATACTCATTAGCCACCTGAAACCTTCGATTGCATTTTACCAGTTATTGTATATCTCACAACCCGTTTTTAACTAACGTCTTTTTTACCGCAGTTTATGCTCAATATGGTAAAAATTTTAATTTGATTACGAAATTTTTATACAATTTTCAGAACGCTTTTATTGCCAGCGATATCCGCAATCCTCGATATCATCTTCAAACCATGGGTACCTGTGGCATATCACCGGTTTTTTTTCTGGATCAGAATGCAGCAAGCACCGGTTCTCCGCTGTCAGTTTGTCGCATGGAATATCCATCTCAAGGCTTACGCGGTCCATATCCTTGTCGATCTCGGCTATACGTATGCCGCGAAAGGAATAATACAACCTCGCTTCTTCGAGGGATCCGTGCTGACGCTCTATGTTGCTGAGGATTCCGGTTATTCTGACCCGCCGGCAACATTCCCCGCATTGCCGGCACTCCCCCTTGCGCCCGCTTGGGTTCATTTGAGCAGGGTCCCGAGCTGGCTGAACCTGTCTATCAAAGCGTCCGGCCCGGCGTCGGCCAGCTCTTTTAGAGGTCGAAAGCCGTATGTCACGCCGACAGTGTAAGCCCCGGCGTTTTGGCCGGTTTTTATATCCACAGCAGAATCACCTACCATGAGAAGACGCGACACGGGCGAACCATATTTTTCAGCGATTTCCAGCAGGGCCTGCGGGTCCGGTTTTTTTACAGGTATCGTATCTCCACCGTAAACGGCGCCATCAAAGACAGGTTCGATTCCCAATTCATGTACGATTTTTTTCGTATATCGCTCCGGTTTGTTCGACACAAGGCCCAACTTGTACCGGCCAGCCAGCTGGTTCACCGTCTCTTCGACTGAATCGAACAGCCTGGTATTGTCCAGCAGGTGGTCCAAATAACGCTGTCTGAACAGCGAAACCATCGCCTCTTCTTTTTCGAGGTGTCCCGCCGCTTCCAACGTACGTTGTATCAGCGGTAGCACGCCGTTACCTACAAAAGCTCCGATAGTCTCAACAGGAAGGTGCGGATAGCCAAGCTTTTCCAATGTCCAGTTAAGCGCATTGGCGATATCCAGCTTGGAGTCTATAAGGGTGCCGTCAAGATCGAAAACGATCACATCGACGTCAAATTTTCTCATGGATACCCCCGGGCGCCCGAGGCTGTTTCGCCTTGTCTTCTAAATAGACAGGCTCCACTGCAACACTAATTTGTTTTGGCTGTCAAAACTGGCGCCGTCAAGCTGCTTTCTGGCGTCACTGTCAGACAGGTCGAATTGAAATTCCAGGTCGATTCTGGAGTTCATCGTCGGTTTGATAGACATACGAAACTGCATCAGAGAGGCGGTCAACCCCGTAACCGGCTCGGTTACCGAGTCGACAGTTTTATCGTAATCATCATATGAAGTAAAACCATAAGCCACCCCGGTTTCAAACCATGAATTGATCAGCCATATCGCTCCTACAGAAACCGCTGTGCGGTTGATCGCTCCCTGGGAAAACGTGTGGGTTGTGTCCCCGGAGGTCAGGGACCTGTCCCCGATCGAAAACGAGGTCCTGTCCAGCGTTACATCTATTTCAAACTGTGGAAGGGCGTACCTCGCCGAAAGGATAAACTCTTCGGTCTTCTCGTCGGTGTTATCCAAAGCCGCAGGAAACACAAGCGCCTCTCCCGTAGAGGTTGTTACAGCCTGATCGATCTGGGCGCTTGTGTTGGCCCAATATCTGAGCGAGGCTGAAAACCCGCCTACGTCCATACGGCCCATGATTGTGTACGCAAGTTCAGAGTCATCCTCACCGGCGCCGGTTATATGCGCGCCGGTATACACCCCGGCTTCATATGTGAAATTTCCATAGTTCGGCCTTCCGTACACCCTCACGCCAGTGTCGTGATGCACGGCGGTCATGCCGATTTCTCTGGAGTTGTTGTTATAGGGGCTACCATGAAACGCCACCAGGGGAGAGCCGAACCATTCCCTGCCAGTGGCAACCGCGTCGTAATCGACGATTTTCATAACTCCGATGTCCATTCCCACCAGGCCCGGGCCAAACCAGTTGACATAACGAAGATAACCCTGTCCAACGGTGTCCTTGCCCCAGGGCAACGACACCCAATACGCCATATTGGGCGCAATAGAGCCCCCGATATCCAATGTAAGGGAGTTGCCCTCCACGCAACAAAAAAACTTGTCCTGCTGGGCGCCATCGGGCCCCTCGGCGGGCTGGATCAGCGTCATCCCTCCGTCAAGGGTTATCGAGAGGGGGGGGCTGGCGTTTCCCATGTCCAGAAACAGGTCCTTGCCGGGCGACATCTTGGCTCTTTCGCCTCCATCTTCGGAGTCGGGGACCTGATATCCGTTAAGCTTGAATTTTACGCCTGTGCTGTTGAGCCTGGGCCATGTGCTGTGGCACAGCGTGCACGGAGCTTCGTATTTTTTTGAAAACGCCGGAATAGCCATCGCCGTATCGGGCAAAAGGCTCAGGGTGGCGACCCAAATGGCGATTAATATGATCTTGAACATGTGATCCTGATAAAAATAATATTCTAAATGGTCTGTATGGTCTGTTTTTCCCACAACGCAACGCAACCAAATTGGAAGCAGAAACGTAACATGACCAATAGGGTTCGTCAAGCTACAACATATCCCACGTCTCCAGGGCCGGGTGGGAATGCGGGGTGTGTTTGTTTAGCGGAACGAATCGGGGTTTGCGACATCTATGCGAGATAAAATGCGGTTTATCCTTGTGGAACAGGGCGCGGAATGCTAGTTTACATCCTTGTTTTTAGCTGATATATTTTTTGCCAATGTCGGGACGTGGCTCAGTCTGGTAGAGCACTCGCTTCGGGGGTGAGGGGTCGGAGGTTCAAATCCTCTCGTCCCGACCAGTGCCGTGGGCACACCAACCGGCGCCGTGGGCACACCAACCGGCGCCGTGGGCGCTCCAAATCTCGTCGCCATCAACCGGTCATGCCTTTACCATCTCCCATTAAAAGTTCTAAAGTCGTCCGCTATCCTGACCAGCGCCATGGGCGCTCCAAATCTCGTCGCCATCAACCGGTCATGCTTTTACCATCTCCCATTAAAAGTTCTAAAGTCGTCCGCTATCCTGACCGGCGCCGTGGGCGCTCCAGATTGCGTCGCCGCGCAGTTTACGACAGCTCCGGCTATACTCAGATAACAACCCCGAAATCGTCCGCTATCCTGACCGGCGCCGTAGATTGATTAAACAGCCTTCAGCTACCGCCTCTTTTATGATGGGAAACAACGACCAAACGCGAGAAGCAATCTCGGGTCTCCCCACATTACAATCTTGAAAGATAAAATCGCTGAAACCATACTCTTTTCTTTTGCGAGAAACTTGAGCCAGGTCTCGCTATCAGCGTAGACACGTATGTTTGCATTGCCATGACACCCGCGCCGTACGACAATAGCGCCATCTTTTATGACGATGGTCGCTGTAACCTGTTCGGAGCCACGAAAGAAAAAGAAGTAGGTTGCGTCCAACCCTTCGGATTGACCCGGTTGAAACAGATATTCCATTGAGTCGAGAAACGACGCCACACTGGCAGGCCGAATGTTATTAGCCACCAGCCGCTTTCGCTTATGGGGAAATCGTTTTGTCAGGTTCGCTTCCGCGTCGGAGCCTGGAACAACAAAAACCTTGCCCTTCGCTCGTCGGAGCGGCTTTACCCATCTTTGAACAAATCCCTTCTTGTCGCTCTTGAACTCAGCTTCCGCTTCGCTCCCCGCAGGGCAGACCGCCAAACAAAAATCGCAGGTTGTATTGGAGCCGTGGCTCAGGTTCTGCCACATGGCGAATGTTTCCTGGTCATCGACCCGTGACCGATAGTCGGCCCCTGAGGAGCTTACGGCTATCTGTTCTACCCAGGCAGAGAATCCCCCCAGCTTGTATCGATAGTCGTGTGTAACGCAGGAGCTGAAATTAAAGGACCCATCCCGACCAATAGCGCCTGTAGGACAGGTTGCCACGCAGAAATTGCAATCAAGGCAGGCTGTTTCCTCAAGCGGCGCGTCATACTTTTCCAGTTCTACGTCGATGACAATGCCGCCAAAATAAAGAAAGGGGCCAAACTGAGGATGGAGCGCCATTCGGCTTGTTCCCATCTTTCCTAATCCTGACGCCTCAGCAATGGGTTTGTGGGAAAGAAACCACATTTTGCCTGGCCACTTGTCCTGCTCCATCGGAAAGCCCCATGATTCTGCGACACTCCGTATTCCTTTTTCCTGAAGAGCAAGCATCACCCTGCGCGTGGTCGCCGTGAGCGCTTCACCGGTTTGGTGAAACTCGATGTTGGCGGCAGACCGCAGAGGTGAGCGAACGCTATCGCGATGCATTCGCTGGGCCAGCAGGATGACGCTCCGGGTCCAGGGGAAATGTTGTCGAATGTTGTCACGCTGATCGTCGAGCGCCGGACGATCGATCTCCACAAAACCGACATCGTCCGCCCCCAGGTTGATGCAGAGCTGTCGCAACCATTGGTATGAGATAGGCGAGCTGGTGGACTCCGAGTTCATGGTTGGTTGATCGATTGTTGCTCTCATAACGATCTCCTCAATAAATATGTATATACAACTAAAACGGCGAAAAAATAGCTCCTAGCGTTTGCCAAAGGCTACCTGATTGGCTATTGCAACGATGCTTTCCGCCTGTTCCTCTCCAAGAAGCGCATGAGCTTTTTCTTGAGCCTTTTTCCAGGCGGGGTAGGCGCGGCCAATGGTTTCACTCCCCCGGATAGATAATTTCAGCACATGGGCTCGCCCATCCTCTCCCGGCTGGATATCTATCCAACCGTTGCTCACCAATTTATCCACGTTGCGGCTTAAGGTCGAAGGGCCAAGCTGAAGTATCGAACAGATGTCTTTTGGTTTGGCTGTGCCAAGCTTTCCGGTCACAACCAGAATATTTAATTGGCTGATGGTTAGTCCGAGAGGTCGAATCGATACGTCGTAGATTCCACTCACCATCCGATTGAGGCTCCGCAAGCGTGCCGCAACGCAATTTTCGGCGATTTCCTCGATGTTGTCGACTGGATTGGTTTTGCTCATAAATATAATTGTATATACAACTTAATTGGAAGTCAACTAACATGAATTCATCTGGTTTCAATGTCAGTTCCCGTTATGGTAGAGCCCTGAAGCCGTCGCCAGTGCCGTCTGTTGGTCAAACCCGGGGAAATCGCTATTTAGGCGGGTTTTTCAGGCGTCACGATTTCCGGCAAATCAGTTTATACCGATGTGCTTATTATCTCTTTGTACGCCTCGAGCACCTTGTTTCGAACCTGCATAGTGAGCTTGAAAGCAAGCTCTGCCTTGCTCATCGTGATCATTGTCTCGTGGATACTCTTGGACTTGCCCGTGACCAGGTCTTCGATGGCCTTATCTGCGTCGAGCTGTAGCTGGTTGACTTCATTTAGCGCCGTATCCAGAGAGTCGGCAAAAGACCCTTTTTCCGGAGTTTTGGCGCCACCGCCGATTTTGAGGGAGGACCCTAGGGGTTCCATAGCGCCGTGGATTCTCATGTCAGTCATTTTTCATCTTCCTCTACCTGGTTTGATCTATACTGGAGCTAATCATTTTCCCCCGCTTCTTCAGCGCAGAGATCACCGTCCGGTACATGATTTCATTCTGGGTCATTTTTGCCACTTCACTGTCTAGATTGACGTTGTTTCCGTCTATCCTGCCCGGCTCGGTGGAATGGACAATTTCCGGTTGAAAACTTTTCAGGCTCGAACCCGCTTTTAAATGCATCGCGTTCGTGACGCTCATTGCACCACCTGGCCTGTAGGCGTCTTTCAGCGCCTTTTCGAACGGTTTCATCTCCAACGCTTTATAGCCGGGGGTTTCGGCGTTTGCGATGTTGCTGTTGATAAGAAGGGCTTTTTTGGAATATATATCCATTGCCTTAACGGCGAGTTTTCCTGTTTTGTTCGTATACAAAATATCGTTTATCAGTCCCATAACGGACTCCCGAAATTAAAGTAACAATCCTTCGCACAAAATATGAGCAAGTATGGCGCCAGAAGGACAGCGAGCGCTACCGCGATATAAGGCACTACTAATCAACAGCATGCACTTGCATGGCATGGCGGCGGTTTGACAGCTAGGAAATATTGGTCTTGTTCGAGCGTCAAAAACCCGGCGAAAATTTCATGCTACAATTAGCTATCATGGATACGAAAATGGACGATTTCCCAAATCAGCATATCGGCGAAGAAGCTGGCGACGAGGCCATTGCAAAACCCGTAGATGAATATTTTGACAATACCAATTCTGACCAGACACCGACCGACGCCCTTGTCCCGTCCGACCCGCTCCAGATTTACATCAGCAAGATCAAACAATATCCGGCGCTTTCCCATGAAGAGGAGCTGGAACTGGCCCAAAGATACAAGCTGACCGGCGACACCGAGGCGGCGTTCCGCCTGGTCACCTCGCACCTTATGATGGTTGTCAAGATTGCGTTTGAGTTCAGGTCACAGTTTCAGAACGTTCTGGACCTTATCCAGGAGGGTAATTATGGATTGATGCGCGCCATCAAGAAATTCGACCCGTTTAAAGGCGCCCGGCTTTCCACCTACGCCTCGTACTGGATTCGCGCATATATGCTCAAGTTCCTGCTGGACAACTGGCGCCTTGTAAAGGTTGGCACAACCAACGTCCGCCGAAAGTTGCTCTATAGGCTTCGGGAGATGGAGCTCCGCCTGGAGCAGGGAGGCGAACCGGCGACCGCGAAGCTGTTGGCGCAACATTTCGGAGCCACAGAAGACGATGTGACGGAAGTACGTAATAGCCTTGGCGCGTCAGACACCTCAATTTACCAGCCTGTCGGCAAGGATTCTGACAGGCGGGTGATCGACATTTTACCCTCCCGTATACCCGATTACGCCGACGAACTGGGCGCCAGCCAGGTAATGAAACGGTTTCACGACGCCGTGGACAAGTTTAAGGAGGGATTAAAGCCAAGCGACCTGACTTTGCTTGAAAAACGCATACTTTCCGATGAACCGTTGACCTTGAGGGAAATAGGCGAAAAGTATGGCGTGACCAGGGAAGCGATCCGCCAGGCTGAAACCAGGCTATTAAAACGCCTGAAGGAATATCTTCGCAAAGAGCTGGGGGATATACAAGACGTGGTGGATAATTTCTGACCCATCCGAACCTTGCCTATCTCCTTTACGGTTTCGTCATCAGGCAGTCCGCTCACCCAGCATTTCAGCGCTCGCACCAGTCTCTTGCGCGCCTGGTCGGGGGAGGGGGGGGGAGGTCGCGGGTTTGTTTATAATCAGGTTTTTCAGACGACCCCGGCCGAATTGCTCTGTCTGGCTGTTTGTGGCTTCGGTGATTCCATCGGAATAGGTGACAATCCTTGATCCTTTCATAACCTGGCGGTATCGAGCTTCCAGGGTGTCAAAGCCATCTCCATAAAGCGCCATCGGCAACGTAGATTGCGGGCCATCCTTTGTTCGCTTGCCCACAACGCCTGCTCGGCTTCACTCCATCGTGTGATGTGGCGCGTAACCGGCCTGTACGGCGAAACATAGAGCAAGGGAAGGACGACCAGGCTCAAAAGACCCGCGTCAAGGAAAATTTCCGTCCACGCAGTGAGAGGAGGCATGATTTCGAACAAAAGCGTAATGCAGGTCTCGGCGATAAAAATGCACCCGGTTGCAACAACCACCAGGCAGGATAGGGACATTCCCCATTCTTTAAGCTTTGGGATAGACACTCTTGGTATTCTGGCGGTTCTGTTTGCTCACGGCACACATTTCACCCACCGCCCGGTTTTCATTGTTTCCGAACCATGGTGACGGCGCAACGGAACCTTTCGGCCCTGATTTCATTCAGCCACACAACCCGCAACGAAGCCGGGGATTTCGCGCGGCGGCGGTTTCGTCCAGGCGGCCGCGGACACTGTTTCCGGGTGCGTTTTTTATCGATTCCGGGTCCGTTTTGGCTGTCTGCGCTATGTCGATCATCGCGTCTATAAAATCGTCCAGCGTTTCAAGGCTTTCGCTTTCCGTGGGTTCTATCATGATGGCTCCCCTTGCTATCAGGGGAAAGTATATGGTGGGAGGATGAAACCCCCGGTCGATAAGCGCTTTTGCTATATCAAGAGTGGTGACCCCATATTTGTTTTGTAGTTTATCGGTAAACACGCACTCGTGCATACACCGTGGTGTATAGGCGATATGGTAGTGATCTCTCAACCGGGCCCGGATATAGTTCGCGTTTACAACGGCCGCCTCGGTGGCCTCGCTCAACCCTTCCGGCCCCATGCTGAGGATATACGCCGCGGCTCGCACCAGCACTCCGACATTGCCATGAAAACTGTGGAACCCGCCGACGCTGTCAGGCCGGTCCCATTCACGCCTGTAAACACCATTATCCTCGACGATAACAGGCGTCGGAAGGAACGGCTCCAGCTCTTTGGTGACGCATACCGGCCCCGCGCCGGGTCCGCCGCCCCCGTGAGGCGTGGCGAAAGTCTTGTGAAGGTTGATATGGGCCACGTCCACACCCATGTCGCCGAACCTTGCCTTGCCAAGAAGAGCGCTCAGGTTGGCCCCGTCGCAATAAACAAACCCCCCGCGATCATGAACCAGTTTGGCGGCTTCGATTATTCCCGATTCAAATATTCCCAATGTATTGGGATTTGTCACCATCAGCGCCGCCACCTGGCTGTCCATCAGCCTGTCCAGTTCGGCCAGGTCGATTTTCCCGTCCGCTCCGCTTTTCAGCGTGACAACCCCGTAGCCACATAGCGCCGACGATGCGGGGTTGGTGCCGTGGGATGAGTCCGGCAACAACACTTTGGACCGCGTTTCTCCCCGTTTGTCCAGCGCGGCCCGCACCATCATAAGCCCTGCAAATTCACCTTGCGCGCCTGCGGCAGGTTGCGTGGTGACGGAGTCGAGCCCGACGATTTCGCATAGCCACCGCCCAAGGTCATGGATCAGCTTCAATGTCCCCTGCGCGTCTTCATCTGTCTGGAGTGGATGCAGGCCGACTAACCCTTTAAGCCTGGAGACGGCTTCACCGATGCGCGGATTGTGTTTCATGGTGCACGAGCCGAGAGGGTACATGTTCGTGTCCACGCTGAAGTTCCATTGCGACATGCGGGTGTAATGGCGGATCACTTCCGGTTCGGACAGCTCCGGAAAACCGCTCATGGTTTTCCGGATGGATCCCTGGGGCAGAACGCTCTGCGGATCAATCCGGTCAATTCCACTTTCAGGCAGAGAGTAACCAGACCGGCCAGCGGATCCCTCACCAAAAATCTCACCGGTCGTAAAAGACATGCCACGCTCGGAATGCGGTTTCATTTCTCAAACTCTGACAACACTTCGACCAGGTTGTCGATGGATTTTTTTGAGTGCGCTTCCGTTGCGCAAAAAAGCATGGTTGAATTCAGCTCCGGATAGCAGGGTGACAAGTCCAGCCCTCCGGTGACACCCGCCCTGGCCAGCCGCTTATTAACCACTTTCGGTGACACCGGAAGCCTGATGGCCACCTCGTTGAAAAAGGGTCGCTGACACGCCCTCTCAAACCCTTCCAGAGAACCGATCCTGTCCGCAAGGTAATGGCAAGCCGACAGGTTGGCCTCTGCCAGCTCTTTCAACCCCCGCTTGCCCAGGAGGCTGATATGTATCGCCGCCGCTGTGGCGCACAGGGCCTGGTTGGAGCAGATGTTGGACGTGGCTCTTTCCCTTCGTATGTGCTGTTCTCTCGTGGCCATGGTAAGCACATACCCGTCCCTGCCCCGGCTGTCCCTTGTCTTGCCGACCAGCCGTCCCGGCATCTGCCTTGCGAGTTTTTCCTTCACGGCGAACATCCCGAGACCCGGCCCTCCGAACGACAGAGAGCCGCCGAAAGACCTCCCCTCTCCCGCCACTATGTCCGCCCCGAACATTCCAGGCCCTCCCAGTATCCCGAGGCTGACAGGTTCGGCCACGGCGACAACCATAAGAGCGTCCACGGCGTCACACGCGGAGCGTATGGACCCCAGATCCTCTATTACACCAAGAAAGTTGGGCGATTGAACCACCACGGCCGCAGTCGATTTATCGACCGCCTCTACCAAGCTTACAGATGCGCCGGTGGCGACGTCGTCTACGGTGACGATTTCGATCCCGGTGTAGCGTGTGTACGTCTCGACAACCCTCCTCCACGCGGGGTTGACCAGGTTTGACATGACAATTTTTGGTCTTTTCCTGATTCTGCTGGCCATGATCACCCCCTCAGCAAGGGCCGACGCGCCGTCGTACATGGAGGCGTTGGCTACTTCCATCTGGAAAAGACCGGCGGTGTATGTCTGAAATTCATAACTGGCCATAAGAGTCCCCTGGCTTACTTCGGGCTGGTACGGTGTGTAACAGGTAAAAAACTCTGTCCGCAACAGTAGCTGGTCCACAGCCGCCGGGACATGGTGATAATAGGCGCCCGCCCCCAGGAAACTGTTTCGCGGCCGCGCAGGGTTGTTGGTTTCGGCCAGGTTTTCAAAATACTCCGCCAGATCAAACTCCGGCATGGCTTCAGGAATTTTCAGAAGCTCCGAGCGCAGAGCGGAATCGGGAACATCGGCAAAAAGCTCCGACACGGACGCCACACCGATTGTCTGGAGCATGTGGGCCCGGTCAGACTCCGACAGGGGGATAAAGCGCAAACTATTTGCTCTCTTTTATGTATTTTGCGTAATCCTCCGCCGACATCATATCGTCAAGCTGGGAAGGATCGGCCATCTTTACCTTGATCATCCACCCTTTGTCGTACGGATTGCTGTTGACCTGCTCGGGGCTGTCTTCCAGGGAGCTGTTTATCTCAACAACCTCCCCCTCGACGGGACAATAAAGGTCTGAAACAGTCTTGACCGATTCGGCCACTCCGAATGTGGCGTTCCGCCCCAAATCAGCTCCCACTTCCGGAAGCTCCACAAAGACGATATCTCCCAGTTCGCCCTGGGCGAAATCCGTGATTCCTATCGTGGCCACTCCCTCTTCAGCCAGTACCCATTCGTGTTCTTTGGAATAGACCAAATTGTCCGGAAATTCCATACTCATCCAGCTCCTATGTTGCGCGTATTCGTTTCAGCCAGCCGAGGCCCTGTCCAGCGACCTGCTTTTTTTCACGTTAGACCTCACAAATGGCAATTTGCGTATCACAGCTTCCACCATTTTGCCACGGATGTCTATATCAATACGAGTCCCCTCCGTGCGGTTTCCCCAGTCGGCATATCCCATCCCGATGGCGCGTCCAATGGTTGGGCTCATGGTGCCACTGGTTACTTCGCCTATTTTATTCCCTTGTTTATATATCGCATACCCGGACCTCGGGATACCCCTGCCTGTCATTTCAAACCCGACCAGCCTGCGCTTCGTTCCTTCGGCTTTCTGTTTTACCAGGGCGTCGCGCCCGATAAACCCCCCCTGCTTGTCCATCTTGACCACCCACCCGAGCCTGGCTTCGTTTGGTGTTATCGTACTGTCCACGTCCTGTCCGTAAAGCGAATAACCCATTTCCAGCCTCAAAGCGTCCCGCGCTCCCAGCCCGATCGGTTTTAACCCGAAGGATTTCCCCTTGCCAAGCAGTTGGCTCCAAACAGACTCGGTTTCGCGCCAGTCGCAATATATTTCAAATCCGTCCTCGCCGGTATAACCTGTCCTGGAAAGGATGACCATGTGCCCGCCCAGGGCGGTTGTGACAAAGTGATAATAATCAAGCTCGGACAACCGGCTCCTGGTAAGCGGTTTGAGAAGCGGTTCGCTGTTTGGTCCCTGGATGGATAACATCCCGTATTGGCGTGATATGTTCCTGACTTCCACATCGGGATATTGCAAAGCCTGGTCCGCGATCCAGTTGACGTCCGATTCGGTGTTGGCGGAGTTAAGACAGAGGAAAAACCGGTTGTCGCTTATCTTGTAAATCAGCAGGTCGTCCAGGATACATCCTTCATCGTTCAGCATCAATGTGTACTGGACACCACCCTCGTCCAGTTCCGAAAGGTCATTGCTGGTGATAAATTGCATCAGTTCAAACGCGTGAGCCCCCTTTACCTCGGCTTCTCCCATGTGGGATATGTCGAAAAGACCCGCGCTTTCACGAACGATCTTGCACTCATCGATAATTGAAGTGTACTGCACAGGCATCAACCATCCGTGGAATTCCACCATCCGCGCCCCAAGCTCGATGTGTTGCTTGTTCAGCGGTGTTTTTCTGGCATGTGACATGTATAACTGTTCGCCTTTTTAGAAATTTTTTCAAAAAGTCTGTTGTCAGGCAGATCTCAACTTCTTGCCCACGGCAAGCCATCAGTGGCGCGTCTACGGCCGAGATGATATTCTTAAAGCAAATAAAACGGCGCAAACACATGGTAAAAATAAACGAAACCCGGGCCAAAATCAACCCTGCCATCGGCGTTATGGTCCCGGATTTTATAAAATCGGCGTGATTATGAAGAGACCGCCAGGCAAACCCAGGGATATCGGGACGATACTTGCCGAGACACTCAAAACCAGCAACCTGTCCACTATACTGGATTTCGCCGTAATTACCACGAAATGGCCCGAGATCGTTGGTGACAAGCTTGCCAGGGTATCCGAGCCTTCAAAACTCAAGAACAAAGTTCTGTCCATCTCGGTGACAGAGCCGGTTTGGGTCGATTCGATGATGTACATGCGCTCGGTGATTGTTTCGAAGATCAACTCACTGTTCCATAACCGTGTCGTGGACAACGTGAGAGTGTCGCATAAGACAGGCTTGGTTCCCTCGCCGGGAACAGAAGCGGGCGATGATGAGCGTATTAATATCCCGGATGCGGGTGGCGTTGACGATATGACCTGTGAAGATATCAATCTCCCCGGCGCAAACCTCTCCTTTGACAACCTGGATGATTCGCAATTGCGCTCAACATTCAAACGGGTTATTCTGAAAGATATTGTTGCAAAATCCAGACGCTCACGTAACCCATAAGGATATCCAGTTGAATAGTTGATTATATGAAACCTTTTACCAAAGCTGTGTTAGCGCTGGTGGTGTCTTTCCTGGCCTCCTGCGCTTCCACCTCCACGGGGCCGCCCCTGCCCGGCTCCAGCTTAAAGCAAGGCGTCCAGACGGCAGATTCAAATGTGGACAGGTCGGAAGCTTACAAAAATTATATCCTGGGTATGCTCGCAGAGAGAAAAGGCAAGTATGATCAGGCCATCAAACTCTATTCAGACGCCACCAAAGCCGATCCCGCCCTGGTACAGGCGTATAAGCGCGCCGCCACCTTGAGCCTGCGCCTGGGGCTTATCAAAAACGCCCTGGCGATGGCGCAAAAAGGGCTTGTCGCCGATCTTAACTACATAGGTTGCCTCGAGATAGCCGGGGGCATTTACTTCAGTACCGGCAAATATGAAAAAGCGATAAAATATTACAACAGGATTGCCCAGATCGACCCTGAAGACCAGGACACGACGCTTTTTCTGGCGGTTTCATACCTGAAGTCCGGCCTCCACGAGGACTCCATTAAAACCCTGGAAAAATTCTCTAAAAAGTTTCCCGAGCGGCCTATTATCCCGTATTTCAAGGGGCGCGCGTATATTGGGATGAAAGACTGGCAAAAGGCCGAGAAAAGTTTCGCTTTGCTGGTGAGGAAGTACACAAGCTTTCTCCGCGGATATGAAAACCTTGCGTGGGTATACCGCGTCAGAGGGAGCTTGGACAAGGCCATAGAGGTGTATGAAAAATATCTGGTCCTGAACCCGAACGACATAAATATCCGGTCCGAGCTCGAGCAGACAGTGCAGGACAAACACTCGAAAACAGACCAGGCCGAGCTTGTATCCAGGCTTGGCGAAAACATACCGGTCGATTTAAACCTGAATTTCAGGATCGGGCTTGGCCTGTGGAGACAGGCGGAGATGGGGGGCGATCTGGACAATTTTCACAAGGCTTTGGATCAGTTTCAGCTTGTGCGAGCCAGCAATCCGGAAAATGTTCCGGTCATTTTTTACGTGGCGAATATTTTCGAGCGGATAGGGTTGATCAACGAAGCTATCGAAACGTGGAAACGTCTCGCCGTCCACAAGGGCTCGCAAAGCCGGGATGTGCATCTGAAGATAGCGGAGCTGTACGAGCGGGTTGGCGATGTTGAATCCAGCCTGAAACACGCCTTGCTGGCGATGGAAAAGGATCCGGAAGACCCTGAGCTAAGTTATTTTGTCGGGCTGATCTACAACAAGCTCAACAAACTCAAAAAGGCTGAAAAATATTTTAACGAAGCCATACGGCTCAAACCTGAAGAGGACAAGTACTATTTCTATCTTGGTGTCGTATACGAGAAAATGAAAAAATACGACACCTGCATAGAGGTGATGAAAAAAGCCATAGAACTGAAGCCGGACCACTCCAACGCCCTGAACTACCTGGGCTACATTTACGCTGAGCAGGATATAAACCTCAAGAAAGCGGAGAAGTACCTGCTAAAAGCTCTTCGGCTGGAACCGGACAATGGATATTTTATCGATTCGCTAGCCTGGATATATTACAAACAGGGCAAATATGGCAAGGCGCTCGAGCAGATCCTTGTCGCCGTTCGCAACATCCCTCCCGACCCGACTGTGCTGGAGCACCTGGGGGATATTTACGCGGCGTTGAAACATTACCACTCTGCTATCAAGGCGTATGAACACTCGCTCGAGGCGAAAGCGGATGATGGCAGAAAGCTTGACCGGAAAACCACAAGGAAAAAAATCGCCGATATAAGAAAAAAGACTGAAGAAGGAAAAGCAAAATAACCCGTTCCCATAATCGCCTGTTAGCGCTGGCTATGGTTATTGCGCTGGCGGCTTGCTCCACTTTTCAAATTCCCCCCGATGTCGCCGTTGAAGAAGTGTCGCGGTTTAACAGGCCCGGATACCCTTCATTTTCCGGGACAGGCTCCATCAGGTTTTCCGGCGGCGGCAGGGTGTTTAACGGAACTATCTTGCTGGCGATTGAAAACCACCATTTCCGGCTTGAGATAGTGGATAAATCAGGAAGAAGCATTGTCGCAAAAGCGGGGCGCCGGGAACGGATAATCAGCGTGGACCCCGCCACAGGCGAGAGAAAAATCGACACCGGATCGATGATTCGGATAACCGATGGATTTTTCGCTCCGGTATCGTTGCTAAGGTCGATGGTTACAGGTGAGGCTCCCAGCTTTTCCAGGGTTATATCCACCCGGATCAAGAGCGGACGAAGACTCGTGAACGTAACAGGGCCTGATATGGAGCTGACGTACACAGACAGGCTGGAGCGGATAAAAATCCGTTCCGGCTCCAGTGGCGAGGTTACCATGGCTTTGGGTCCGATGTCCAAAGGTCCCCTGGCGGCTTATGTGTCGACCGTAACATTTAGATATCGCAACTCGATGAAAGTAACCGTCAAATGGAATAACGTCGGCCAGGGCACGACATTCGCCGATGGTTTTTTTGAGTTTGACGAGAGGTTGTGGTAGTTAAAAAACCTGCCAGCAGAAGGTTAAAGCATAAGAGCTATATAGGCTCCCACCAGCCCCGCAGACAACATCGCCCAGAAGTTCACCTGGCTGTTGGTTAACAACCCTTTGTTTTCAAGAATAGACCCCAGAAAACTGTCCGCCAGGTTCCCCGCGAGCGCTCCGGCGAAAATAGCCACGGCGCCACCTATGGAAGTGATTTTTAACAAGACGGCTCCACCCCCGATTAACAGCGCAGACGCTATGCCAACCTCAACACCCACCATTGAAATCGCACCGTTAGCCCCGGGGCGGGCAGGAGCCAATGTGTGGATATCCACGGTTTTCCCTCCATACACCCGGCCAAGCTCGCCTGATACCGTGTCAGCCAACGCCCCTCCAAGGCTGGCGCAAAAACCGACAGTAAAAACAAATGGATCGTCACAAAACAACGCCACCAGAGCAAAAAGCATCGCGGGTCCCATGTTTGCCGCTACATTATATAATCCGCGCCCGTCCGGCTCATCCCGCTTGAAATCGAAAGGCTTTTCAGCGCGGTTCCGGGAGACATAGGTCGCAATCTCCGAAAAGATAACGAAAGCCGCCAGTATGACAAATCCGCCGGTCCCTAAGGTGACATAGCTTACAACCCCTGCGACAACGCCGCCAAAAGCTCCAGCCAGATCAATTCTCCGGGCCATCAGCGCCATAAAAGCCAAAGAGCCGGACAACGCCAGACCAATCAACCAGTTTTCCGCGAATATAATGTTGCTTGCCCTGAATTGCCACGCCCCATAAATTGCCAGTGCGGCTATGACCGTTTTGGCAGGCATCCTCCATTGTCCTTTAAGCGGCATGTAATCGCCCAGCGCGACCGTGGCTCCCGCCGCAAGGGACATGAGCGCAGTCACGGCCAATCCGGGATTCGAATCGCCTCCTGAAACCCAACCGAACAAGATGAAACCGGCAAAGATGGCGCCTGCCATGATGGATGTCTTGATGAAATAGCCCTGGCGTTTCTCCATCGCAAAGACGATCACACCAGCGGCCGCGAACACCGGAGGAACCAGATGCGGATAACTGAAAAGCCCCAGGGGAACCAGCGCGACAGCTCCCAGCGCAACACTGTCAGCAAAAACAGCCACAACAGCCATCGAAACGCCCAAAGCCGAATATACAATTATGGGAGGGAACCCCGCCACCAGGGCTATCACCACGGCTATGGTAATTTTCAGGAAAATGTCCGCGTCCCTATATTTCAATTCGTAAACCATCCCAGGCAAGCTCCACTCCATCCGGCAAGCTGGACGAAGCTGTTTCAAAACCGACGCTATGGTTAAGATGTGTAAGAAACGCCCTTTTGGGCTTGAGACGGTCTATCACTTCTACCGCCTGTTCGATGGTGAAATGGGTCGGATGCGACTTTAAACCCAGGGCTCCGATAGCAAGCGTGTCAAGATTTGTCAACAAGCTCTCCGACGCCGATGGAATACCTGAACAATCAGTGATATAGGCAGTATTATTGATCTTGTAGCCAAGCACATCTATCTTCCCGTGCATAACAGGAACAGGCGTAACCAGCCTGTCTCCGACTTTCACGGGACCATTTATCGGGTTCAGGCTCAGGTCAGGCTTGCCGCCCCCGTCGGCCATACCCGGGTCGACAATATAGGCGAACATGGTCTTTATACGCTCCAGGCTCTCCTTGTTTCCATAACATGGAATCTGTTTTTTCTGGATAAAATTAAAGCTCCTTAGCTCGTCAATGCCATGAACGTGATCGGCGTGATGGTGAGTGAAAAACACCGCGTCAAGCTTTCGCATGCCCGCGGCCAGCGCCTGGACTCTTAAGTCAGTCGACGTGTCGATCAGGATACTGCGCCCCCCCAGAAGAACCCAGGCGGAAGAGCGGAGCCTGATGTCCCTGGGGTTGTCCGAAACACAGACGGAGCATTCACAACCGATCATAGGCACACCGGTGGAAGTTCCTGTTCCTAAAAAAGTTAAGCTGTCCATATACGCAATTATTTTTCACAACACTTATCCGATTATATCCCCGCAACCCCTCCAATCCAAATCATCGGCAAAAGTTGTTACAGTTTAATCCATGAAAATCCGCGCATAGACACCAGCGGCATAGTTCCAATAACTATTTGCATCCGGTCAAAAGAATGGCTAGAATGCTCGTTTAAAAACCTCTGTTTGTAATGTTTGTGATCAACACCCAAGCTTAAAACTAGACAATATGGATATCGGAACTATAGTTGGTCTACTGATAGGCATAGGTCTGTTGGGTTCGGCCATGTCGATGGGGCAAGGCGGCATTGGGTCTTTTATCGACGTGCCCAGCGTTCTGGTGGTTTTCGGCGGCACCACGGCAGGCACTCTGATAATGTTTCCGCTAAACGCTGTTTTGGCCAGTTTCAACATCGCGATGAAAACTTTCATCCACAAACCACAGCCATCATCGGAAATTATAGCCAAGATGATCTCCATGGCGACTATTGTCCGAAAAGATGGTTTGCTCGCCCTGGAAAAACAAAAAGTGGAAGACGGCTTTTTAAGCAAGGCGATCCGTCTTCTTGTAGATGGCATCGACCATAACACGATCAGGGCCATGCTGGAAAACGAGATCAAATCCATCCAGGACCGCCATTACGACGGCTCCCAGATTTTTGAGCAGATAGGGGCGCTGGCGCCGGCTTTCGGTATGATCGGTACGCTCATAGGCCTTGTGCAAATGCTCCAATCGCTGTCAGATCCATCGGCGATCGGACCGGCCATGGCTGTGGCGCTTACCACTACACTTTATGGCGCCCTCATCGGCAACCTGTTCGCTATACCATTCGCCAAAAAACTTTCAATACGAAGCAAGGAAGAGACATCTCTGAAGGAACTTATAATTGAAGGCGTGGTTTCCATCTCGAAGAAGGAAAATCCGAACCTGATGAAAGCCAAACTGAACGCGTTCCTGTCGCCCAAGGTACAGGTCAAGTAACATCTAGCCTCCGGATACGCCAAAATGGCCAGTAAACCACCGAAGTTCGAAGGCGCTCCGATGTGGATCGTCACCTTCGCCGACCTTTCCACGCTCATGCTCACATTTTTTGTCCTGCTCCTTTCGTTTTCCAACCAGGACATTATAAAATTTCGCGAAATGCTCGGCTCTGTCCAAGGCGCTTTCGGTGTGGAAATCCGCCGCGAAGGAGAGTTCAAGGGAACACTTACCGGAGAAGGCACAGAAACGGAAAAAGAAGAGAAGGAAAAGCAGGAAAAGGCAAAACTCAAACGGCAACTTGTACAGGTCACAAACCAGATAAAAAAAGCCGCCAAAGAGGCCAACATGTCTGATAACACTGAAATAACATCCACCCCCGACGGCGTGCTTGTCAGGGTCAAGGGAGAGGCCCTTTTCAACTCGGGGGCAACCAGGATCAACAGTTCCGCAGTCAAACTGCTGAAAGAATTGGCTTCCATATTAAAAAGCACCGGGTTCTTTCTTACTGTCGAAGGGCATACCGATAACGTGCCGTTAAGACCGGGGGCCAACTCCCTGTACAAATCCAACTGGGAATTGTCCGGAGTGCGGGCGGCGGTGGTTGTGCGCTATTTGAGAACCAGGATGGTTGATAAATCCCAGCTTGCGGCTGCGGGATACGCCGATATGCGGCCGGTGGCCTCCAACGACACCGCCGAAGGCAGGGCCAGAAACCGTCGGGTGGAGTTTCTTATCAAGAAACCATGAAAACAATACAGAAAAAAAACAATCCCACGCTTGCCCGGGCTGATTCAGACGCGTATGGCCACCATTAGAAAAGTTTCCATACCATGCCCCCATTGCTCTGTCCGGGCGAAAGCGCCTGTGGACAAAGTCACCGCCAAAGGCCTGAAATACAACTGTCCGAACTGCAAAACCACCATTATCGCCACCAAGACTGAAAAAGGCATTTCCGTCCGGCGCGCCAAAGCCGATGAACTGGAGAAAAGTGAGGAGCCCACCGCGAAAAAAGAAAAGAAACAGCTTGTCGTTCAAGGCGCTCCAATGTGGATCGTCACCTTCGCCGACCTGGCGACACTGCTTCTTACGTTTTTTGTTCTGATGCTTTCTTTCGCCAACATGGATATCGTCAAATTCCAGGATTTGATGGGTTCTGTCCGGGAAAGATACGGCGTGACCATGCTCGAACGAGGTGACTTCCAGGCGGTGTCTGAGGGACGTCTGGAGGAGGTCGACAGCAACGTCAAGCAATCCTCGGAAATGGTCGCTCGCGAAAAGCTTGTCAACGTTATTTATGATTCGGTTATCCGTGCGGGGTTCAAGGGGTCCACCTCGATTACATCCACAGACGAGGGTGTGCGGGTCCGTGTGAAAGGCAGGGCCTTGTTCAAACCGGGGCAGGCGACCCTTGTGCCTTCCAGCGAAAAGTTCATTGACGAAATCTCAAACGTGATAAAGACCACCAAGAACCTTTATATGGTTGTCGAGGGGCACACGGACAACAGGCCTATCCGTACCAAGAAATTTCCGTCCAACTGGGAGTTGTCGGTTCTCCGGGCTTCGGCGGTTCTTGAAAAACTGCTGGACAAAGACGTGCCCCCAAAAAAGATTTCCGCGGCGGGTTACGCGGACGCCAGGCCTCTTTTTTCAAATGATCGGGAAGAAACACGACCACTTAACCGAAGAGTAGAATTCTTGTTCAAAAGAGGATGACAGCCATGAAAATCAAGTATGTTATTTTTTGCGTTTTCCTGACGTTGACTTTTACCGGATGCTCTGAAGAAAAGAAAACAGACCTGGCCATGGAGATGGGCGCCCAAAAAGCTATACACGAAATAGATATCCTCATTAATCAGGGCAAGGTCGATGAGGCTACCGCAAAGCTCAAAGAGCTTGAAACGAACTATGGCCACACAAAAAATTACGCCCAGGCCAAGGGAAGATTGCTAAACGCCGGACTTTCAACCCAATCACCGGAAACAGTCTTTACCAGCAAAAGCCTGATAGAACTGGAAAACACGGTGCTGGCGTTTTATAAACAGGCGAAAAAATGGCCGGACCCGGGGCAGGTAAGAAAACCTCTGGACGCCTGGGACAACGAGACATACTGGATAATAGGCGGCAAAAAATCCAGTTACGACGCTATTTTTGTCTCCGCCGGACCCGATGGCGTGCCCGGTAGCGGCGACGAGGTGATTATCGTGTACGTGATTCCAGGTTCTGCGAAGGACACGGCAAAAGAGAAAAGGAAAAGGGCCCAGGAAGGCAAAGACGTCACAGCCGACGTAAAATCAGCCCAGGGCAAAACGGGAGTTAACATAAAAGCAAAAAAAGCGGCAAGGAAGATCAAGGTTATGACCCTCGAGGATCTTAAATCGCTGGAAAAAAGCGCCGGCACACCACCTGAAGATATGATTAGCCTAAAAGATCTTGCCTCCGCGGCCGAGACCAGCAGAAAAGCCGGCCAGCCGAAACAGGGGGAAACCATCATGTCGCTGGAAGAATTAAAGGAAAAACTGTAAACTAATCACAGCAGCCTGGATCGTTTTCAATATTGCGGGGGATAATACCATGAGCGAAATCATCGGAGTCCATGGTCGTCAGATACTGGATTCACGCGGAAATCCAACGGTGGAAGTGGATGTGATGCTCGAATCCGGCGCCTATGGCAGGGCGGCCACCCCTTCCGGAGCGTCCACCGGGTCCCGGGAAGCTCTTGAACTGCGCGATGGCGCAAAGAGCCGCTATTTTGGCAAAAGTGTGTTAAAGGCGATCTCGAATATCAACGGCAAAATCGCCCCCGAGATCATAGGCTTACCCGCTTCTGACCAGGCGTTTATAGACAGCCTGATGATCGGGCTCGACGGCACGCCCAACAAGAAAAAGCTGGGAGCCAACGCCATACTGGGTGTGTCCCTCGCCGTCGCCAAGGCCGCGGCGGAAGACTCCGGGCTTGCGCTCTATCGATATATAGGCGGCGCCAACGCCAAGCTGTTGCCGACACCGATGATGAACATAATAAACGGCGGCGCGCACGCCGACAATAATGTGGACATACAGGAGTTCATGATAGTGCCCGCTGGCGCAAAGAGCTTTTCCGAAGCGCTCCGGTGCGGTGTCGAGGTGTTTCACAGCCTTAAAGCCGTTCTGAAAAACAAAGGGCACAACACCTCCGTTGGTGATGAGGGAGGTTTCGCGCCAAACCTGAAATCCAACTCTGAAGCCATAGAGGTTATTCTCGAAGCTGTCACAATGGCCGGATACAAACCCGGCAAAGATGTCCACCTGGCCATAGACGCCGCCGCTTCGGAGTTTTATCAAAAGGGCAAATATAAAATGGCGGCGGAATCAAAGCCGAACAAGAGCCCTGACGATATGATCAGGTTCTACGAGGACCTTGTCCGGCAATATCCGATCGTATCCATCGAAGATGGATTGGCCGAGGGCGACTGGAAGGGATGGAAAGCTCTTACCGAAGCCCTGGGATCGAAGGTCCAGATAGTAGGCGACGATATTTTCGTCACAAACACGAAAATATTCAAAAAGGGCATAGACATGGGTGTGGCCAACTCCATCCTCATAAAGGTAAACCAGATCGGAACCCTCACGGAAACCCTCGACGCCATAGAAATGGCCAAAAAAGCCGGCTATACCAACGTCATCAGTCATCGTTCCGGCGAAACTGAGGATTCCACGATAGCCGACATAGCGGTCGCCACCAACGCCGGCCAGATTAAGACCGGATCACTGAGTCGCACAGACAGAATAGCCAAATATAACCAGCTATTGAGAATTGAGGAAGAGCTTGGCTCCGTGGCGGTTTTCGGCGGGCTTGATGTTTTACATAGCATTGGATAATAACTTGATACATAATATCAGGTATGGAAAGTACAAAACCAACCGCGCTACTGGGAGTGTCCGCGATCTTTTTCTGCCTTGTTACGGTGACTTCTTATTACAAGGAAAACGGCCTGAAAGATGTGGGCAAGCTCAAACAAGCCATCATCTCCGTTAAAAAGGAAAAATCCGATATTCGCCTGGAAAACGAGCGCATTCGCCAGGAGCTATCTTCCCTGAACAACTCCAACGCATATGTGGAGTCCATCGCAAGAGAGCAACTGGGGCTTGTCAAGCCGAACGAGGTAGTGTACGAATTCATAGATGCGGAAAGACTCAAAGACACTTCAAGGATGTGAGCGCCATTTGCCAAAGATGACCGGCCCTATCCGCGCTGATACCTGCCTGTGACATTATGTGTTAAAAGTTCTTTACAAACACTTGTGTAATTTGGTAGAAACACCCGGTTAGCCGGGAAGCATAAAAAAAAGAGAAAGAGGTATAAACTAATGACTGTTCTTAAGGAGCGGAAAGCGGAAATAATGGAAAAGTTCCGCACCGCCGAAAGCGACACGGGTTCTCCCGAAGTACAGATCGCTCTTTTGACAGAGCGAATCACAAATCTTACCGAGCACTTCAAATCACACAAAAAAGATTTCCATTCGCGCAGGGGCCTGCTGATGATGGTGAACAAAAGGCGGCGGTTGCTCGACTATATCAAAAAGAAGAATTTTCAGCGATACAAGGATATAATAGGCGCGCTTGGTATCAGGCGTTGATAACCAGCTTCCTGTTTGGCGGCCGGTCCGCATTCTTGACATATCGATCACCACGAACAACCCAGATTTAAGCCGACTCTCCCCTTTAAGGCCAGGACTGAAACTAAGGAAAGAACAAGATGCAAATAGAAAGAGTGGAATTACAACTAGGCGAAAAAACATTGTTTATAGAAACCGGACTCCTCGCCAAACAGGCCGCCGGTTCTGTGGTTGTAGGTTTTGAGGAAACGTTGATACTGGCCGCCACCACAGCCTCCGACACACCGCGTGAAGGTGTGGATTTCCTGCCGTTGACCGTTGATTACAGAGACAGAACCTCTGCGGCGGGCCGTATCCCGGGTGGTTTTTTTAAACGGGAGGCGCGCCCATCGGACAGGGAAACACTGACCTCGCGCCTTGTGGACAGGACGATCCGGCCCATGTTCGCCGATGGTTACGCCAACGAAACCCAGATCATCATCAACCCGCTTTCTTTTGACTATGAACACGAGACAAACGTTCTGGCCATAACAGGCGCCTCGGCCAGCCTGATGATCTCGCCACTGCCGTTTACCGCCCCGGTTTCCGGTGTCCGCATCGGCAGGGTAGAAGGTGAGCTGATCTGCAACCCAACTATCGAGCAATTGAAAAAATCGGATATCAACCTGCTGCTAAGCGGCACCGAGGAATCGCTGGTCATGGTCGAAGGTGGCGGGAATGAAATATCCGAAGATGACCTGATCGCGGCTATGGAGTTCGGACATGAATGGATAAAGAAAATCTGCCGAATCCAGAAGGAACTCGCCGCAAAAGCCGGCAAACAGAAAATGGAGATTCCACAGCCGGAGGAGAGCGCGCAGGTTGGGGAAATCCTGGCGAAAGTTGAAAGTTCCCTTAAAGAAGCGGTGTTAACACCTGGCAAGGAAGAGCGATCCAAAGCGTTGAAGGCCCTCCGTAACAGCGCGATCAAGGAACTCATGGGGGATGACGAGGACGAAACCAGGAAAGCCGCACTCAAGGAGGCGTTCGGGACTGTTCAAAAACAATTTGTGCGAAACATGATTTTAAATGAAGGTCTCCGAGCCGATGGCAGGGATCTGCGCCAGATCCGTGACATCAGTATCGCGGTAGACGCCCTTCCACGAACTCATGGTTCATGCCTGTTCACCCGTGGCGAGACCCAAGCGCTGGTGACCACCACTCTTGGCTCCGGTCAGGACGAGCTGACGGTCGACAACCTGGAGGGACGTTTCGTTCGAAACTTCTTTTTACATTATAATTTCCCGCCGTTTTGTGTGGGGGAGGTAAAAAGGATGATGGGTCCGGGGCGCAGGGAAATAGGTCATGGCTCTCTTGCAGAGCGCGCCATCGAACCTGTCATACCATCGATCGAAGATTTTCCGTATACCATCCGTGTCGTGTCTGAAATTCTGGAGTCAAACGGTTCATCATCCATGGCCAGTGTTTGCGGGGCGGCGATGAGCCTCATGGACGCAGGGGTGCCTATCAAGGCCCCGGTGGCCGGCATAGCCATGGGCCTGGTGCAGGAGGGAGACAAAGTCGCCATCTTGTCCGACATCCTGGGGATGGAGGACGCCCTTGGGGATATGGACTTTAAAGTCGCCGGTACCAGAAACGGAATAACCGCCGTGCAGATGGATATCAAAATAGAAGGCCTTAATGTGGATCTTCTCAAACGCGCCCTCGGCCAGGCTCTGGATGGACGGTTGCACATTCTCGACAAGATGGATGAAATCTTGTCCAAACCACGGGAAAACCTGAACGAAAACGCTCCTCGAATTCATACCATCAAGATTCATCCGGACAAAATCCGCGATATCATCGGACCTGGCGGAAAGGTTATCAAGGGGATAGTCGCCGACACCGGTTGCCAGGTCGAGGTAAACGACGATGGCATAGTAAAGATATTCTCCAAGGACGAGGCGCAACTCCAGGCCGCCATAGGTATCGTGGAATATATTACCCAGGAAGCCGTTGTGGGCAAGATATATAACGGGACTGTCAGGAGGATCGCTGATTTCGGAGCTTTTATCGAAATTTTCCCTGGCACAGACGGATTATGCCATATCAGCCAACTGGCCGATTTTCGCGTCGACTCTGTCGAGGATGTTTTCTCTGTCGGTGACGAAGTCCCTGTGAAAGTTATAGAAGTGGATCCGACCGGCAAGGTCAGGCTCTCCTACAAAGAGGCTGTCGCCGGAACTGACCAGGAGTTGAAAAGCCCGCCGGCGTCGTCCAACCGGGGCGACAGGTACCAGGACTCCGGCAGGAGGGGCGGACCATCTCGCGGCGGCCGGGGTGATAGAAACAACCGAAGATAACGAAATACAGATCGTCTGCGAGACGATTCCGTTTTTCAAATCGGTCTCGTTCGGGATCTGGGTTTTCGCCGGATCCCGGGACGAGACGGATCAAAAGTCAGGCCTGTTTCATTTCCTGGAGCACCTTGTTTTCAAAGGCACCAAAACCAGGGACACAGCCGCTATCGCCATGGAGATAGATGAGCTTGGCGGCCGTATAGACGCTTTTACTTCCCGCGAGATAACATGTTATTCTGGACATGTTATGGCCAGTCGGCTGGGTCGGGCGTTTGATATTGTGGCTGATATCATGCTCAACTCGGTTTTTCCGGAAAACGAGATGGAGATGGAGCGGCAGGTCATACTGGAGGAGATCCGCTCTGTAGAGGACAACCCGTCCGATTATATCCATGACCAGCTTTATCCCGCCACGTGGAACGGTCACCCGCTGGGAAACCTGATCGCAGGCACAGCCGAGTCGGTAAAATCAATCACCCGCGATGATCTTCTGGATCTGCGGGAGACGTTCTATCGCCCTCCGCAAATACTGATCGGCGCCTGCGGCATGATAGAGATGAATCAGCTTAAGGGGCTTGTGTCGAAATATTTCGGCCATCTGGCGCCTGCGAGAGTGGAAAGGCTCCTGATCAAACCAGAATTTTCATCGGGTGTGAGGGTCATAACGAAACCCATCGAGCAGGTGCATCTGCTGTTGGCATCCGAAGGACCGCCCATTTGCAGTCATAAACGGCACACTCTTTCGATTCTCAATACTATCCTCGGAGGGGGTGTGTCGTCGCGGCTTTTTCAGACGGTACGAGAACAGCGCGGCCTGGCCTATTCCATATACAGCTTTATCGACCAATACCTGGAGGCCGGGCTTTTCGGTGTGTACGCCGCATGTTCTCCAGCCGCCGTAGAGCTACTGTGGGGGACAATAATGGACGAAATAAAAAGAATCACCGACATCCCGCCAACTCACGGGGAAATCGACCGCGCCAAAATCCAAAGTATAGATAATCTGATATTGTCCCAGGAGTCGCTTGGCGTTCGCCTGTCACAGGTAGCTCATCAGACCCTGTATTATGGCAAAGTTTTTTCCATGGATGAGATGATCAGCGATATCAGAAATGTTACAAAAAAAGAGGTGAGGGAGCTGGCGGACGAGCTACTGGGCAGGATGGATCTGGCTGTACTTGCGCTCGGCCCGGTGGACGAGGCGCAAATTCACTTTGAAAAACGTTAACATTACTTTACAGTCATTTGCCCTGCTTGATGATATCTTCGATTATCTTGCCAGCGATCTTATCACCACTTACATGATATTCGCCCTTGGCTATACTTTCTTTGATCGCCTGGATTTTCTCTTTTCGCACATCCGGCGTATCATGAACGGCAGACTTGATCTTGCCGATTTCCCTGGCCATACCAGACACCGCCACTGTTTCTGACGACCGCACCTGAGAGGCGCCATCCCCGGATTTACCGCTCTTTACGGGCGCAGAGCGCTCCCGGCTCCTTAGCTCGTCTATTTTCGCTTGGTTATAGGCGTTGTCAGCTCCAAATATCTTCATCCTTATCACCTCCCAGTGATCCTGTTAAGGTTTCCGCTTAAACCTTAACTGCTTATCGGTATTGGATTGGTAAAACTTTAGCATTTTCCTAAATGTATGTTATTGAATTAATGGAAGATAAAAAATATTTCGTTTTTTTACCTTAAAAACATCCCCTCCTGTGACAGTTTCAACGGCGAAAACGCTTTTTATCGCCGCTGTTTATTTTAAAAACATACACTTTAGCGCATCCTGTCCATCAGCTCGGTTTTCCGCGTTTCATATTCTTTTCTGTCGCGCAAATATATCTCCCGGGCCTCTTCAAACATCGCCTCCTGGGTCGGGTTCATTAAAAGATGATGAGGGTACCCAAGCTCCACCAATGATACGGCCTTGTCCAGGAACATGTCACAATGAGGACAAATCGACCCGCAACAATTGTCCACCATCTCCGTTGTCACACCCAGAAGCTTCGCCACCTTTTCGGACACGTCGGAGCTTTGGTCCTTTTCCCCGCTGGCGGATTCCTGCCTGGACTTTTTGCGCTGATTTTGACTTTCGGCCGCTTGTTGGCGAAGTTTATCCAGATAGTCGCTCATAACATTTGGTTAACATGATACAGAACACGAAATGTAATGTCATCGAATATCAGCTACCCTATAATTCGCCCCGTGGTTGTTCACGCCTGAATTTGCCGTAAACGCTGATATTGCTATACTAATCCAAGACGGTTATTGTATAATTTTCAGTTGTCATACCATCTTTGGCCCCATCGTCTAGTGGCCTAGGACGCCGCCCTCTCACGGCGGAAACAGGGGTTCGACTCCCCTTGGGGCTACCAGTTTTTCATTAATTGGCGTTTGCCGTTAATTTCCTGAATCCCTCAGATAAAGAGCTACAGACAATTACGTTTCGTTGCTGTTTTCTTGCTACGTATTCAGCGCCTGATCGTAGAAAACCATCGTTTGTTATTAATGCGTCACAGTAAGCTAAAGCCGGCGCCGCGTGCATGAGGTCACGGAGCCGTCGGGCGCCGCCCGGATGTGTCTTGTAATATTCCACCTTACTTGATAGGATTTCGGCAAACCGGATTTGCGTGGCAGGCCCGCCAGGCAAACGCCTGGCGGTATGTAACCCTAAGGATTGACAGCAGGGTTGCAAAAGGAATTATACAAGGGGCTTTAAAACATGAAAGCGTCCGATCTCTTAGTCCGTTCCCTCGAAAACGAAGGCGTCGAATATATATTCGGCATCCCCGGTGAAGAAAATCTCGAGTTTCTGGAATCATTGAGAAATTCGAAAATCAAGCTCATTCTCACCCGTCACGAGCAGGCCGCCGGATTCATGGCCGCCACCTATGGCAGGCTTACCGGCCGGGCCGGCGTATGCCTGTCAACTCTTGGGCCAGGCGCCACGAACTTCGTCACCGCCGCCGCGTACGCCCAGCTTGGCGCGATGCCGATGCTGATGATAACCGGCCAGAAACCTATCAAAAAAAGTAAGCAAGGCCGTTTCCAGATAGTCAACGTAGTAGAGATGATGAAGCCACTCACCAAGTTCACGAGGCAGATCATCAACGGGAACACCATCCCGGTCCTGGTGCGTGAATCCATAAGAATCGCGCAGGAAGAGCGGCCCGGCGCGGTTCACCTGGAGCTACCGGAGGACATTGCGTCCGAGGAATGCGACGCCGAGCTGTTCGAGGTTGTAAAGGTCAGCCGCCCCAGTCCCGACTTATACGTGATCGATAAAGCGATTTCGATGATTCACGCGTCCAAAACGCCGCTTCTTCTCGTGGGCGCCGGGGCGAACCGGAACAGGACATGCAAGCAACTGCGCAAGTTTGTGGAAATCACGGGCATTTACTCGTTCGACACACAAATGGGGAAAGGTCTGATAGACGAGCGAGACCCCCACTTTCTCGGCACCGCGGCGCTGAGCAACCAGGACTACCTCCACTGCGCCATCGACCGCGCCGACCTCATCATCAACGTTGGCCACGATGTTATCGAAAAGCCCCCCTTCTTCATGGAACGGGGGGGGACAAAAGTCATCCACATCAATTATTTCTCGGCCAACATCGACGAGGTTTATTTTCCACAGCTCGACGTGGTGGGAGATATCGCCGACAGCATAAACAAGCTTAACGAAAGAATAGAAAAACAGGAGCATTGGGATTTCAGCTATTACGAGCGTGTGAAAAAGGAGATCGAATTCCATATCCAGGAGGGAAGCGACAACATGGGGTTTCCCATAAAACCGCAACACCTGGTTTCCAGTGTCAGGTCCGTCATGCCTTACGATGGAACGATATGCCTTGACAACGGCGTCTACAAAATCTGGTTCGCTAGGAACTACAAGGCGTACCGTTCCAACACCGTCCTGCTTGACAACGCTCTTGCGACGATGGGCGCTGGCCTGCCCTCCGCGATAGGCGCAAAAATTGTCTATCCCGAAAGAAAGGTTATGGCGATCTGCGGTGACGGCGGGTTCATGATGAACTCGCAGGAGATTGAAACCGCTGTCCGCCTGAAGCTGGACATAGTGGCGCTGGTTTTAAGGGACAACGCTTTTGGAATGATCAAATGGAAGCAGGCCGGTATGGGGTTTGAAGACTATGGACTCGATTATGGGAATCCCGATTTTGTCAAATATGCGGAGAGTTACGGCGCCAAAGGGTGCAGGCTCGAATCGGCCGAGCAACTCACGCCCCTTATGGCCGAGTGCCGCGACAGCCCCGGCGTTCATGTTATCGAAATTCCGGTGGATTATTCGGAAAATGAAAAGGTGCTTATCGAGGAATTAAAAGCCAGAACATGCATTTTATAGACCCACTCAACGCCGGGTTGCGTCGGTCAATCAGCCCGTCTGGAGGCGGGCGAGCCTCCTGCGGTTCCAATCGTGGTGATGCGCCTTTGCCGGTGCGGGCGCTCCCGAAGCGGTCCATATGGCGCCGCTCCGGCGCTGGTTGCAATTCCAGGCTTTTAGTCACTTGACATGGACAATCATCCGATACGAGTTGTTCATTGCTCATTGTCCGCCGGTGGGCTCGGCGGTGGGTTGGAGCGCATGGAGACGCTTCTTTACCGTTATCTCGACCGAAACCTGTTCGACCCGGCGTGGGTTGTGATGACCGAAAGAGCGCCCGGTCTGGCCCAGTACGATCCGTCCATTCCATACGTTTACACCGGCCTTGAAAACCGTTTCGGCCGATTGCTTGGGGAGCTGTCGAACGCGGATATAGTGGTGTTCAACGGTGGGTTCGACCCGGTTGTGTGCCAGGCGGCGAAAATTTCGAAAGTCCCGGCCCTCGTGGAAATAATAAGCAACACGGCTCCCAGCCAGGAGCATGTCGAGGTCGATCTTTCCATCTGTGTTTCCGAAACTGTTAAAAGCGTGCAACCACACCCGGAAAAGGCGACGGTGATACTTAACGGAGTGGAGCTGGAGCGGTTCACTTTCGAACCGGGGGATGGGCCGGCGGAAACTGTCGCGATCCTGGAGGCGGGCAGACGTGACAAGCCGGTGAGGTTTCACCTGGATGAGCTCGCCGACGACCTCCTGCCGCCGGATTCCAGAGTGGAGCTGTGGCTTGCGGGCCGTGGGCAGGTTGGACAATCGACCGACAGGATTCGGTATCTCGGGATTGTCGACAAGATAGAGCAGGTGTACGGCCAGGCGGACATCCTTGTTATGCTTTCGGAAAAAGAAGCGCTGGGGCTTTGCGCCATCGAGGCCATGGCGTGCGGATGCGTCCCTGTTGTCGCGGCCGACACCGGGTTGCGGGAGGTGGTGACTGATGGTGTAAACGGCTTTACCGTGGACGCCACGGACAGGGCGACGGTGACGGCCACCATACAACATGCCATTGAGATGGTCAGAACCGATTCATGGGAAAAAATGCGCCATGAAGCCCGAAAAACCGCAGAGCAAAAATTCGACATCCGCAGATGTGTAAGAAAATATGAACAGGCTTTTATGGAGGTGGTGAAGAAAAAGGGCAGAAGACGCGATCCCGGACCAACGCAGGGGGAGCCTGCGCCCGATGTCGACCTAGCGGACGCCTTTTTTTCCCTGTCGACAGGCGACGACAGGTTAGTGCGGCAGGCTGTGACCAGGATGGAGGGCCGAAAAGAAAAACTTCAGCACCCAAAAGCCATCTCGGCCGCTCGTTCGCTGGGGGAGCATTTCACGGCTAACGGAGCGCCCGACCTGGCGCTGGCGGTCTATTCCACTCTTTTCAGGTCAGGATCCACAGATCCGGAAACCATAATGATGAAAACGGAGGCAGAGCTGGGTTTGGGAAAGGTTTCCGATGCGGTCGGAACACTGAAAACCGGAATAAAACTCAATCCGGACGTGGCGGATTTGCCGGATCTGCTCGACGCTCTTGAATCCAGGTTAAGCAGGGGTCAAACCTGACTGTTCATAAATGGAATAGCCTTTGCGCTGTTTAGTGACGACAAAAAAATGTCGCGATAACAAGCGGGTTCGGTTATCTAATTGTTATACAAGCGGTTTTGCAAGCAAATAGAGCTAACCCTTTTTGTGGAAGATACCGATATAGACATTATGACGCGAGAATTATTGAGAGAAACCGACAAAAGCTCCCCGATGAGCTTTGTTTCGGCCGGTGTTTTGCCGCTCAAGCTTTTACAGAGCAAAGACGCTGTCGTAGACGGCGCAATCCGGCCGATCCACATCCAGCTTATCCCCACCAACCGATGCAACTCCGGCTGTTCCTGGTGTTCGTGTCGGCGTGTGGATCGGAAAAAAGAGATGCGCTGGGCGGAACTTCAGGAGCTTTTGCAATATTTCAGGGAGCTCGGCTCCAAATCCATCACCATAACAGGAGGGGGAGAGCCGACCCTCTACCCCCATTTTGATGAATTCCTGGAGTTGGCCGGCGACCTCGGGTATGACCTGGGGCTGGTGACCAACGGTTTGCGCTGGGGAAAAAAAGAGGGTGAACTGCCGGCTAACCATCGCCTGACCTGGGTCAGGATGTCCATAGTGGATACGCAAACCGGCGAATATGACTCTTCGAGGGTAAGAAGGGTGGCAAACAGGCTTCCGGACGTGGATATGGGAATAAGTTTCACTGTCCCGAAAGACGTCTCTTTAAAAACCGCCTCCGAGATTTGCCGGATCGCGGAGGAGACGCCGAACATCACGCACATACGTTTCGTTGAGAACATCGTGGATTTTTCAGGGGACGCCATGGATCGGGTGGAATCCAGATGCAGGACAATCAGCTCAAAGGCGATTTTTCAAAGAAGATCAGCCTATTCCCGCGGCCAGTCGCCTTGCCACATCTCCTTTTTGAAACCGATGATAGACGTGGACGGATCGGTCTATCCATGTTGTGGTGTTCAATACGCCGGGGGGGGCGAGTCACAGGATCTGAAAATGCCACAAAGATTTCGCATGGGGCACTGGACTGAATTTCACAGGCTGAACAAGTTCGACGGGTCGGTTTGCAACAAGTGTTATTATGAAAATTATAATAACATCCTGTCGGGGATGACCCGGGAACTTACCCACAAAACCTTTCTATAAACTTCAAGGTTGGATTGCCCTGGCCATGAATAACGAGCGACCTGCAGCGCTTTCGGCTCGCATGGAAAACCTTCAAACGCAGGTGGATGAACATTACGCGGCCCTTAAAGAGATCATCCAGATTCTCAAGGCGAACGAAACTAGGATAAACAGGGGTATCGATGTCGTCGATTTCGGTGATTATCGCCTTTTCATGTTCACCAACGACAATCTGTATGACCGCCTTGTAGACGACAGCGCAAAACACTTCAGCCTCGATGGGCATTACAGGAATATAGCCAGCTCAGGTTATGATAAATCACCCGTGGACCGGAGCAACTCGGCCTCGGTCGAAGAGACGAGATGGGGGCTTTATATCCTGCTATTGCACCTTATAGATAATTGTCAGAACCTTGCGTTTATCGATGTGGGCAGTTTTGTCGGTGATGTGGCGGTCCGCTATGCGAATTTTTTCCGCACCATTGACCACCATGGCAAGGTCATATGTTTCGATCCAACCGTCGCGGGGGGGCTTGTTCCGCACAACGCGGCGTTTAACGGCCTTGAAAACATCATTGAATATCACCCGGTCGCCGTCTCGCACATCAATGGTCCGCTGCTTTTTGCCGAACGAAGCGGGCACACCGACTCCAGCCACTCCACCCTTGTCATAGAAGAGGCTCCGAACACGATTTATTCTTCGATCAGGCTTTCCGATTTTATCGCGGCTAACAAAATAGGAGAAGCTTTTATAAAACTCGACGCAGAAGGTCTCGATTTTCAGATTATAGAGGATATAAAACCATTTCTCGACAAGACCGGATCGTCGTTTGCCTTTGAATATATAATCGAGAAACACCATTCCCAAAAGAATTTTGTAATTAAACTGATGGAAACCCATTTTTTGCTGGATGTAGGGTATCTGCAACACCCCTCCTTTTTCAACCTTGTCCAGGCCGATAATCTGGATTCGTATATCGCCGATATCATGACCCAGCGGCCACATGGATTCACCGACATGGTAGCCGTGTCCAAAAAAACCCCCATGGTGGACAAGCTGATCGATCGCCTGGTCAACCTCCCGAAACACCAGGTGCAGTTCAGGCTTGCCTGAGAAAGTTTCCGGCGCATCCTGACCGCCACCCGAACATTTGCGAAAATTGCGGGAAACGAATATCATCCCAGTCTCGACCTCATATATAAATCTCTGAACAGGTAAACGCGGGATCTATGGACATCCGGATTAACGATATATCGGTACGGCGAATCTATTTCGCATTATTCGCCGTTTCAGGTTTTTCCGGCCTGATTTATGAATCGATCTGGACCCATTACCTCAAGCTTTTTTTGGGCCACGCGGCGTACGCCCAGACCCTTGTATTGACAATCTTCATGGGGGGTATGGCCCTGGGCTCGTGGTTGGCGGCGCGATACGGAAAGAATATACGCTCCCTGTTGCTGAGCTATGCCATGGTAGAGGGGATTATAGGTTTGCTTGCGCTCGGTTTTCATCCCGTGTTTGTGGGAGCCACCAATTTTTCGTTTTCAACCATTATCCCGGTCCTACCCTCGTCGGGCGCGGTACAGGTGTTCAAATGGACAATGGCGGCGGGGCTTATCCTGCCCCAGTCCGTTCTGTTGGGAGCCACCTTTCCTCTGATGAGCGCAGGATTGATTCGCAGATTCGGGGGGGAGCCCGGCAAAGCGCTGGCCATACTCTATTTTACGAACAGCCTGGGCGCCGCCGTCGGGATTCTGGTTTGCGGATTCGTGTTCGTGGGAACGGTGGGGCTTCCCGGAGCCATTTACAACGCCGGTATGCTGAATATAACCGTGGCGATGATGGTATGGCTGCTTGCAGGAAAGTATGGAAGGGATGAAGGCCCGGTCGCCACACAGGCCGCGAACGAGCCCAACGCCGGGTCCACGCTGGTATACAGGGCCTTTCTGGTTTGCGCGTTGTTGACGGGAACCGCATCGTTTCTTTATGAAATCGGATGGATCAGGATGCTCTGCCTTGTCCTTGGCAGTTCCACCCACTCGTTCGAGCTGATGCTAAGTTCGTTCATACTCGGGCTTGCGCTGGGTGGATACTGGATCAAGGGACGTATAGATAATCTGGCAAACCCCCTGCGGACCCTCGGTGTCATCCAGCTTATCATGGGCACGCTGGCTCTTTTAACCCTGCCCATGTACGATACGGCTTTTTATGCAATGGACTTTGCGTTGTCCGCGCTCGCCAGGTCGGACCAGGGATATCTGCTTTTCAATCTTTTCAGCCACGGATTGTCCATGGCCATAATGCTTCCAACCACCATCTGCGCCGGCATGACATTGCCCCTTATCACCTACTGCCTGGTGTCCATAGGTTACGGAGAGCGTTCCATCGGGGGCGTCTACGCCGCGAACACGGCAGGGGCGATCATGGGAATTATCGTCGGTGTACAGTTCATCATGCCTGTCTTGGGAGTGAAAAACCTGATAACAGCCGGGGGTGGTGTTGACATCCTCCTGGGGCTTGCGCTGGTCAAACACTCCTCCCCCGGTCTCAAGCCCGGCAGGCTTGGGGTGATCACTATGGTGGCTGTCGCGTTTTACACGGCGATCATTTTCGGCGTCGAGCTCGATACCGGCAAGATGTCCTCCGGTGTGTTCCGTTATGGATTAAAATCCAGGCAGGACAAGGTGGTGGTTTTTCACAAGGACGGGAAAACAGCCTCTGTAGACCTTGTCAGAAGCAAAAGTGGCAAACTGACCATCAGCACAAACGGCAAGCCGGACGCGGCCATAGGCGCCGGCAAAGTATCCGCCGACGAGCCGACCATGATCCTTTTAGGGGCGCTCCCCCTGGCCATACATGGCCAAGCCAAAACAGCGGCCACCATAGGTCTTGGTTCCGGACTGACCAGCCATACACTGCTATCGGCGCCGTCCATAGAATCGGTGGACACCATAGAGATTGAACCTGCGATGGTTCAGGGCGCCAAATGGTTCGGCGAACGGGTGGCCCGGGTGTACAACGATCCGAGGAGCCATATTTATATAGAGGACGCCAAAACATTTTTTACCAGCCGAAGAAAAACCTATGACCTAATCGTGTCTGAACCCTCCAACCCATGGGTCAGCGGGGTGGCGGGGCTTTTTTCAGTGGAGTTTTACAGGCTGGTGAGGGAGTACATCGCCGAAGACGGGCTGTTTACGCAGTGGCTCCATCTTTACGAGCTCGACGTTTCCCTGGTCGCTTCGGTCGTGAAGGCTATCTCCATGAATTTCGAGGATTACGTCGTCTATTTCACCACTGACGGCGACATGGTAATCATCGCCAGCAAAAACGGCAAGGTGGGCGAACCTGCCGGCTCCATTTTCACGGTTCCGGAGCTTAAAGCGGCCCTCCAAAGAATCAGGATCACCAGCCTGGAGGACATATCGCTTCGCAAACTTGGCGATAAACATACCCTTGACCCTCTTTTCTATACGTTCAGAGTCAAGCCGAACTCCGACTATTTCCCTGTCCTGGACCTGGGCGCCGCAAGAACCCGATTCCTTGGATCAGGCGCCAACGAGTTGCAGGATATTCTGACATCGCCCCTGCCCGTCATGGAGGTTTTAGGTGGCAAACCCGCGCTGGCCCTGGGAGCCTCAACGGGCGAAAATCCTTATTATGAAGCGTCTAAACGGGCCGTCCAGGGTCTTGCGGTTTACCGGTATTTCCTTGACCCATCCAGACCGTATCCAAAAAAAATGAGGAGCGACACACAGGCCATGGTTCGCAACGTAAGAGCGATTCACGACGGGTTGACGCCGGATGAGCTGGAGAAGAGCTGGGCGCCATACCTCAAGCAAATGGCTTCTTTGACGATTCCGTATCTTTCCGCACAGGAGATGGATGTTATCTGGGATGATATAGAATCCGCCCGGAGTTTTGATGATATGCCCCAGGTGGTTTTGAACTGGGTGAGGCTGTTTATGGCCGTTAGCAGGCGTGATCTTGCACGGGCGGCGCGGTATGCTGAAAAACTCACGCCTGCGGGGAAAATCAGACCCACTCCCGACAACAATTATCTCCTGGCTGTGTCTATGCTCGCAGGTATCGTAACGAAGGATATGTCAAAAGCGGATCTGCTGTGGAACAGGTACAGCGGAAAAGCGACGGCGCCCCTGCAACTGCGTCTTTTGAAAATGACATCGCTAAGGCCAAACTAAACGGCCGCCCGTTTACGCGCGAGACGAAACGCAACCCCTATCTATATTTCTAACCAGTTTCCGTTGCAATCTTCTCTATAGACACCGGTCATTTCCAGGCCGCTTTTTTTTACCAGCCGATAAATATCTTCAAGAAAAGTATCGGGGAAAGCCAGCGCCATTCGGCAATTGGCGCCAATACTCCTCGGTTTTATCCGTGTACGTATTTTTATCCCGGCTTCTATAAAAACTTTTTCGGCTCTCAATGTTTCATGAGTCGAGACGAATACGGCGATGATTTTGGCGTCAATCATCGTTAGAGAACCTTGTTGATCGCCTTTAGAAATTTGTCGATATCGGATTTTGTCGTCATGGCGCCGGGGCTGACCCTGATGGCGCCATGAGGAAATGTTCCGATAAACCTGTGCGCCTGCGGGGCGCAATGAAGCCCCACCCTGCTGGCTATCCCGTATTGATTAAGCCGCTCCCCCACTTGGGCCGGGTCCATCCCGCGGATATTAAACGACACCAGGTTGGCCCTTTGTTCCGGATCGTATGGAGGATAAAGCAATATATCGCCTCGCGAACCTAGCCTTTCCATGATCAGCCTGCACAGGCCGGTTTCATGGCTCCGGATCGACTCTACGGTTCGTTTCGCTAGATATTTCGCCGCCGCGCCAAGTCCTGCGACTCCGGGTGTGTTCAAGGTTCCCGCTTCATGCCGGTCCGGCCAGGCTTTCGGCATGTCGACGCTTTCAGAATCGGACCCCGCGCCCCCCTCGATCAGGGTGGCAGGCTCCACACCTTTCCGAAACCAGATAAAACCGGTACCCTGGGGTCCCAGCAGGCCCTTGTGGCCCGGGCACGCCAGAACATCCACGTTTGATACGTCAAGAGGGCTTGAACCGGCCGTTTGAGCCGCGTCCACCATGAGCATAACCCCCTTTTTGGCGCATGCCCCGCCTATGGCGCCGATATCCGCCATGGCTCCCGTAACGTTGCTTGCGGCCACCGTGACAAGCATTTTGACGTCGGGAATCTTCGCCGGATCGGGAAGGCCGTTTTCGTCACACTCCGCGAATTCAACCAGGACGCCGCGTTTTTTCAGCGTGTGAAGCGGCCGCATCACCGCGTTGTGCTCCAGCCTGGAAATGGCGACACGGTCTCCTCGTTTCAGGAGTCCTTTTAGGGCCAGGTTAATCCCCTCGGTTGCGTTTCCTGTGAATATTATCCTCTCCGGATTGGCGAGTCCCAGGATTTGGGCGAGCGCCATCCTCGCTTCAAACACTATGCGGCTGGCCTTTAGAGAAAGATCGTGGCTCGACCTGCCGGGGTTTGCGCCGATCAGATTGATGGTATCGGCCGCCGCTTTTGCCACGGCTTTTGGTTTGGGAAACGAGGATGAGGCGTTGTCGAGATAAACGATTCGTTTTATAGACATTATTCCGTATTACCCGGGGTTGTCACTGGTATCACTTTAGTTCCTTTAGCGCCAAAAGATCAACCTGGCCGGAGCGCAACACCAGTCCCGCCCGCTGTTTTGCGCATTGACCCACGCCAGGGCAAGCCGACTGGGATTCACCGGGGAAATTGTCAATCAAGGCTCATTTTTTCGAGCCCGGGTTGACTATCTTTGAGACAAGGTACTCGATCTCGTTTACGCGTTGCTTGGATAACACGAACATACTGTCATTCTGGTTCGACGACGCGGCATGGTTTCCCGAATCGTCGTCGATTTTTCCAAAAATCCTGATTTCATACTCCTTGTCAGAGCTTTTAAGCGTCACACCCAGCAAAGGGTTTGTGTAGTCCGACTTTTTCCTGTCATAAATGTACGAATCGAGCTTCAACTGTGAGAGAGCCAGCGTCAGATTATCAATCTCAGGTTTGCCGATTTTTTCGCCTGTGTCAGTTTCCCATGTTATGGTTGACCCAACCGCTTTCAAACCGTTCGACTTGTCACTGCTCGCTCCTTCCATTTCCTTTTCGGTTTTTTTCCGTGTGATCCGAAGCGATTTTTCCCCGGTGAACAGAGAAATATCTCTGATGCTGTTCTCATCGAATGAAAGAGCGGTTTTATCCCGCAGGTCATCCATGCTGATTTCGAAAGTGGACCGCAGGGAGCCTTGCGCATGGTATACGTTTGGATCACCGGGAATGGTGATGAATGTATGGCGATATGTTGAAGCGGTTTTACCAATCGCAAACTCCCGGTTTAAAACATCGCCCTCGAAGGCTTTAACCGATATTTTCATTTTATCGTCCAGGCCGTATCTTTTATAGGATCCCGATTCGGAAATAAGGGCCGTCACCGTAAGGTTCGCAACCTTATCGAGAATGTTGTCCATTTTCCCTTTCCCGGTTTTATAACCGCCAGGGGTTATTATCCAACCATCTTTTGTCTTAGTGACTGTAATGACGTCGTCTGCGCGGGTGATTACAATTTTTGTTATCGCCGAATCCGACAGCGCCGGCGTCGAGGGCAATGAAAAGCTTTGCCGGTCAGTTTTCCTGTTAGCAAGATACAGCGCCAGCCCCAGAACCACTATCGCCAGAACCGCATACTCTTTTATGGATTTCATCTGATTGTTACGCCTCGTCAAACATCGTCGCGATCAGCCTTTTCCTGCGGAGTCTGAACATCCATACGCCAATACCGAACAGCGAAACCAACGCAGGAAGCCCCGCGATGTTAAAAGTCTTGATTGCGGTTTTTAAAAATGACGGCGTCTCGTTAAGCGGGTTGAAGCTATGCTCCTTGTTCCTCATAACCGCGATATCCTCATGACCGCTTAACGCGTCTATGACATTAAGGATAAAAAGGGCGTTGGGCGTTTTACCCTCGGGATCGACCATGTTGTCCTTTATAGCCTCGCTTGAACCCATCACAAATATCCTGGCGGGTTTGCCTTTCGTCAACACGTCGCCTTCCATTTTGACAGGTGAAACGTCCGGCCCTTTCTGCGCCGACGTGGCCCCGGCTGTGTCGGAGCTTTTCGGATCGGAATTTGATTTTGCATCTTCCCCTTTTTTTATCGGCGCCGGTTTCCCCGCGAAATAGCTGGGGAACTCCCCCTCCAGCAGATAGGCCAGCGCAAAGCTTTTCATTTTGGAGCTGTCTTCCGGGGGTTGTATGAAGTTCGGGTTCAAATCAATACGGTCGCCGGTTTCCCATGACTTATCCGATGACGAAAACAGGCGGTACGACTTGATCCCGTTCTTGGTGAGTTTGGCTTCGTCGACTTCCAACGGCGCGATTTTTAAGGTGACCATTCTTTTAACGTTTTTCATGAAATCCAGGTCATGGTTGATGAACCTGTTCTTGATGAGCGGAGCGAAAAATATGTCACGGCTCCCGCCACCGAACCGAGGAGAGATTCGTTGTTTGAAACAGCTTTTGTCCAGCACATATGATTTTTTTACACGAATCCCGTAATGTTCCAGCAATTTTTCCAGGCCGGTGTTTATCGGGGAATACACAGGCGGCTGGCCATATTGGGCTCCCTGCCCCGGAGGAGCCTTTTCTTCATACGGATCCAGGAATATCACCAGGTTCTGTCCGCGCATCAACGCCTGGTCAATCTGAAAAAGTTCATAATCGGTGAACTTGCTTTTCGGGCCGGCGATAACCAGCGCCCTGGCGCTTTTATCGATTGACTCGCCCCCGAGCTTGACCGGTTTAATGTTATAGCTCCGCGAAACCAGTGACCTGAGATTGGATATCGGGCCGCTACTCTGGAACGGGGATGCGGACACGCTGGCCAACGGGACCGATCCGTGGTCTACGAGATATTCCAAATCCTCGTTGATATCAACAAGCGCTTCAACGCCGTCGTTTATGGCTTCCTTGATTTTGCTTATGTCCACAAGGTCATACCGTGTACCGAACAACGGAATGCGCACAACGTTAAGCACGGGGATTTCCACGCTCCTTTCGCCGGACTCCATCACGATCCCGAGCACGCCGCTACCTGCGGAAGGGCCACCTTCAGACAAATCCGGCCATTTTAGTTTTGCGATATTGCGCCTGGCGAGAACCGGATCTTCGCTTTTATCTTTTGTCGGGTCGATATAGGAAAACTTGAGCTTGTCGTAATTGCGTTTGTTCAGTTCATTAACCGCTTCTTCGACTTTTCCCGGAAGGGTATCGAGGTTTTTCAGTCCGATGTAGGGTCCCACCTTTTCGAGTGAAGAAGACAGATACAGTTTCACCCTGATATTGTCCTGCAACGCAAGCAGTGCGCTTGTCCTGTTGTGAAGCTTTCTGATGGCCGTCGTCAGCTTGTACTCGAGCCTGTCGGCCGATGTAATCGCAGGAATCTTTTCGACCGCGTCGCCATGGATAAGAACCATGCCCATGTACGCTTTCTGAAATTTCACTTCATCTTTTTCTATCTTCTGAACCTGAACGGGACGTATGCCATAATCGCTGGCCAACTTTCGGTTTCTGGTGGCTTCTGGGCTTACGTCGCCCTGGTCGGGACTTACGTCGTAAAACCTGTAGTTAAAACGCCGGTCGGCGTGAACGGCGTATTCCTCCAGCAGATCGTGAAGATACTTGCCAACGCTGTTATATGGCGCCGGGAGGTTCCTGGTGAAAAAGACGTTGATGGTCAAAGGTTCAGACAGGTTGGAGACAGCTTTTACGCTTGCCTCCGAAATGGAATAAATCTTGTTCCCGGTGAGATCTACCCTGGCAAAAAGCGTAACCCCCGCCATGTTTACAAGTATGACTGCGATCAGGTATAGGACAAATTTGAAATATTTCGTTGTCATGGCCGTTTCAATACGAATTCTATTTTTCATCAACAGCTAGCCACGCGCCATACAGGCTTATAAATATCAGGCTGGCAAAATAAAGAATGTCCCGCGAGTCGATTATCCCCCGCGCAATGTTGCGAAAATGATAGTCCGCCCCCAGGTACCCGATGACGGACAGGAACTGGCCGGGGAAAAAAACTAGCATCTTGTCTATGACTGTCAGCGAAAAACAGGTGATCAATCCGACAATGAAAGCTATTATCTGGTTCCCCGTCAATGAAGAGGCGAACAGCCCGACGGAGGCGTACGCCCCGCCCAGCAGAAGCGCCCCCAGATAGCCGCCGGCGACCGGTCCCGGATCCAGATGTCCCATGCTCGATATGAACAGGGGATACGAAACGGTAGGAACAAGCATGACCGCGATAAAGGCGGAGGCGGCGAAATATTTGACCAAAACAATTTCACCGCTGGTTACCGGCAGCGTGGCCAGAGTCTCATAGGAGCCTACGTTGAACTCCTCTGAAAACAGTTTCATGGTAACCGCGGGGATAACCAGAGAAAATATCGTTGGCAGTAAGCTGAAAAACCCTCTCATGCTGGCCTGGTTGAAAATAAAAAATGTGGAAAAAAAGAACCACCCCGTCACCAGGAGAAAAATCGATATCACGATATACGCGATCGGAGATACGAAATAATCCTTGAACTCCTTGATGGCTATGCGCAAGACACGTTTCATGTCAAATGTTCCTTTGTTAGCTCTCGGAATATGCTTTCCAATGACTTGGTTTCCCTTTGGAATTTGACCAGTGTCCAGTCGGTAGCTTTTATTTTTTGATAAATCGGCCCCCTCTGATCCGGATCGGTGTCGCAAAGCAACCTGAGACTCACACCCTCTTTTTCCGGAAGCCGCTCCACGCTCAGCACCCCAGGGACAGAGCCCAAAAGCCCTTCCGCCGACTCGTAATCCGAGTTCAACAGGGAAACATGGATGTAGCATTGATCGCCAGCGGATTGCTTCAGCGCGTCCGCGCTGTCGTCCGCCACGACCTTGCCCTTGTTTATTATCACCACACGATCGCAGGTGGCTTCCGCCTCGCTCAATATATGAGTGGAGAGAATTACGGTTTTCTCTTTTCCTATCTGCTTGATAATCTCCCTTATTTCGATTATCTGGTTCGGGTCCAGCCCGGAGGTGGGTTCGTCGAGCACGAGTATTTCCGGATCACCCATCATGGCGTGAGCCAGGCCAACACGCTGTTTGAGCCCCTTGGAAAGCTCGCCTATCGATCGGCTCATGATTTCGCGCAGGCCGCACATTTTCGCCAGAAGACGGATCCTGGATAACGCCTTGTCTTTGGATATTCCCCTCATCCCCGCCACAAAGAGCAGGTAGTCGTATACAAGCATCCCGTGGTAAAGAGGGGCGGATTCCGGAAGGTAGCCCATCATCCGCTTGACCTTGATCGGGTCGTCTTCTATTGAAAAACCCCCGATCGTCACAGCGCCGGACGATGCAGAGAGATAACCTGTCAGTATCCGGAGCGTGGATGTTTTACCAGCCCCGTTGGGGCCGAGCAGTCCAACTATCTGTCCTCTGCTGATCTCAAAACTGATCCTGTCTACCGCCAGAAAATCACCGTAGTATTTGGTCAGGTTCTCAACTTGGATCATCTGCAACTACTCAAGTGTGTTATCAGGCTGTCAGATATTTTAACCAATGTTTACCGGCAAGCCAGAACGGGAGCGCATCCGCTTCCCTGGACAAATCAATTATATTGGCGTTTCCCATGTTGTCAAGCTCCCAGGGGAAATATAGCGCAAGCGGGGTTCGCCGCAGGGGGCTAGGTTCGGAAACGCTCCACCACCTGGTACAGCTTCAAGGATTGGTTGTTTATTTCAGCGGCCACCCTCTTGGTTTTGTCCGCGTCCATGGAAAACCCTTTGCTAAGCTTGTGGACAGAATGGACGCTGGCCAGCATTTTTTGCGCAATTTCGGACTGGATCCTGGCGGATTTGACTATCTCGTCAACCATCCTGTCCACCTTGGTGGCCTGGTTGATGATAGTCTCCATAGCCTGGCTGGATTCCTCCATGGTTTCCACCGCGTTTGCGGTCAGCTTTTGTATATCGCTTACCATGTTGCTTATTTCGACAGTTGACTGGGTGGTTTGTTCAGCCAGCTTTTTCACCTCTTTTGCGACGACCCTGAACCCCTGGCCATGATGGCCCGCTTTTGCGGCTTCTATAGCGGTGTTTATGGCGAGAATATCCGTTATATTCGCGATGCTTTGTATGGCCTGCGTGATGCCGTCTATCCGGCTTGAATATTCGGACAACCGCTCAATCGTTTTGACGCTTCTGCTTATCACCTCTCCGCCATCCATGGCGCACTGCCGCGTCGTCTCCGATGTAGCGGAAAGAGCCGCTGTGTTTTGTGTGACATCGGCGATGGCGTTATGGGTCTTTTCTATGTTGCTGGTCATGCTGTTGACATCAAGAGAATGTTTTTTGGCCTGGGCCGCGTTGCGCTCGGTGGTGGAAAACAAGGTGGTGGTGGCGGAGGTGAGGTGATCGGCCGATGTGGCCATCTCCCTTATTATCACCTGGAAGTTTCCCAGCATCGTGTTAAAAGCGTTGGCGGCCATGCCTATCTCGTCCTCGGACACAACTTCGATCCGTTTGCTCAAGTCAGAGTCGGACTGGATAAGCTGCATCGTTTCCTGTAGTGTTTCAATCCGCTTGATGGACCTTATAACCACTATGTAAAAAAGAACGATCGAAACCGCCACCGCCATCAGCGCCAGTTTCGACGATGAAACGATGATATCTATTGTCTGTTCATCCATCGCCCTTTCAGATTCAGCTATTATATCGTTCACCCTCTGCATGGAAAACCCGAGCCGCAGCACACCCCACGGGTTCTCGTCCTGCTTGATCGGCAGGACAAACTCCAGGAACAACTCACCGTCTCTCTTGTATTCGTTCGTGCCGGGTTCATCCAGCTCGGCCGCGTAAAGATCCTCCGGTCCGGACAGGGTTTGTCCTTCCAGCTCTTTCTGGAGAGTGTGCACCGCCGCCTTGCGATCTTTATCCATCAATATGGCGTATGTAAGCTCCGAAGCTTCCTCCACCATGGTGTTCAAAAGCTCTTTTACAAAAGGCATGTCCGAAGTGGCGATGCCGTTTTCCACCTGCAAAGTAAGCGCTTCTGATATGGCGTACGCCCTCTGGATCAGGTCACGTTTTATCAGAGCCAGTCTCAGCCCGGTTTCCCTTTCGATGGTCTCGCGCTGGGCGACCACCTGTTTATACGCCATTATGGATGTCAGGGAGAGCAGCAGCATGGTCATGGTAAGAAGCATTTTCCTGCGTATCTTGTAACTTTTGACTATTTTCTGGCCCATGCTTTTACTCGAATCCGCGCTGGTGACGAAGTTAATTTTACATTATAATCAGAATTTGGCCCTGGGAGCGCATGATAAGAGCCACGATCAGCGCTTCGCCGATTCAATTAAACCAAACGCGGATGTTCAGCTGAAGGTGATGAAAGTATTGGAGGGCCGACGGAAATACGCTTCAGAACGAATAGACCATTCCGACTTCAAGGGTTATCACATTGTACCTGGCGTCTTCGGGTGAAAAATCGTCCTGATAATCTGACACGGTCGCGTATCTCAGTTTGGCGGTTACATAGGCTTTCGAATCAACTATCCATATCAGGCCCGGCTCCAGGTAGACCACGTCTCTCCCGGCGTCGGCCAGTCCCTCCCCCATGGAATAGCTGTTGGCGGCGACATGTTTTGTTCCCAAAACACCGGTAAGACTGTAATCAGACGCGACCCGGCGCCTGCCACTGAAAAAAATCTCCATGATATTGCCGTTGGAATTTCCCGTTTCACTGGTGATGGAGTTGTCAGTCCCGACAATATCGTTTTTCCCCTGCATGGAAATTTTTCCTCCCAGCGTCCCCTTAAACAGATCGAACCAATTTCTCACATACCTGGCCTCCAGGGCCACGACATCGCCCTGGCGGTAAATGTCATCTCCATCAAGCGTGTCCCTGCCCGCCGTTGTGAACGAAAGGGTAACCAGGGCGAACTGATCGTCTCCCGTGTCTATGTTGGCGCTTATTACCGCCACGAGTTTATCGCCCGGATCGTAAGTGTCGTTTTCAAGGTCGCCGGAGGTGTCGTACGAACCGGAAACGAGATAGTTGAAACCAGCCGCCCACGCCACACGCCCCCTTTTCACGGCCGCTATGACATGTGGCCTGAAACTCAGACCGCCACCGAAATGGTTCAGCAACATCAGATCACTGTTGACGTCATCTGTGATCATGCTCTGGCGTTCGTCCAGAGGAAAGGAGTTTTTGCCCGTGGGAACGATCAGGTCCACCCCGGCCCGTATCGACACGTCATTGATTTTTGCGCTATAATACGTGCCGATAACGGTGTCCGTCAGCCCGCTGACATTGAAAGAGTTGTCGCTCTGGATGGTGTCGTATGAGGTGGAGGCGTAAGTCATCGTCACCGAAGCGCCCCAACTAGAAGCGTCATACACGAGTTGCGAATAGACCATGGACTGGCCGCCGCTGTTGTCTATGCTGTCCGCGTTCCAGCTTCCATAGTTGCCGTATACGGAAAACATCAATGTCCCCTTCTCGTCAGCTACGGCGTCTCCAATCCCTGTCGCGCACAGGGTCACAATCAGGGTTGTAACAAATTTTCTCAGCAACAAAACCTCCCGGAGGGTCAGTGAGTGGTGTTAATGATAATCGAACCGCTTACGTAAGGGTCTGCTGTTGACCCGGAATTGTCATCATGCATGCCCCGGCCAATATCGTACTGGTTCTCCAGGTTTTCATAGAAGCTGTCATTACCGCTCCGGCTGACGGTAGGCACAGAGAGTTTTCGCGCAAGATGGTTAACAAGCGCACCAGTTTGCGCGTCTGTAGCCGCTTTTTTCTCCGACGAAAAACTCAGGGCCCTGTTAAGCGCGTCCAGCCTGTCCGCAGAAATCGCGAATGGCTCGGCGGGATCTCCATCCGGGCCCACCGTCGTCCTGTAGCCAGGATCGAGACAAACCTGGCGATTGGCGCCATCGACACATACTTTCCCTCTTTCTCCTGGTGTAAGGTCCACATCCGTAGACCCATCCTCCCCGGCTTTTACGTAAAAAGGAGGAGTCCCTCTCACTTTTACTACAGCGCTTTTCGTGTGGATTTCGAACCTGGAGTCCTTGCTTCTCAATTTGCGCACCAGCGATTTCATACTGCCGACCGAAAGCCCGAAAATCGACCTGGAGCCGCCTCCTCTGGTTTTGGACATCGCCTGGATCACCACGTTGCTTTTCTCACCCAGAGCCACGGTATGGCCGGTGTCGAACACAATCTCCACCATCGATTCAACCTCCGTCCTAACCGTGTCCCCTTCGGAAAAACCGGTGCCCACACGCACACGGCGCTGTTCCGTCTCTCCGGTGGATGTGACTCCCACATGCCCCTTGACGACAATGGCTGTAGCGCCTATACGTGAAGCGGCGATTGAAAAAACGGCGAACGCAACCACGGCGACCGGCACCGCGACAATCGTAATCCTACCTTCCGTTTTATTGATATTCACCCTGCTCCCGTTTTCTTAATTGTCAACAGTTTACCTGCTGTGTGCATCCACCGGGCCAGGTGAGAATCTGGCCATCCTGGAGCTGGTACGTGTTGTAGTCCTCACCCAAAATCCACCAGACAATGGAATGACACCCAGAGGCGGCGTCGCAATCAGCCCACCCTCCGGGGTTGGCTATGATAGTAAAGCTGGACGCCGTGTCGCACAAACATGTCGAGTTTTTCACCACCAGTGACACGGTGGCGGTCGTGGAGACACCCCTGCCATCGACAGGGTCGGAGTCTGTGGCGGTGCAGGTGGCTTCATATGTTCCGGGAACACTGAAAGATTGAGTGTCCACAACCTGGTCGTAGCCCGAACCAGACGCCACACCGCTCCACTTGACCGACACACTGTCATGCCCGTCCGCGTCGTCACCCCTGCATGTGAACGTAACCGGCTCGTCCGGCGAAGCGGGGTTGGGGCTGGCGGTGGCCGTAACCGCCGGGGGGCGATTGATGATGTTTACGGTCCATGTTATGACGGCCACCCCTCCATGGTTATCATCCAGGGTGACCGTAACCAGGCTGACACCATCGTTTAGTGACGCTGTCCAGGATACGGTAATAGTGGTTACGCCCCCGTTTGTGGTCTTCTGGGTATTCGTTACTTCCCCGAGATCTCCGCCACTGACTTTTTCAATGATATCGTCACCGTCAGGATCGTGGGTTTTAACCGTGAAGTTGACCTTCTGGCCCTTGTAACAGGTAATGGTCTTTTCATAATTCTTTTCAACAGACCCTTCGTTTTCGCTGTTATCCCTGGAAGTCCTGACAAACTGGCTGGTGAGAGCGGATTCGAAAGCATCCACTATGGGCGCAATATTGATCTTAAGATCGAACACCAGGTTTACACTGGAGCCTGAAGACAGGGTGACGGTTTTCTGGTCGGTGAACGACTGGCCCTCCACATCCGTGGTAACCAGGATATAGAACGTATAAGTCCCCGGTTCCAGCGTGAACGGGATCACCATATTGTCATCAAGCGCCAAATCCTGGTCTATGACAACCACGTTAGACGAGTTTAGAATGGTGACATGGATACCGGTCATATACGATGGCAGGTAGTTCATATGGCCGTCAGAGGGGCCGGTGATTTTGTGCGTTTCCCGGTCGAATGAAAACCCTTCCGGCCAGGACAGGTTATACGTTATGGAACCGGCGGAGCCGGATTCGCCGTTCTTGTCTTTCCCCCCATCCCCCAACCCGCAAGATAGGTGCAACAGGGAAAAAGCAATTATCGCCAGCAGGGCCACCTTGCGGAAGAGCACCAAGAGCATAGTGTATGGCACAAACAGGATTTATGTATAATGCACTTTATTGTTGTTTTACACGGTTATCCGGTTTTTGTCAAACCAGGGAGACACGCCTGATGGTTAAAGCCGGGGGAAATGGGCGGACCAGCTATACGGTCCGGTAGGTCGCAATCCAGTAAATAAATCCTGAATATCCAAAGAGCAACAGGACGCCTGTCACCCTGTCCATCTTAAGCCGCCAGGCGGCTGGGATAACAGCGATGGAGAAAAACATCATAACCATCATGTCACCGGTCATCATTTCCCGGGTGACTGGCAGAGGTTTGTATATGGCCGTTATCGCCAGAACAGACCCGATATTGAATATGTTCGACCCAATAATGGTCCCCACCGCTATATCAGAATGCCTTCGAAACGCCGCGATGGCAGTTGTCGCAAGCTCCGGCAACGAGGTGCCTACGGCCAGGACGGATATCCCTATCACCAGCTCGCTCACACCAAGAAACCTGGCTATGGCAGTGGCCGACTCGACCAACAGATACGCGCCTGCAACCACTCCCGCCACGCCCAAAACCGTTATCGACAACTCGACCCAAAGTTTGCTGTCACTTACGACGATATCGCCGATTTCCTCCTCTACCGAAGAGGCGTCCTCCTTTTTTCGCATGGCGTTACGAATGCTATAGCCGGTGAATAACAGTATACCGGCGAATAGCGCAGCGCCGTCGAGCTTCGATATTGTCCCGTCAAAACTGAAAAATATCATCAACCCGGAGAAAAAAATCATGTATGGCAGGTCACGGGTCAATGTCCGTCTCTGGATGGATATCGGATAGATGACCGCTCCTGTCGCCATGACAAGACCTATGTTGGCGATATTAGAACCGATTACATTGCCCATGACCATTGAGCCGGAGTCCCGATAGGCCGCAATCAGGCACACTACCAGTTCCGGCATGCTGGTTCCGAAAGCGACAACGGTAAGCCCGACCACTATCGGGCTCACCCCCAGAATCACGGCGGAACTGGCGGAGCCTTTTACCAAAAATTCCGCGCCATAATAGAGTATGGCAAGGCCGGCGAAAAACATAAGTATGGTAAGTAGCATCAAACGCCCCGGCAAACCGCCTTTTCCACATGGCGATAGCTGTTCGTGTTGTTCATAAGGTTAATATCCAGCGGGAGACAGGTAATATCGATTGTTGAAACAGCGCGTTTACGATACCCCGTTTCGGAAACACTATATGCTGGAAAAAGTTTTTCTACAACTGTTGATATGCGCGGAGCAGTTCAGATTTCCTCAAGGTCGTCGAGCCACTTGGCGGAGTCATCTCTTTTGAAAATTGCAAACCGTTCAGAATCGGCAGGATCTTTCGCCCTGTGATATCGCATGTAAATACGCTCATCGTCGACACCGACAATCTCTATCTTGCCCGACGAATGTGACAACACCAGACGGGCCCGTTTGGACAAGCCGGACAGGCGTTTGCGCGCCAGGTGAAAAATCGTGTGAGCTTCGACTATGGGCACGCTGTACATTTCATTGCCTTTCGTGGGGCGGCAGACAAAAAGATAATATGGAGCGCATCCCGCCCAGCTAAGCCTGTCAAACAGCTCCGCCAAAACCTCTGGATCGTCGTTAACACCACGAATCACAGGACATTGGTTCAAGACGATAACCCCGCAATCACGGTACAGCCCAATTTCATTAACAGCCTGGCTGGTCAATTCACGCGGATGGTCGAAATGTGTCATCAAATGGATTTTCTTGCCAGACAGGGCAAACTCCCTGAGGCAATCGGCCAGCTCCGGGTCTCCAGACAACCGCCATGGGTTGAAAGCTGGTGTTTTCGACCCGAACCTTAACACCTTTATATGTGGAATTTTGCTAATCTGCAAAAGAAAACCGGAAATCCTCCTGGTGGACATCAGCAGAGGATCACCGCCTGTAAGAAGGATTTCTGATATTTCGGGATGGTCCTTGATATACGCCAGCCCGATGTCTATGTCGTTATTGACCTCACTGTTATCCTCGGCAAAAAGTCTTTTGCGAAAACAATACCGGCAGTAGGCGGCGCATGTGTTGTTAACAAGAAGCAGGGCGGTGTCCGGATACTTGTGCTGAACACCGTGGAGCGGAGTGACCGCCGATTCATTGGACGGGTCCATGTCTCCCCGGTCGTCAAGTTCACCCAGGTGGGGGATGATCAATCGCCTGATAGGATCGTCCGGATCGTCCCAGTCTATAAGCTCCAGGTAATAATCAGTGGCGCGAAACGAGAAACTGGAGGCCACTTTATTGAGACGCTCAAGCTCCTCTTCGGGAATCTGCTTGATATCGGACAGGTCATGGATATATCTGGGAACCCTGGCGCCAGACTCCGCTCCAACCGGAGCGTTTCCAGCTATTTTTATATTCACGTTATTCATTTATCACCTCAAGCATACATCCCCCGGTAAAACGTTCGCGCATGCTTTATTTTCTAAAAAAGCCGAGGGCGTTGTACGGGCAAGCCACAAACCGCTAATCCAAATGGCAAGCAGAAGATGACCCAATTACATCAGCGCTTCACAAAATGGCCCCACAGTCAAAGAAAAAAGCACATCCTGCCTGCGCCCGGCTACCGCCGCTAAAGCGAAAACTTCCACTTCAGCGAATGGCCGAAAAACGGATGAGGTTTTTTCAATAATCGCCGTTGTGACCAAGAAACCGAGGCGTATTATAGCATCGGGGCGGCCTGTTGTACATATCTTGAAAAACTTAGCCTGTTTTTGTCAATTAAACCAGGCGCTGAAAACAAATTTGGTGGATTACGGCTTTATACAACTGTTATTATGGCTGCGGCGTCAAGCGCTTTTAGTCATGCCGTTGGCGCGCACCATGTGTCTGGAGCGCGGCGAACCCGTTTGGCGGGGCTGTTCTCGAATGTGTTAATTTCTAAAACCGTAATAGGTCAGCATGTCCATAAAGGGCTCGATCAAAACAAAGATATACGCGATCCTTGGCTTGATTTTAGCTGTTTTTGCGGTGTCTGCGGTTATCATACTCTATTCCATCAACCACGCCAACAAAGACGCAGACATCGTAAACGCGCTCGGCAAACAAAGAATGCTGTCCCAGGCGATAAGTAAATCGGCCCTAGGATATTACGCCGACAAAGAAAGGTTCAAGGCTATAAGGAACCAAGCTATAACTGTCGATTTATATATCGCGCAGATGCGGGCGGAATATGCAAACTCGGTGATCCGGGCGGCGAAAAAAAGCTCGCTGGTCATATCCATGAACCCCGAGAAGGAGGCGCATCCGGCGGTGCCGTTTCCCGCCACGTTCTCACGCCTGGTCAACGACAGGTTTGCGAAGCAAAAAAACAAGCTGGGTGTAGAATTGTATGTGGATATTCTGGCGAAATTTCCAATTAATCCCGCAAAGGGGTTAAAGACAGATTCAGACAAAAGGGCGGACGCTTATCTGTCAGAGCATCCGGAGGAAGTGTATTTCGAACCACTCGAAGAAGATGGCAAGCTTTACCTGCTATTTTATAGCGCCGACATCGCCTCTGTAAAATCATGCGCATCCTGCCACAACGCGTTGACGGATCAGTCCAGTTTCAAAGTAGGCGATATCCTGGGAATAAGAAAACACAAGGCCTTGTTCAACGAAGACGCCGCCGCAGGGCTTGAGGAGCTAAACCCGAGCCTGGACGATTATCAAGCCGCCAAAACAATTTTTGCAAAAACCCTTTCGGCGGTAAAGTCCGGAGGCGAGTATTATATCGACCTGAAAATGGAGAACACCAGCACTGTCGACAAGGTGGACAATGAGCGGATCCAGGAAAAAATCATACAGATTCAGAACATGTTTCAGGAACTGGTCAAAGCTGGGGATGAGCTTGTAACCCTGAATATGGAAAAAAACGCGGGACAGCTTCGCAGAGTGGTGATTGACAGTTCAAACACGTTAAGGGAGCTCAGCAACGACCTGGTGATCATGTATACGGAATTGGCCAACAAGAACCAGCAAAGCATCAGCATGGCGGTGCAGTTGAGCGGGATCGCTATATTGATGATCATCATCACAGCGGTAATCCTGTTCAACAGGGGGGTGATAGCGCCGATCAGCGCCATGACCGAAACGATTCACGCCATCGAACAAAAGTCCGATCTGAGCCGCAGGATAGTCGTAAAGGGAAACAGCGAAGTGTCCCAGGCGGCAAGAGCATTTAACAAGATGTTGGACAAGTTCCAGTCCATCGTCAGCGATGTAGCCGGGTCGGCGGAGCATCTGGCGACAGCGACCACCGAGTTGTCGGCCACAACAGATCAAAATACGTCACAAGCCAAAACCCAGCAAAGTAAGGTGTCAGACGTGACTTTGGCGGTGGAACAGATCAGCGACGCTATTTCCGGCATCGCCAAAAACGCTCTGGATGTCGCCAAGACAGCAGAGGAAACCAGACGGCAGGCGAAAGATGGCGGAGAGATCATCGACCGGAGTGGAGACGCTATCATGAAACTGTCCGAATCATCCAACAAAATCGGGGGGATACTCGCCAGCATACAGGATATAGCCAAGAAGACTGACCTGCTGGCGATCAACGCGGCCATAGAAGCCGCCAACGCCGGGGATCAGGGCAAAGGGTTCGCCGTGGTCGCAGACGAGGTCAGAAAACTGGCGGAACGCACATCCCGGGCAACTACCGAAATCAACCGGATGATAGAGGACATCCAGTCCTTCACCGCCGAGGCCGTGGAATTGATGAACAACTCCAGCAATGCGATGGACAAAATTATCGTGGAAACCACCAGAGTTAACCAGATGGTGGACCAGATTGCCGTGGGCACAGAAAAGCAGTCCAGCTCTGTCGGCGCCGCGGTGGAAAACGTGCGAATGATAAAAGAGCTCAGCGAAGGATTTGTCAGCGCCGCTTCGCAGACCCAGTCGGTGGCGGAAAACATAAACGATCAGTCGAACGCTCTGCAACAGGTGGTGGACCAGTTTTTAATCGGCCAGGAGCCTAAAGAAAATACACTCGATAAAGAAGACTTTGTATAACAATTCCACAATCGACTTGCGCCAGATATATCGAATTTCATATAGCGTTTCAGGAAAACATTATTTTGGCTTATAAACGGGGCGCTCATCTGGCGCTAGTGATATCCAGCGCGTTCTTCGCCTCCGGATACATCCTTGCACGGGCGATAGACCCGGAAGTCGGGATGTGGATGTTTGTGGCCCAGGCGATGCTGTTTTGCGCGTTGACACTATCTTTTTTCGGTCAACGAGGCGCAAAGCCCCGGGTGTCCGGAAGGGCGGTTTTCGCGATTTTCTTTAATGGCGCCAGCTCGCCGATTATCGTATTTATGGTGATGGAAGGATCGCGCCTGGTCACACCGGCGCTCGCTTCTATAATTGTGATATCCAACGTGCTGATGATAGCCGGCCTCGCCAGGGCTCTTGGCCGCAAAAGGTTCACCACCTCGCAAGTCGTCGCGCTTTTCACAGGGTTTCTGGGGATAATCTGGATCAGCGTGGAACGGGGATCCTTGTCCGGCGAAGGGACGGGGGTCGTGTATCTTCTGGCAAGCGCGGTGATTATTGCGGTTGTCACCATCTCCATTGAAAAATCGGTCGTCAAGATCGGATGGGCAAAGGTCACCCAATGGTCATTCTGGGTGGGGTTCGCCATCGCTTTTATCGCAGTGATAGCGACTGGTCAGTTTAAGTTTCACTCCCCCCTGCAAACCGCGCTGGCGGTTGTGGTCGGGTCGCTGAGCCTGGGCGCTCCGGTGTTGCTGTTTAACCTGGGCATGAGCAGAATCGGTTCGGCGGACGCGGCGGCGTTCAAGCTTTTGATACCTTTCTTCGCGCTGATTTACGGAGCCATCTTCCTGGGACAAACACCAAACATCAACTCGTCCGCCGCAGGGTTGCTTGTGGTCGGATCGCTGGCTGTATACCAGTTTTCCAATCGAAGCCACGGACCTGACATGGAAGAGACGATCATTTCAAAACCGATATAGCTCCACAACCCACACCGGAGCCACATTTGGATTTACTGGAAAAGCTCCCCCCATTTACGAAGTCTGTCGGCCATGATTTTCATGACTTTCAGAGCAAAATCGGGATTGGCTCCCAACATATCGAGAAACTTCTCTTTGCTGAGACTGTAAAGTTTCGCCCCCTCGGACCCGGCGACCGCCATCGCAGAGCGTTTCTGATCATCCACCAGCGCCATTTCACCCAGGATTTCTCCGGGCCCCACGGTTGTCAACTCGCAACCCCTGATTGAAAGCTCAACATGGCCAGTGTGCACAATGTACGCATAATCGGCCTTGCCATGCTCGATGAACAGTATCTGCCCTGGCTTAAGCTCCGTATCGGGCTCCCTGTCTGCAAACAATTCCAGAAACATGATGTTAAACCACCCCTTGAGTTTTTTAATCCTAACCACATAACGCTGTCGATGTAAAGCTCCAGCTTATAACAGGCCTCATTCAAGTTACAATATATCAGTTGGTTGACTAATCAGAAGGGCGGGCCCCCTGCCGCAAAAGCCCGGCAATGATGATGAAACCCAGCGACACCCGATGACCAAAACAGCTACCTTAGAGGCGCTTCTTTTCGACCAGGCCCAAGCTGAATTGTGCCTGTAATCACAGTGTGCTAGAATCTCGCTTCGATCGATAAAATTATTCTGAAACGCAATCGCTAATTAAACGGTAGAAAACAGATGAAGCAGACGATAACCCTGTCGACGGCTTTCGACAAGATTATTGGTTTAACCGGTCTTACTTCCATGAGCGCCGGAGCCTTTGTGATGATCCTTGTCGCGCTGGTGTTGCTGTATCTTGCCATCCAAAAGGAATTCGAGCCGCTTTTGCTCGTACCTATCGGGTTTGGTTGCCTGCTGGCGAACCTGCCGTTGGCCAACATGACTTCAGGAGACGAAGGAGGGCTGTTCTATTTTTTCTATCTTGGTGTCAAAAACGAGATATGGCCGCCTCTTATCTTCCTCGGCGTGGGGGCGCTAACAGATTTCGGACCATTGCTGGCCAACCCCCTTACACTTTTTCTTGGAGCCGCGGCGCAGATCGGGGTGTATATAACCCTTGTCATAGCCGTTGTCCTGGGTTTCTCCCTGAAGCAGGCGGCGGCCATCGGAATAATTGGCGGCGCGGATGGGCCGACGGCGATTTTTCTGGCCAACAAGCTCGCGCCGGAACTGCTCGGTCCCATAGCGGTAGCGGCCTACTCATATATGTCGCTGGTGCCGATCATCCAACCGCCGATCATGAAGATGTTTACAACTGAGCGACAGCGCAAGATCAAAATGGAGCAACTAAAGCCGGTCAGCCGAGAGTTGAAAATCGCTTTCCCGATTGTCGTCACCATAATCTGCCTGCTTCTACTGCCAGCCGCCGCTCCGCTGATCGGAATGCTGATGCTGGGCAATCTTTTCCGGGAGTGCGGCGTAACCAAGAGGTTGCATGACACCGCTGAAACCCATCTGATCAATATAGTCACCATACTGCTTGCCCTGGCTGTGGGATCCTCCATGACCGCGGAGTCTTTTCTGACCTTGCAGACGATCAAGATCATCATACTTGGGCTCTTTGCATTTTGCGCGGCGACGGCAGGGGGGCTGTTGCTTGGCGTATTGCTGATGGTCATAACCAAAGGAAAGGTCAACCCGTTGATCGGCTCTGCAGGCGTATCCGCCGTGCCGATGGCGGCCAGGGTGAGCCAGAAAGTGGGATCCGAAGCGGATCCGCACAATTTCCTGCTGATGCACGCCATGGGACCAAATGTAGCCGGTGTGATAGGCACCGCCGTGGCGGCGGGGGTTATGCTGGCTTTATTTGGAGAATCGGGTCGGATAACCCCTGGTCACACCGAAGTTCTCATTGCAAGGGGAGCCGAATTTTTGAGAATGTTCATATTTGGTTAAACTATGGAAAATCTTGCATCTTCCCTGATAGTGACGTTAATAGGGATGTCGGTCATATTCCTGGTGCTGTCGATATTGTGGCTGACAATCATTCTCCTGGACAAGGCGTTCCCTTACAGGGCGACCGACAGCGCATTGATCATCGACGACACGGAAACAGTGGCCGTGATCCAGGCCGCCATCGCGACATACCTTAAACGCAAGCCGGAAGACATTTCTATCAAATCGATAAAATAACTGGATATTGGTTTAATCACCCCATACTTTAACCTGTAAGCGTTGTTTCGCGCCAATTGCGCCAAGTTGCCGGAATCGGCTTACGATTATGGGCATCTAATAGCCTATAAAACATAAAAAGCTAAGCTGTTTGTTTACAGTTGTGGTCAACTCTACCCTTTTTTTTAGCAGTTCACTGGAGGGAACCATGTATTTGTTCCACAATAGGTTTTCACGATCTTTTGTCTTTTTGATCTTTTTTGCGGCCTTGCTGGGAACGGGATTCGCCGGATGTGGCTCCGGAAGCGATTCAGGCGCCGCAAACAATGGAACCGATGAATCTTCCAGCAGTGTCTATCCGATGTTTACAGACTCCAACACCAATGGTATCAACGACTATTATGAACAATCAACGCACGACGCCGGCTCTGTGGCGGCGGTGGTGTCGGCGGCGTTGTATGGCCACACTTTTACGGACAACGACCATGACGGCGTGTGCGACTACGCCCAGGACGGATCCGCCACCTGGCATGGGCCCGGGTTTGTCGACAGTGACGGTGACGGCGTGTGCGATTATTGGCAGGAAACGAGTTCCGTCCACAACATGAATGGCGGAATGAATTTCCATGACTCCAACACCAACGGCATCAACGACTACATGGAATCCACGTGGCACCAGGGTAATGGACACGACTTTGTAGATAATAACGGTGACGGCGTGTGCGACTACGCCCAGGACGGATCCGCCACCTGGCATGGGCCCGGGTTTGTCGACAGTGACGGTGACGGCGTGTGCGATTATTGGCAGGTAGGCGGCATGGGTTATGGCTCCGGGCATGACACAGACGGCGGTTCCATGGGGCCGATGATGTGAAAATTTGTCGAATTTCGATGGGACAAAAAATAGCAGTTTGACTTGATAAGGAGGGCTCAAAAGATATATAGTTTTGACCATGAGCTCTCTGAGATTAATTAAAAAGCTGTCATGCCTGCTGGTGGTTCAGGCGTTTGCGTTCACCGCCGTCTGTTTCGCCGCGTACTCCACGGTGACTGTCATACACAAAAAGACGTCCATTCGGGCTGACAAGCAGTTTTTCGCCCCTGCCGTAGCAACCGCCAAATATATGGACAAGCTTAAAGTGATCGAGGAAAAAGGAGGCTGGTACAAGGTCTCTTTCGCCGGGAAAACCGGCTGGGTTCACGGGTCGGCAGTGGCGGGCGGCAAGAAGACAGGCGCTGGCAAAAAGAAAAAGGGCTTGTCGCTTTTCGGGAAAAAAGAAGACCCCAAGAAAGTATCCCAGGACGACGTGGCGTTGGCGGGCAAAGGTTTCAACGAGCAAGTGGAAAAAGATTATAAAAAGAAAAACCCAAAACTTGCTTTCAAGGCTGTTGACGAAATGGAAAAAATCAACGTCGAGGACAAAAAACTGGCCGGGTTTATCAAGGCAGGCAACTTGAAAGAAAACGAACGTGTTGAATAGGACGCATATGGGTCGCGTGGCGGGGGCCGTAACAATAGCGGTTGCGCTGATGGTCGGGTTGAGCGCAAATCCATCAGGCGCACAGTTTGACGCGAAATCGCTCCTGCTTAAGGCGTGGTCCAAAAAAGACGCCATAGCCAAGGGCGCAAAAGCGCTCCGCAAGGGTTTTTCGGACCTGACCGACGAGGAGGAATATTACATCGGGCGCGCGGTTGCGGCGAAGATCCTAAGCGATTTCAAACCAGTCAAGGACAAGGCCAGGACCGCGTACCTGAATACTCTTGGGCAAATACTAGCGCGTTACTCCACCCGGCCGGAGACTTTTGCGGGGTATCATTTCGCGCTTGTCGAGTCGAAAGACGTCAATGCGTTCGCCGCTCCCGGCGGGTTCATATTTATCACCACAGGATTGTATTCCAACGTCAAATCAGAAGAGCAACTCGCCTGCGTTCTGGCCCACGAAATCGCCCATGTCACATTGAAACACGGTCTCGGGGCTATCAAGTCCGCCAACCTTACCCAGGCTTTTACCATCATCGGAACCGAAGCCGCGAAGGAATATTCACCATCGCAAGTGGGGCAGTTGACCGAGGCTTTCGCCGGAAGTATCGATGATATAGTGAACAAAATGGTTGTGTCCGGCTACTCCCGCGGGCAAGAGTACGACGCCGATAAGGAGGCCTTGAGGATCGCCTATTCCGCAGGTTACGACCCTTCCGGGCTGGTCCAGTTTTTAAAAACGCTGGCCGGCAAAAGCAAGAAAGGCGGCGGAGCTGGTTTTTATAACACCCATCCACCGGCGGATAAACGCGCCAGCAAGGCCGAAAAATTTGTCTCCAAAAAGAAAATGGCGGGCTCCGAGGACCCCGCCCGTACGAAACGATTCAAAAAATACGCGCTGTAACAGCCCGGTTTATCTGACTGACGCCATCAACCGTTTTCACGCAACGTCATGTATTTTCACGCAACGTCACGGCCGGGGTCAGGCCTGCTTCTTTTTTCGTGTTTTGGCTTGCGCGTTCAGCTTTTCAAGCAACTCCGACACTTCCACCCCGTGCATGATGGCTCCCCATTCCAAAGTTTCGGTCTTTCCGGCGGAACAGGATTTACACCCCATTCCATACGAATCGAACAGGGATGCGGCGGCCGGATTCGCCTTTAAGGCGTCATGCAGGGTGGTTTTCCCGGTTATGCCGGTCATTTTGCGTTGATCCGCTTTTGTTTTTGATGTTTTCAATATTTCGCCAATGATATCAACTGACAATCGGCCCTGAACAACAAAAAAGTTGTTGCCAACCGATGAAGTCATGGTATCATTACCGTTTTTCGTAAACAACTTTTAACTGTTCGAGAGCCAAAACCAATGGCAAAAGTATGTGAAATATGTGGCAAGAAGCCAATGTTCGGTAACAACGTCAGCCATGCTCACAACAAAACCAGACGCAGGTGGAACCCGAACCTTAAGAAAGTTCGCGCCGTCCAGTCCGGTGGCGGTGTAAAAAGAGTCACCGTCTGCACACGTTGCATCACTTCAGGCAAGATCACAAAACCAGCCTGACCCGGGCATATAAAAGCTGTTCACCTGGACGTGCCGAAACACCGGGTGGACCGACGCCGTGACTACTACCAGATCCGCCAGGAAAACCGACCTACCCGCCCTGGTCCGCCTGCTGGACCAGCTTTACACTGTAGAACCGCAATTCGCTCCCGACAGGGAAAAACAACGTATGGGACTGGAGATGTCTCTTGCCCACGAAAAGTTTTGCCGGATAATCATAATTGAAAACGAGAGAAAGGTGGCGGGCATGGCAAATGTACAGTTCTCCGTCAGCACCGCCAACGGAGCATGGTCTGCGCATATCGACGATTTCATCATAGACCACGCCCATCGCGGGAAGGGGCTTGGACGAAAGTTGATGGGGTCTGTTTTTGAAGAGGCGACCAGTTTCGGGGCGACACGGATCACCGTCAACGCCGATTTATCCAACGGTCCCGCGATGGAGTTTTATCGCAAGACGGGATTTGAAACCATGAACCTGGTAAAACACCAGAAACCACTACCTGAACTCGACCTTCAGAGCTAATCGATCAGCCAGTGTTTAAGTTGCTGGCGCGGTGTAAAAAACCGTTTAAGGGCGAGCGTGGCGAAAACCGACGAAGCCACCGTCACGCATGAAGCCACCATCAGCATAATGATAATCTGGTATTTGGCCGCCACCACGGGCTCCACCCCGCCAAGCATCTGCCCCACCATGATACCCGGCAGATGAACCAGCCCAACAGTCATCATCGTATTTATGGTGGGGATCAGCGCGGCGCGTACAGCCTCGCGTTTGGCCTCCCTGGCGGCGAAGCGGTAATCGCGCCCCAGGATAAGCCACAACTCTATCTCGTTTTTGCGGGCTCTCATTTCGGTAACTAGCCTGTCGGCGGCTATTGCGCCTCCGGTCATGGCGTTGCCCAGAATCATCCCGCCTAAAGGAATCATCACGTCCGGCCTGTACCAGGGGTCCGCCTTCAGAACCGCCCCGGTCACCACGGCTGTGGTGAACACCGTGCCGGATGCGATTCCGACCCACATGGGAAGGTAGAAACCGGGAAACGGCCTTTTCATGCGGCCAAGACCGGCTTTGGCGGCATAGGTCATCATAAGCAACAACGCTCCGGTGACTACGTACCAGGTGTTGACCGCGAAAAGGGCCTTGATAATGTAACCGATGAAGAAAAGCTGGACCACTGTCCGTATCGTGGCGACCACAAGATCCTTTTCCACGCTTAGACCCTCGCGGACAGAAAGGGCCACCACAACGGCGAACAGGGCGACCGTCATTGAAAGATCGCCCCAGCCGGGATCAATTATCATCGCATATCCTGTCGATGGAAATCACCCTGTCCGCCACGGGTCCGACAACGGAGATATCATGACTGTTCCATACCAGGGTCAACCCCCGCTCTTTTGAAAGCCTGACCATCTGCTTTACAAACCTTTCTGACGAAGCCGGGTCGATGCTGGCCGTCGGTTCATCGAGCAACAATACAACCGGGTCTACAAGTATATTACGGATCACGCAGGCTCTTTGCTTTTGCCCCACCGACAACGATTCGGCCCGTTTGCCTAAAAGCTCCGGCTCCAGGCCGAACCTGCCCATCCACGAAAGAAGCGCCTCATCGGGGGCAGGTTTGTTTAGCCCAAGGCAAAGGTTGCGCCTGGTGTCACCTTCCAGCATTACCGGAATCTGCGGTGTCATGGATATTTTCCGCCTCAGGGCAGGTGGATCAAACTCTCGATAGTCCCTCCCTTCGAAATAGATCGATCCTCCACCAGGCTCCTCCATCGAGGACAGCAAACGCAACAGGGTCGTTTTCCCCGATCCTGACGGCCCATTTACAACCAATATCGAGCCCTGTTCCACTTTTAGCGATAACCCTTTGAATACGGGTTTTTCTTTTGCCTGGAGCGATGGGGGATATACAAAATCGATGTTTCTCAGTTCAATAACAGGTTTGATACACATAAATTCAACTTTGCAACTAAACGACTCTTTTAATATGGCACAAATCAAGCACCATCCATTACCAGAAATAATTTGTTACGTCAACATTTTGACGTTGACAATATATGGTAATTAGCATACATTTGCATGTAATTTGATTAATATTTCATGGTATTAATCTGATATTTAACTAAACATGTCATACAATAACTGTAAATTTACCACTACTTTAAAGCAGGCGTACAAACTGCTCGATGTGGCGCCAGACGCTGATTTCAACCAGATCAAACGTTCATACCGTCGAGCCGCGCGCCTTTATCATCCTGACATAAATCCTGACATGTCAAGCAATGAAAAGTTTTGCAAGGTTGTGGCGGCGTATAACCTGGTACTGAAAAACCGTAAATGGTTGAACGATCCAGATTCTTCCAGGCCTTCCGGTCTCGCCAGCCCAAAACCGGGGATTACATGGCTCCCTTTCTGCGGTATGCTCAAGCGCTCCAGGGAACGCCTGCTGACCCTTATATATGGCGGGAAAAACAGCGACAAAAACAGCGCAAGCTCCTGCGGCGAAAAATCAAGCCCCACAAATGGCGATAGCCGCAGTAAATCCGAACTTTATAAGCTGATCTACCAGTTTGACAAAGCCGATGAAAGCACAGAAAAAATCAAGATGGCCCACGCCATTTACGCAAGATTCAGGGAAAATTTCGAGTGGGTCGCTATTTCCCGCCTTCCCCGTGTAGACACCAGGACACAGGTGGAGCTGATCTGGATGCTCGGACAGCTTGGCACAAAACGAGCCCTGGAAGTAATCGGTCCCTATGTAAAATCGCGCAACAAACGGATTGTGGGCGTGGCGTTTCTGGCGCTTGATCGAGCCGGCCCCACGGGCCAGGCGATATTGGATAAATCATTGAGCACATCAGCCACTCTGGGGCGCAGGGTAATGGAAGTTTTCTATCACAGCCCCCTTGACAAGCGCATGCTGAAAAGCCGCATAGTGTCGTCCGCCCAGCTACGCAGGCTCAAAGCGGTAATGCGTAGCACCGGCCTGCCATTTGATGATGTTCTAAAGCTTGTCGGAATCTCCATCCCCCGATCCGCATGAGCCCAAAAGGCCCGGCCCCATCCTCTGTTGTCCGGGAATTCATAAAAGACATCGTTGTTGATAACCGGTTCTGTTTTTCCTTTCCCGCCGAAACTTCGGCTCTTAACAAATCTGTAGCTTCGTTTGGCGTAATAAACCCGGTATGGATTGTAAAGTCGCAGGATAACCGCAAAACGATTGTCAGTGGATTTCGCAGGTATAACGCCGCCAGAAAAGCCGGGCTGGAAACAATCCCGGCGCTTACATTCAAAGCCGGGCGCGAGTATGATCTTTTCATAGCCCACGTCGCCGAAAATACGGCTGTCCGCAAGCTCAATGTCGGCGAAATATCCCGGGTAATCTTTTGCGCCAATGAACATTTCGGTCATGGTTTTGAAAAGATATCGGATCGCTTGTTCGACGCGCTTGGGCTCGAGCGCTCGAGGAAAATATATGACATGCTCCTCGCCGTGGCCGGTTACGGGCCTGCGGCGAAAGATATCGTCAGCGCAGGGATGAGCCTTAAAGCGGCTTACAGGCTGGCGAGGTTTGAACCGGACCAGCGCGAAACGCTTTGCAAGTGGATTATGGATAACAGGTATGGGACCAGCAAATCCTCGTTAATGATCGATATGATAGACGATATCCAGGCTGTCAAAAAAAAATCCGTGGATGAAATAATAGCCGACGCCGAGGCGCATGTCTCACCTGATATGGAAAAACCTCAGCGCAGTTCCAGGCTGTTTGAGTCTGTAGCGACCATGCGCAATCCCATTTTGGCCCGGATGCGCCGTGACTTTCAAACGGCTTTAGAGTCGTTGAACCTGCCCCCGTCTGTCGAGGTTATACCGCCAAATAATTTTGAAGGCCGCCATATCGAATTCGTCATCAGGGCCAGGGATCGTTCCTCGGCCATCTCGTCGTTCAAAGCCCTGTCAAAGGTCGCAGAAGCGGAATCGGAAAACACGGAATCTTCAAAACTCTCCGGGCTTTTCGGATGGATATAGCTGTTCCTGCATGATAAGCCGCTTCGGACATGTGGCGGTCTGTCCCGATTTTCGCTAGAGTATATCCATGTCATTCCCTGGTTTTTCTAAAATTCTGATAGCCGAAGAAGCAGTTTCAACGCCGCTGACGAAAAAGGCGAAGGCCGCCTGGCCGGACATCGCACCGCAGATCGTCCGGAACCTGGCCGATCATGAGCTACAGCTGGATATGGAGCCGGACCCGGTCGCCGCGGGCAAGCGGACGCTGGCGCTGGGTCCGAACCGGGGAAAGTTTATCCGGAAATGTCCCGGCACGATGGGGCTTGTCTGTTGCAACTATTGGGTGATAGATCTTGTCGAGGGATGCCCGATAGATTGTTCCTACTGTATCTTGCAAGGATATCTTACCGACAGGCGAATCAGGCTGGCCACCAACATCAACGACCTTGTGGACGAAATCGACGCAGAGCTGGCCGGAGGAACACAACCTGTTCGGGTGGGTACAGGCGAGCTGTCAGACTCGCTGATACTCGACCCGCAATTGGGATTGGCCGAGACGCTGATCGACATTTTCAGGACCCGTCCCCGGGCCACGCTGGAGCTTAAAACAAAAACAGCGAACATAGACAGCTTGCTAAATCTTGAGCCGGCGGACAACATAGTGATCGGATGGTCGGTCAACACCCCGGCCATCATATCCAGCGACGAACGGGGCGCATCGAATCTTCACGACCGGCTCGCCGCCGCCAGACAGATTGTTAAGCATGGCTGGAAAGTAGCCTTTCATTTTGATCCCCTTGTACTGCATGACCGTTGGGAGGAGGGGTATCGCCGCGTTGTCGATGATATTTTCAGCGTGGCTCCGCCGGAAAAGGTGGCATGGATAAGCCTGGGAGCTTTTCGTTTTCACCCGTCTCTCAAACAGGTTATAAGGGACAGATTTCCCATGTCGGATATCCTTAATTCAGAATTCGTCCTGTGTCCCGACAACAAGATGCGATATGTAAAACCCGAACGGCTGAAACTTTTCCGGACCCTCAAAAACGCCATAGTCGCCAAAGCTCCATCCACACCACTTTACCTTTGCATGGAGGGAATCGAAATCTGGGAATCGGTTTTCGGGGGATCGCCACGCGGCGATAAAAACTTATGCCAGGTGTTTGGATGAATCCGAAAGATATAGCCGGCAAAACTTTCAACCCGAAAGTTGCCCTGCAAGGTATCGATCGGCTCCTTTCCATCAGGCCGGAAATGGCAAACGACACCGACGCCTTGACGTTGTTGTCCTTTCTTTTCGCCGGTAGCGAATTCCTGACTGATTGGCTGATCGCCAGGCCGGCGCAAATCGATTGGCTCCTTGGTGATAACCGGCTGTCCGCAAAACGTGACACGGAAACCATGGCGTCAGATTTGGCGGAGCTGATGGCGGCCAACGAGCCGGCAAAAGCGTTGCGCCTGTTCAAGCACAGGGAGCTGTGCCGCATTTGCATACGGGAGCTTGGCGCGATGGCTCCGTTGCAGGAAACCATGAGCGAATGGTCCCATGTGGCGGATACGGCGATTGACGCGGCGATAAAAATGGCGGAACTGGAGGCGACAAGGAAATACGGCAAGCCTGTCTATACCGGGCTTACCGATCATGAGGAAAAAGTGGGAGGATTTGCGGCTATTGCGATGGGCAAGCTTGGGGGGGGCGAGCTTAACATCTCCTCCGATGTCGACCTGATTTACGTTCACTCGTCCGATAACGGGACAACCACCGGACCGGAACAAATCCCGATTCATGAGTTTTTCGTCAGAATCGCGCGGGATGTGACATCGATGTTAAGCGAAGTTACCGAAGACGGTTTTGTGTTTCGCGTGGATTTGGACCTTCGCCCGGAGGGCAAGGCCGGAGAAATAACAAACTCCATCGGAGCCATGGAAATATATTATGAGTCGTGGGGCCGTCAATGGGAGCGACAGGCGCTGATAAAAGCCCGGCATTGCGGTGGCGACCCCGCCGTAAGCGAAGAAACCCTCGACAGGCTGGTCCCATTCGTGTATCGCAAGTACCTCGATGATGGCGCTCTAGCTGAAATCGCGGGAATAAAAGAAAAAATAGATCAGTCCCTTAAGGCAAAGAAAGGACCGGAAAAGGCCGGACGTGACATCAAGCTCGGGAGGGGAGGCATACGGGAGATAGAATTTATCGCCCAGTCGCTCCAGCTTTTATACGGCGCCCATTACACAGACATGCGAAACAGGCAGACTCTTGGCGCGCTTAGTGTCTGCGAATCGCTGGGATTCCTCTCGGAACCGCACCACCGTGACCTGAAGGAGCATTACATTTTTTTTCGCCGCCTGGAAAACCGTGTGCAGTATTTCAGAAACCAGCAGACTCATCTGGTCCCCGATGACGCGGAAAGGCTCGATACGCTGGGGCAATCCATGGGTATCGACTTGGACAATCCGGGGGCGCGCCTGGCCGAGGAAATTGACAAACGCCGCAAACGGGTTCGGGAAATATTCGACATGTTTTTCGTAAACGAAAGCAGGGACAACGCCGATTCGTTTCCTGTGTCCTTAGAGGACGAGCAAGCCACAGCCGCATGGCTGGACTCCCTCAGGTTCGACCATCCCCAAACATCAGCCCGCGCCCTTAACCTGCTTCGAAACGGCGCTTCCTATTCGCACCCGTCAGAAAAAAGCCGAATGACCTTTGACCGGTTCGGCCCGAGTCTTGTGTCGGAAGCGGCCTCCACATCATGGCCGGACCATGTGATTCTGGGATTTTCAAACTTTGTGGAGACAAGAAGCGGCAGGGACATGCTGTATGAACTGCTCGACAGGAACAGGCCGGTGATAAAACTGCTGGCGGCTATTTTTTCATCTTCGGAGTCCCTGTCGGCGGTGTTGCTCCGCCAGCCTGATCTGCTGGATCGGCTGTTGGTAAGCGACCCGGTGGGCGCCCCGGGGCGCCGGGGAGTGTATGCCCGTGAGTTTGGCTACGCGATCTCCTCCGGCTCCTCGACAGAAGAAATACTCGCCGCGGTAAACTCGATTCGCTCTGGCGAAAGCCTGAGGCTGGGACTGCGCCGGATACTGGGAATGGGGGACAGGTTCGAATTGATGTCGAGCCTGACCGTTCTTGCCGAGGAATATGTGCGGGCGATAAGCCGCATCGCGATGAACGAACTTCACACCGAGTTCAAGGGTGATATCCCTGATGTCAGGTGGACACTCATAGCCGCGGGCAAGCTTGGAAGAAGAGAAATGAATTTCGGATCGGACATGGACCTTCTGGCCTTTTACGAGGGACCAAACAAGACTGATCATGCCATCTCATCGCGCGACTACGTCACCCGCGTCGTCCAGTCCATAATCAGGTTGTCTGGCGCCATGACAAAATATGGAAGCGGATACCAGGTGGATATGCGTCTTCGTCCGGAAGGAGAGGCGGGAACCCTCGTCTCGTCGCTGGATTCGATGGTAGAGTATTATAAAACCCGCGGGCAGGCGTGGGAGATGCTCGCCCTAATGGGCGCCAGGCCCATCGGCGGCGACAAGGATTTCGGCGAAACAGTGATGAGGCGCATCAACGACTTTATATCTTCACGTACGATTTCAAAGCAGGACGCCGAAAAAATCGGCCAAATCCGGGAGAAAATAGCCAGGCAAAGAATAAAGCCGGATTCCATCGACATCAAGTTCGGGCGGGGGGGACTGATAGAAATCGAATTTATATGCCAGTGGCTCTCCATGGAGAACGGAGTGTTAAGCTATGCAAGCAAACCATTTACCATATCCGCTATCAAAACGGCGGAAAAAGAAGGGTGGCTCGACACGGACGATATATCCGAGCTTGAAAAAGCGTATAAACTTTACCGGTCCATCGAGGACACGTTGAGAATGGATCGTGAGCAGGCGGTGAATATCCTGCCCAAAAACGACAGGACGCTGTTGCGCCGGGTGTCAAAAGTTGTGGACATACAGGTGACGCCAGACGCGCTGGTCGGGTTGGTGAAAAACACGATGAAAACCATCAGGGCCATTTATCTTGACTTTATAAAAGCCAGAACCGGGGACAGACATGACACAAGCGTCTAACCGATGAGCGGGGAAACAGCCGCCAGAGTGGCGCTTAACACGGTCCCGTTTTTAACGGCCGACGTGTTTCACAGACTGATGATCTCTTTCGGCTCCGCCAGGGAGTCGCTCCGCGCCAGCGCCGGGGACCTCGCCTCCGTCGAAGGTGTCTCCGGAACCATGGCCAAACAGATAAAATCCATGGACCACCAGAAAATCGCCCAAAAAGAATTCGAATTTGCAACAAACGCAGGCGCCAGAATCGTAACCCTTGGCGAAGAAGGCTACCCAGCCCCGCTCGCCAACGTATACGCCCCCCCACCTGTGTTGTCTATCCAGGGCCAGTGGAGGACACAGGACGAAATTTCGATAGCCATCGTGGGAACCAGGGCCGCTACAACCTATGGAAAACTAATGACCGAAAAGCTGACAAACGATCTGGTGTCGGCTGGTTTTACCATCGTGTCCGGCCTTGCCCGGGGTATCGATGGCGCGGCCCACAGATCCGCCCTCAACGCCGGTGGCCGCACTCTTGCGGTGCTGGGATGCGGTTTGAACATATATTATCCACCTGAACACAGGGAACTGCAAAAAAAGATTCCGGGCCGGGGGGCTATCATAAGCCAGTTCTCCTTTGCGGCGGGCCCAGGCAAAACCCTGTTCCCGCAACGCAACAGGGTTATCAGCGGACTGACTATGGGCACGCTGGTCATAGAAGCGCCGGACAAGAGCGGGGCGCTGATCACCGCTTACTCGGCCCTGGAGGACAACAGGGAGGTGTTTGCCGTTCCAGGCCCGATAAGCTCCAAAAAAAGTGAGGGAACCAATAAATTGATCAAAAAAGGCCACGCCAAACTGGTTCAGACCGTAGAAGATATTATCGAGGAGATGCCCGATCATGTCGCAGACTCGATCAGGACCAGGCAGGCCAGCCTCCCCATAGAGGAGCGTGTGGAACTGTCGGAAGAGGAAAACCTGCTTGTCAATATTCTCGATCATGAAACAAAACATATCGACACGATCGCTACAGACGTTGGTTTGCCATTGAATAAAGTATCTGCTATACTCCTTTCCCTTGAATTAAAAGGTCTTGTAAAACAGATCGCCGGGAAGATGTTTGTTCGCATATGAACTGGGAATAATTTGGTTTTTATGGATAAAGCTCTGGTAGTCGTGGAATCCCCCGCAAAAGCTACGACGTTGAACCGTTATCTGGGGAAAAATTACACCGTCATGGCCTCGGTGGGGCATATAAAGAACCTGCCGAAATCGAAGCTCGGTGTGGATATCGACAACGAATACAAGCCTGAGTTTGTCACCATCAGAGGCAAAAGCAAGATTATTAAAGAGCTTAAAGCCGCGGCTAAAAAGGTGGACACCATATATCTGGCCCCCGATCCGGACCGTGAAGGCGAGGCTATCGCCGCCCATATCGCAGACGAGATAGGCAAGGGCAAAAAGGTCTACCGCGTGCAGTTTAACGAAATCACCAAAAAGGCGGTTTTGGAAGCTATGAAAAACAGGGGCGAAGTCGATCAGAACCGTGTTAACGCCCAGATGGCGCGCAGGATTGTCGACCGACTCATGGGATACAAGCTTTCACCGTTGCTATGGGAAAAGGTCCGCAAAGGGCTGTCCGCCGGCAGGGTACAATCTGTGGCGCTGATGCTTGTGGTGGAGCGGGAAAAAGAGATCAAGGCTTTTAAGCCTGTGGAATACTGGTCCATTATCGCCCAGGTAGAGGGCAAGAGTCCTCCGCCGTTTGAAGCGAAAATATTGCACCACCTGGGGAAAAAAGTTGAAATCGGCTCTGAAGAGCAGGCGAAGCTAATAGCCGAAATAGTTGAAAAATCAGACCTTGCCATAACAAGGCTTGAGAAAAAGGAGCGCAAACGCAATCCTTCACCGCCTTTTATAACATCGACGCTACAGCAGGAGGCCAGCCGCAAGCTCCGGTATTCCGCCAAACGCACAATGATGCTGGCGCAGAAACTGTATGAGGGAATGGACGTTGGCGAAGGTGATCCGGTGGGTCTGATAACATACATGAGAACAGATTCCACCAGAATTTCAGAAGACGCCGTTTCCGAAGTGCGGGACTTTATCACCAAAGATTACGGAAACAGCTACCTTCCCACCAAACCGCTAACCTATAAAACCAAAAAATCCGCGCAGGACGCGCATGAGGCCATACGGCCCACCTCGGCGCTGAGAACTCCCGCCTCCATAAAAAGCAAGCTGTCGAAGGATGAATACAACCTTTACGAGCTTATCTGGAAGCGTTTCGTGTCGTGCCAGATGACCCAGGCTGTTATGGATGTGACCACGGTGGACATAAAAGCCGGGGATTACAACCTGCGCGCTTCGGGATCGATATTGAAATTCGACGGGTTCCAGCGGGTTTATGAGGAGTCTCAAGACCAGCCGTCCAGTGAGAAGCAAAGCGACACTGACCGGCGACTGCCCCCGGACCTTGCCAAGGGCGATCTGGTAAAGCTGTTAAAACTCGATAAAAAACAGCATTTTACCCAACCTCCCCCACGGTTTACAGAGGCGATGCTGATAAGGGAGCTGGAGGAAAAAGGGATCGGCAGGCCGTCTACATACGCCGGAATCATGGATACAATCCAGGAGCGGGAATATTGCCAGGCTGTGGAGCGAAGGCTCACCCCTTCAGAGCTTGGAATTCTCGTCACCGAGTTGCTGGTGGAAAACTTTCCTGACATCCTCAATGTGGAATTCACCGCCCAGATGGAAAAGGAGCTGGATCAGGTGGAGGAGGGGTCCAAAGCGTGGACCGCGGCCCTGGACGATTTTTACAAGCCCTTTGCGGCCGACCTGGAAAAAGCCAAGACCAACATGCGAAACGTCAAGGCCGAAGCGGAAAAGACAGATATCGTATGCGAAAAATGCGGCAAAGCGATGGTCATCAAATTTGGACGGTTTGGCAAGTTTCTGGCCTGCTCGGGCTATCCGGAATGCAAGTTTACCATGAAGCTCGCGAAGGATGGAACAGTGGCTCCGAAAGTCGAGGCTCCGCCGGATGAGCCGACAGATTTAAAATGCCCTACCTGCGGCGAACCGATGGTGATAAAGACCGGCAGGTTCGGCCGGTATATCGCTTGCGTCAAGTATCCCGAGTGCAAAACCACAAAGCAGATAGGGATCGGCATAATGTGCCCAAGAGATGGTTGCAAAGGCGAATTGACAAAAAAACGGAGCAGAAGGGGTATAACCTTTTATGGATGTGATCAGTATCCCAATTGTGATTTCACCTTGTGGGGTGAGCCGGTGAATGAACCATGTCCCGACTGCGGCAACAAGCTTCTTGTAAAAAAATCGCTCAAGTCCGGCATGTTCTTGCAGTGTCCCGTGAAAGAGTGCGCGTTTAAAAAAGAAATTGTCGAAACCACCGAAACCCCCAAATCCGGAGGGTAGATATCTATAGGGTTTGCGTCGTCGGAGCCGGACTGGCCGGTAGCGAAGCGGCATGGACTCTTTCCCGTATCCTTAAAGAACGGGTCAGTGTAGACCTTTTTGAAATGCGGCCCGGCGTCAGCACACCGGCGCACACCACGGGATACCTGGGGGAGCTGGTCTGCTCCAACTCGTTGAAATCAGAATCGACAGATTCCCCTACCGGCAGGCTCAAGGAAGACCTGGCGCTCCTGGACTCGCTCATTATAGCCATGGCCCGGCGCCACCGGGTTCCCGCCGGCAAGGCGCTCGCGGTGGACCGGGAAAAAATGGGGCGAGCCGTGACGGCCATGATCGAGAAACAACCATCGATCAACCTGATCCGGGAAGAGATAACCGAAATCCCCAAAGGTTATGACCGGATCATAGTGGCCACCGGCCCTCTTACATCAGAACCGTTATCCAAAAACCTTGCGACGATTGTAGGGTCAGAATCGCTTTATTTCTACGACGCGATCGCCCCTATTGTAGACGCCGATTCCATAGACCACGATATCGCTTTTGTCCAGGACAGGTACGGGCCGCCGGGAAGCGGGGATTATCTTAACCTGCCGATGACAAGGGATCAGTATGGCGATTTTGTTCAGGCCCTGCTGGCCGCCGACACCGTCGAATTCAAGGATTTCGAAAAGCGGCTCTATTTCGAGGGATGCCTGCCCATTGAAGAAATCGCCTCAAGAGGGCCGGAAAGCCTGTCTTTTGGTCCATTAAAGCCTGTGGGACTGAACGGACCGGACAGCAAACGATCATACGCCGTCGTCCAGTTACGCAGGGAAAGCGCCCAGGGTGATTCATACTCCCTCGTCGGGTTCCAGACCAGGCTGAAAATCGCGGAACAGCAAAGAGTTTTCAGAACAATCCCGGGCCTGTCCGGGGCGGAATTTCTGAAGTACGGGTCGTTGCACCGCAACACATATATCAACTCGCCAAGCTCGGTCAATCATGATCTCGCCATCAGGACACGCCCTGACGTACGGCTGGCAGGGCAGATAACCGGGGTGGAGGGATATGTGGAATCTGTAGCCATAGGCCTGCTTGCGGCGCTGTTCACTGTAGCCGATCTCACTGGGACCCATTTTCAAGCCCCTCCGCCCACCACCACCCTTGGCGCCTTGCTGAACTATATCACCGATCCTGGCAGGGCGAAAAATTTCCAGCCGACCAACATAAATTTTTCTCTTTTCCCTCCGGCGGAACAGAAAATCAAAAGCCGCAAGCTCAGACGTTCGGCGGCGATGGACCTCGCCATGGATGATTTTCTGAAATGGAAATCCGGATTATCGGCTGATTTCGCCTCCTGATTAAATCGTCGCCCGGGAAAACCTATATCGACCCGGGAAGCTTTAATTCAGTTTGCCCGGGTGGGTATTGTATAGTAAGCTGGATGTCAAAAGCAGGTTTGGGAGGATTAAGAACAGCTGGTGATCATCGTATTATCTGCGACAGGTTTTTTGGCTGGAATCATCCATGCCTTGTCCGGCCCGGATCATATGGCCGCCATAGCTCCCCTGGCCCTTGACGCGAACAAGCGGCAATGGGTTTTGGGACTTCGATGGGGTATGGGGCACGCCAGCGGGGCAATTGTCGTCGGCTTGGCCGCAATTGCGCTCCGGGGAGTTATCCAGGTGGAGATGTTCTCCTCTTTCGCGGAAAAAATGGTGGGAGTCGCTCTGATATCGATAGGGTTATGGGGATTATGGAAAGTCTTCATATCGAAAACCCATTTTCACGAGCATCAACACGGCTCGTCGACAACTCACATCCATATTCATATCCATGATTTAAGGCAACCACACGACTCCTCTTCTGCGCACAACCACACGCATGTCGCTTTTGGTACCGGGATGTTGCACGGGCTGGCGGGCGGCTCCCATATACTGGGCGTGCTTCCGGCGCTGGCGCTACCTTCTGTCACTGCGGCGGTCATTTACCTGCTGTCGTTCGGAGCCGGAACCATTCTGGCTATGATAGGATTCGCCTCCCTGCTGGGGGCGACCGGAGGATTTTTCGGCGGAGGCCGTCTGGCCTACAGAAATCTGATGGGGAGCTTTTCGGCGTTGGCTATAGTGATAGGATCGATCTGGCTGGTGATATAGACCCCCGGGGCGCCGACTATGATGTCTAACCCGGAACAGGTCCTCTCCTGTCCATGGCTTCGTTGGCCAGATGGTCGGCGAGCTCGTTTTCCGGGTGGCCGTTGTGCCCTTTCACCCACACCCAGGTCACATCGTGGCGTGACGCCTCGCTCGACAGGGCCTGCCAAAGCTCTTTGTTTTTTACCGGCTTTTTGCTCGCTGTTTTCCAGGAGTTTTTCGTCCAGTTGCGGATCCACGAGGTCATCCCCTGGACTACATAGTTGGAATCGGTGACCAGCGTAACCACGGATGGCTTCTTAAGAGCTTTCAGTGACTCGATGGCGGCGGTGAGCTCCATCACGTTGTTGGTGGTGTTAGCCTTGAACCCGGAGAGACGCTTGGACGCAGAACCGCTGTAAAGCACCGCGCCCCACCCGCCCGGGCCCGGATTGCCCCGGCATCCGCCATCACAGAAAACCCTGACTTCCGGCTTATCCATAGAAAAGGGAAAAAATCAACGACGCCCACCGCTACAAAGACACAGAGCCGTCTTTGGGCGACAATGGCGTCTTCCGGGTTGCGCAGGCCAAACAACGCTTTGACACAAGTTAAAAATCTATATCAAACTGAATCGTAATCTGGTCTTCGCCAGCCACTTCGTTATCGTTGTACATCACATATCCCAACAAACCGCTCACCTGGGGCGCAAACCGCCATGAAACACCAAAGGACAGGGCTCCATACACGTTGGATCCTTCCATATAGTCTATCGACACCCAAAGCCGGTCGTCTATTTCGGCCATGGTACGGTCCACCGACGCCAGAAACCCGTCGTTGTCGTTGTTCCCGGCTCCGTCTTTCAGCAGATCCGCGTTACCGACGTAGTATCCCAGGGAGAGACGCCCGAACACAGGGAAAGTCTTCGCCATCAACACATACGCCATGTTGTAGTTTGTAACGGCGTCTTCCGTGCCAAAATCATAAACGCCCAGCGCGATGGAGGGAAAAAACTCTGCGACGGAATCTTCCTTGACTTGCAGTTTTGCGTTCACATACAGGGGGAAATCGCTCTGTTCCCTGAGATCACCCCCGACTTCAACTCCGATAAAAGATGTGTCTATCAATCCGACGGTAAGCCCGATATCCGTCGGGGCCATATGTCCCCCTTCATCGGCTTTTTTGAATAACGTGGTGTAGTTGTCCACCCCCAGGTGGACGGAGCCTCCCGGTTGTGTGTCGGTCGACGGAATCCATATCTGGGTCGACGGCGTCGCCATGGCCGTTCCTGCAACTGCAAAAAAAGTCAGCAAGCACAAAATAGCCGCCAAACCCGTCTGCCTTGATTTTCTCATATTTCCTTCTCCCCTTATCACATACGCACGACTATGCCAACGTAAAACCCGCTCCATTGAATCTCAGCTTTTTCAGTCTCCAGATCCGCCTCGGCGATAATCGTCCTCCAACCCAACGTTAAACCGACCTCACGCATGGGGTTGTAGTCAAGATACGCCGACCCGTCCAGAGACATGGCTGTATCATAAGACATCCAGGAACCCTCCAGCGTCCCTGAAATATTATGTGTGATGAAAACACGCCCGGTAGCCGCCACAACCGGTATGACTACCGAAGACTTGACACTGTTGGTCAACACTTTGTTGGCCACCAGCGTAATCTTGGAGCTGAGATAATTGGCCGCAAGCTGGACACCGAAAAAGCCCGTGTCGTTATGGAATATATCAAACTCATACCCCGCCCGGATCGAAACTATGTCGGCGGTGGTATCGACCAGCGAAAACAGGGGATAAGTAACTCCCTTGAAAACAACCTCGTCGGTAAGCAATACACTTGAGCTATACGAAAAGTTGATATAGGAAAATTTCAACTTATTCCTTTCCAGGAACTTTATGGTGAACTCCGCCGAAACAACACCTTTCGGAGTCTCAAGCCCCAGATCCTCTACAATATCTATCTCGGTCCCTTTCAGATCACCCTCGTCGGACCTGACAATTCCCCTGAAATTGGCGTTCCAATACAGCAAGCGACCCTCAAAACCAAACCTCTCGCCGATCCCGGGCCCGGCGGATTCGCGCTCCAAACTGTCCGCTGTGTCATTTCCATTCCTATTACCTGTGCCGATATCGGTAACCGACGGCTTGTACTGGCTCTGCCCCGCCAGCATATACTGACCCAAACCGATTTCCTTGCCATCCTCGTCACCCGACGGTTCATGCAAACCAGTTTTCTGGTACGCGTCCGCTTTTTCAGCAAACAAAAGGGAAATGACCCCGATCAGGATCGCCGATGGAAGTATTCTAAAGCGCATATAAGTATTCTTTTTTATGGTAGTTTACATATACTACCCCCCAAGTCAAGAAAATTAACGTCGGACTGGCCCATGAAACCTTGCGGTGATTTTCAGTTGTCAGCGATTGTTCGTGACAGATGAACATCCATCAGCCGGAGTTGAAGACGCTCCTTATCGCGCCAGATATTTATTTCCGGGGTGTAGAGAATGTCAAAGCTCGCGCTGTTTAAATCATGATCGCGGAAAAAACCAGCCATGTTGAAACCAACAATTTCGATCTTCTCGTTGCGGCCGTCAGTTTTCAGCCGAACATGTTTTTTCTCATCACCCATAAAATATGGTTGCGGATCAAAGCGCACGTTGCGACCAACGAACACAGGCGGCGGATTATCCTGGCCGAAAGGCTCCAGCGCACCCATGGCCCTGACCAGCGAAAGGTTCATCACGCCCGGATCGGCCTCACTATCGGCCAGAACGGTTCTTGCCAGATTCACGTTCGCCAAAGCTTGTCTTGCATGTTCGAAAAACATGGAGCGAAAATCATCGAACCGATCCTTTCGGATAGCGAGACCGGCGGCGGCCCGATGACCTCCGAACTTTTCCAGAACCGACCCGCACGAAGCGACAGCCTCGCCAAGATCAAACTCCGGCACAGACCTTCCAGACCCCTTGCCATTTTCCCCCTTAAAACTTATAAGAACCGCCGGCAGGTTGAACTCTTCAACCAGCTTGGACGCGACGATCCCATTTATCCCCGGCGCCCACTGGTCGGATGCCAGCACGATCGCTTTTTCGTTGTCAAGGTCGAACTGTTCCATGGCCATATCCCTGGCCTGGTGAAAAATTTCGTTTTGCAGATTTTTTCTTTCCTGGTTGCTCTCGTTCAGAAAAACGGCGATTTGCCTCGCCTTTTCTCTCACGCATGTTATCAGCAGTTCCATGGCCGGTTCCGCCCCGCCGAGCCTCCCGGCGGAGTTCAACCGGGGGGCCAGCTCAAACCCCAGATCTCTTGAAGTTACCTGTCTGCCATCGATCCTGGATATATTTATCAGCTCTTTGAGGCCGACCTTGCCTGTGTTCGAAAGCTCGACGAGTCCCGCGTGGACGAATATCCTGTTTTCCCCTGTCAACGAAACGCAATCCGCCACCGACCCGAGCGCTACAAGATCCAGGTATTTTCGCAGGTTAGGGAGTTTATCCCTGGAGATACCGTTTTTCCTGTGCAACCCGCCGCGTATGGCCATGCACAGTTTGAAACAGACCCCGACACCCGCAAGACGCTTGAAGGGATAGCCACAATCATCCCGGGCAGGGTTAATCACCGCCACAGCGTCGGGTAGAGTCCCTGTTATCTTGTGATGATCCGTTATTATTATGTCTAACCCTATACTGTTGGCTAAATCAACCGCGGCGACATCGTTCGCGCCGGTATCGACCGTGACGACAAGCCCTGCCCCGCCAGATTTCATGGACCGAACAGCTCGGGAAGACAATCCGTGCCCATCGGTGAATCTATTCGGAATAAAGTAATCGACATCCGCGTCCAGCTCCTTTAAAAACAACCATAAAGTCGCCGCGGCGGTAAGACCGTCCACATCGAAATCTCCATAAACCACGATTTTTTCATGCTTTTCGATGGCCAGCAGAATTCGCTCCACCGCCTCGTTCATGGAGGCCAGAGACAAGGGATCCAGCACACCGGAAACGGCGGGGTTCAGGTACGCCTTTGCGGCGCCCGTGTGGTTTACGCCTCTGTTCACAAGCAGCCGCGCCACAAGCGGATCCACTCCCAGGCCGGAAACCAGGTTTTTCTCAGCGGTCGGGTCAACCGGAGCCACTTTCCAGGTAAAGCGCTTTGTCACTTGATATCCGCAAACTTGTATATGGCGGTGACGATGGAATCCTCTATCTTGTCCGCGTCTTTATAGAAACAACCATTGTCGTTAAAAAGAATGGCGAAAGCATACAATCCACCACCTGCGCTTTTGACATAACCGGCAAGCGAGCTTATTTTAGCGAGTGTACCTGTCTTGGCTCTCGCCAGGGATTTGGCCGGAGATGTTTTCATTCTTTTTTCAACCGAACCGTCCACACCCATAATTCCCAAACTGGCTATAAAATCAGGTCCCACGTTGAACCTTCGGCGCATGACCTTCAGCAGGCTGGCGACAGTTGCGGCGGTGGTCCGGTTCCGGCGAGACAACCCCGACCCGTCAACGATGACGACACCTGTCATATCCACCCCGGACTCGATTAAAAACCGGTTTATCAGCTCTATGGCCGTTTGGTGCGATCCTGGCTGGCCAGAGACTTCCGCCGCCATGGTTTTCGCGATCTGCTCGGCGGTAAAGTTGTTGGAATATTTGTTGAGGCCGCGAATGATGGCGGAAAGCGGTTCTGACTCGTGGACATAAATCAGCGTCGCGTCATCTCCGACGACCCCTTTGCGGATATCACCCCGGATGATGATTCCGGCGTCGGCGAAATATTTCTTGAACGTTTCTCCCGCGTACAACGTCGGGTTGATCACATTGAGGTAGATCACTCTACCCTTGGAGCCGGGCTTCATGGAACCTTCCGCCACCACGGTTGTCTTGCGCCCGCCATTGGATCGCCACGCGGTCACACGGTTTTTACCATGGCTTTTAGTGGTGGCCTTGTTGACAATCCTGAAATAGCCGGGGTCGGGGAAAATAGTGGCTATCAGGGGGTCGCCATCTTTTAAGCCGGGATAAACGTGCACACCCACGGTGTTGAAGTTGACCGATAACGCACCCAACCTGGCGTCGTACGCGCGTTGCGTGCGGTTTTTGTTCCATGCGGGGGCGTACGAAAGCTGGTCAAAAAAAGTGTCGTCCACAACAAGGTCGCCCGTAACCTCTTTTATCCCCATCCTCCTGATCTGCCTGGCTATCAGCCATACCTGCTCCGGCGTCAGCTTGGGGTCCCCTCCGCCACGTATTATGATATCCCCGCTGATAACATCACCCAGCCTCTCCCCGATATGGTATACGCCGGTTTTAAACCTGTAATCCGGCCCCAGATAGTGAAGAGCCGCGGCGGTGGTCATCAGCTTTTGCACGGAAGCGGGAATCAGGGGCGTGGATGCGTTCAGGGTATAAACCGGTTTTCCGTCCGGAAGTGAGATCACGCATACGGCGGAGTGGTCCGGTTTTACGCACGCTTTTCTAATGGCCCGGTCGATCGCCCCGCCCAGCTTCCCCCAGCCGTCAGCCCCTGCGACACCTGGCGTTAATACGAAAAGAGCCAATACACCTGTGATGGCTGTTCGTAAAAGATATACCGCCGTGCGTCGCATAAACCTTCTGTTCACGATATGCCACTTAGATTTTCGGGTATATTTTTATAGTAGCAAGAGTTATTGATTTTTTATATCCTAGATAAACTTTGCGTCTTGCTAGTCATCCTATGCGGGATAAATCATGAACGCCATGAAAAACACGGTTTACGAAATTCTCGAGGGAACATCCCCGTTCAGGAGGGTTTCAAAAACCTTCAGCCTGCTTATCATGGGCCTGATAATCCTCAACTGCGTGGCTATTACCTTAGAAACTATAGACCGGATTTACATTGGATATCAAAATCTTTTTAATTGGCTGGAGATCGTTTCAATCGGGATTTTCTCCGCCGAATATTTCTTGAGGGTATGGTCCTGCACATCGTCTTCTGATTATAAACACCCGATATTCGGACGGTTGCATTTTATCGCATCTCCGATGGCTATTGTCGATTTGCTGGCCATACTGCCTTTTTATCTGTCGCTTTTCGCCACAGACCTGCGGTTCCTGCGGGCGCTGAGGCTGTTGCGGATATTCAGAATATTAAAGCTGGTGCGCTATTCCAAGGCGTTGAAGACTTTCGGCGTAATCGTGGTGTCGAAAAAAGAAGAGCTGATAATCACCGGAGTGTTATCTGTTATCGTCATCTTCATATCGTCATCTTTTATGTATTATTTTGAGCACGAAGCGCAACCTGATGAATTTTCCAGCATTCCGGACACGATGTGGTGGGCCGTAATCACTTTGACAACGGTTGGTTATGGTGACACGTTCCCGATAACAAACATGGGAAAAATATTCGGCGGAGCCATCGCGGTGGTGGGGATAGGGATGTTCGCCCTGCCGGCGGGCATACTTGGCTCCGCTTTCGTGCTGGAGGATGTTTTCCACGGTAGCAGGAGGGTGGTGATGAGGAATCATTTCATTATTTGCGGAATGGGCAAGATCGGGGTGCAGGTGATGGAGCATCTCTTAAGGCTCGGCAAAGAGGTCGTCGTAGTGGAGCAAAGCGAAAGCAACATATATTTGAGCACTGCGCGAAATCACAATGTGCCGGTGGTTATCGGAGACATACGCATGGCCGAAACCCTGGAAGACGCCGGGGTGAGGGAAGCGGGGTGTCTGATTGCGCTTAGCGACAAGGATATGGCCAACCTCGAAGCCGCGCTCAACGCCCAGGCCGTCAAGGATAACATTCATATAGTTCTTCGCGTTTTCGATCATGCCCTGGCCGGGAAAATACAGACCGGTTTTGGCATCCAAAACGCTTTTAGCCCCTCGACCCTGGCCGCGCCCGCGTTCGCCATGGCGGCGGTGGACCCGTCTGTTATCGGCAGTTTTTATGTCGGCGACAACCTCATGCTCAACATGGAGCTGACAGTGGCGCCGGGGGCGAGCCTCGATGGCATGACCACGACCGAGCTGGAAAGGGACAACAGCCTTTCGATCCTGTTGCACACCTGTCATGAAACCGGAAAACAACAGCTCCATATCTCAGAGGAAATAACGCTCAAAGCCGGGGATAAACTGGTAATCTCCACCGAGCCGGAAGTCTCTCAACATATCCATGAACTTAACACGCCCGCGTAAAAGCGTTCGCCGGATCGATCTATCCCGGCGCCGGAAGCACATAGCCACCCTCGGGAATGACCATGGCGGATTCCGCCGCCATAACCGCCTCGGCCGCTTCGCGTAAAAAGCTTTCCACAGACTCAGCAGGCCTTATCCCCATTCGCGTCACAACATCCTTGTCCAGGTCTGAAAGCAGGACAGTTTCGTAATGCCCGGATTTTATGGCTGTCGCCATCGCCGTCTGGCCGTTTATATGAAACGACTCGCGCAGTTTTTTCTCCATGCTCTCCACATTTCCAAAGCGAAACCACTCAATGAACCTGTCAGACCCCAGGCCATCCCCACATTGGGCCGCCATGAAGATTTTCCCGCCCCGTTTAACGGCGAAAGAGGCGTGTTCATACGCCTTGTGGGCTTGTATAAAATTGATATCCTTAGGAAAACCTCCACACGAAACCACAGCGACATCCGCCATCCCTCCCACACGAACCACGCTCCGGGCATACGCCGCGCGGACGCCCTCGGCGAACGACGCCCCCGGTTCCCCGGCCACGACTTTCACCAGGCGGCCATCCGGATCGATAATGGTGTTCAGCCCGAACGTCGGATTGACGGCGTCCAAAACCTTTTCGGCGTAATCGTTCATCGGGTTGCCATCGATATTCCCCGCCCTGGCCATGGGATGGCGGCCCGGCCCGCGCCGGCTGAGCGACAGCAAATGAAAAGCCGCGGCGTCTTCAAACGACGCCGTTCCGGGCATGATAGATTTGCGGCCACCACCAAACCCCGCCAGATAATGCACGCCTATGGCGCCGGTTATCACCAGCTTGTCGCAATCTGTCACAAGCCGGTTCAGCCTGACGTTTCCTATTCCATCCACATCCACCCCCGCCAGGTCGCCGCTCCGGGCGTCGTGGTCGACACAATTAATCCTGCGAAATATTTCCGGGCCTGCTATGGACTCTTGCTCTTTTAGCGTGTGAGCCCTGTGGGTTCCATTGGCGAACAGAATCGTCACGTCCCGATCATCGATCCCGGCCATACCGAGTTGGTCCAGCAGGGGAGGCAGGTACAGTTTGGCGCCGGAGCGACGGGTAATGTCCGGAACAACTATGGTCACCGCGTCGCCGCGGCTGAACAGCTCACCGAACGGAGCGGACCCTACCGGGTCGCTCAAAGCCCTGGCGACAGAGTGGGCGTCAAATTCATCCCCTTTCGAGGCGGGGGGACGAGGTACGCAGACATTCGCCGAATCCGGAATATCCAGGCAGATTTCATCACACCCGTATTTTATGGAGATTCTCACGGTCAGCGGACGAGGCAGGCAACAAAATGACCCGGCGATCTTTGAGTGAGCTTGGGGACGACCCGGGAGCAATCCTGCACGCTGATCGGGCACCGGGTGTGAAAAACACAGCCGGAAGGGGGGTCAATCGCGCTGGGCACGTCACCTTTGAGCCGTATCCGTTTGCTTTTACTGGAGGGGTCCGGCTCAGGCGTCGCCGAAAGCAAAGCTTCCGTATAGGGATGGACGGGGTTGGAGTATATAGTGGTCGCAGGCCCTATTTCCGCCATTTTCCCAAGATACATCACGCCAACGTTCTGGCACATATGCTGTATCACGGAAAGGTCGTGGGATATCAGAAGATACGCCATGCCCGTGTCCCCCTGCAGATCCATCAGCAGGTTTATGACCTGCGCCTGGATCGACACGTCCAGTGCGGAAACCGGCTCGTCGCATATCACCAGTTTCGGGTTGAGCGTAATGGCCCTGGCGATCCCGATCCTCTGACGCTGGCCACCGGAAAACTCATGCGGGTAGCGGTTCAAACTATCCGCGCCAAGCCCGACTTTTTCAAGCCAGTACCCTGCCATTTCGACTCGCTCTTTTTTCCTGCCGATGTTATGCACGTAAAACGGCTCAGAGACAATCGCCCCGATGGTCATTCTTGGATTAAGAGACGCGTAGGGATCCTGAAATACGATCTGCACCTCTTTTCTCAGTTCGCGCATTCTCGCGGGCGTGGCTCTGAGTATGTCCTCCCCTTCGAACTCTACGCTACCCGCTGTGGGTTCTATCAGGCGCAATATACATCTGCCGGTAGTGGTTTTTCCGCACCCGGATTCTCCGACCAGCCCCATGGTTTGACCATGCTCGATCGTGAAACTTATGTCATCCACCGCAAGCACCTGGCCGACCACAGAAGACAAAATTCCCGCACGAACCGGGAAATGTTTCTTGAGGCCGTTAACTTGAAGAAGCTCCGCGGACATAATCACAATATTGTCAGGTTATCCGGCGCGATTGTCAACGGCGCGAGGCCAGTTTATATTGACGCATGCGGTTAAAACTGGTACATATTCAGCTTAGATATTCCACAATCCGTTGTTGGTAAAAAACAGTTCGAGGATATCACATGAGAAAATCATTTATTGCCTTATTGGCTTTGGCGTTAACTTTTGCATCCAGCCAAGCTGGCGCATCAGGTTTTCGGCTTGTGGAAACTGACAACGCCGGGCAAGGCCAGGCTCACGCCGTTGTGGCCAGCGTCTCGGACGCCGCCGCGGTCTACTACAACCCTGCCGCCATGACGGAAATTGGTGAATACGCGGCCAAGGCGGGATTTCAATTCATCGATCCGCAGACTGAATACACAGGATCCGACACGACCCTGAAAACTGCCAACCAGACGTTTGCCATACCCCACGTTTACGTAGTGAAAAACTTCGCGGAATCGGGCTGGGCGGTCGGATTCGGAGAGTTTACCAACTTTGGCTCCGGCACGAACTGGTCCATCAACGGCCCGTTCAGATATGTGGCGACAGACACCAGCCTCAGCTCGTACACCCTGAACCTGAACGTGGCGAAGAAGCTTGGCGACAAGTTTTCCGCGGCGGTCGGGGTGGATTATATGTCTTCACAAGTCCGGTACGACGCCATGTACCCCTTCACTTTTTTCGCACCTGGATCTGCGGATGGTTTCCAGATCATGGAAGGTGACGGCGCCGGTTTCGGCTATAACATCGCGTTGCTGTTCAAGCCGAACGACCGGCTGAAAATAGGCTTTTCATACCGCTCGAAAATAAAAACAACCTTTTCGGGAAATCTCGACATACTGAATTTCCCATCAACCCTGCAGTCACTACTGCTGGCCAAGGGCATAACCGGAGATGATTATTCGACCTCCGCCGAGGTGGATGTCGAGTTTCCGGATATCCTTGTGCTGGGCATAGCCTACAAGGCGACGGATAAGATCACCATCGAAGTGGATGTGGACCTGACAGGGTGGTCTTCCTACAATGAGCTTACCTTTAAATTCGGCGAATCCCTGACCACTTCTGGTGGTGCTTCGATACTTCCGGACACATCCACCCAGGAAAAAAACTGGAAAGACGTTATCGCGTACCGGCTGGGGGTTACATACGCGTATAACAGCAACACGGAACTGCGGTTTGGCTTCTACCTGGATCCGTCCCCGACGCCCGACACGACTTTCGACCCCAGGGTGCCTGATTCGGACAGGAAGGTGGCCACGCTGGGTGTGGGCTACAAGGCGTCGGACAACTTTACAATAGACGCTTCGTACGGTTATGTCTGGGCCGATTCGCGCTCTGTGGATAACGATGTAGGATCGACCACGCTCTCTACCGTTGACGGAACCTACAGCACCAATGTCCATATATTCGGTGTGTCGGTGGGGTACGAGTTCTAGAAAACTTTTTACGGCGCTCTGAAAACGGAGCGGCCGGAGGAGCGGGAAGAAGGTTGAGGAGTATTCCCGCTCTTTTTTTGTCTTTTATAGTTTAGTAATCCAGCCACCGACCAGACGCAGATATTCCTCACCGCCGCTTGAATACGTGTTGTTGTGACCGGCGTTGCGGATGGGGACAAACAGCTTCGGCTCCGCCGACCTGGCGAAAAGCTCTTCTGCGTGACTGAACGGTATCACCTTGTCACCCACCCCGTGGATGACAAGCTTGGGAATTTTCAATCCGGCTACGATGGTTCCGTTGTCAAACCCGTTCGTAACCAGAAAAACCGGTATATACGGAAAAATGTCCATAGCCACCCGGCGCATCGACACAAAGCCGGACTCCAGGATCACACCAGCCGCCTCGGGGTGACGCTGGGCCGCGGCAAGCGCCGCGGCCACACCCAGCGACCGGCCCCACAGCACTATCCTGCCCGGTGGAACCTTGTGTTTGACGCTGAGCCACTCGTAGGCCGCTATGGCGTCTTCGGCCACCCCTTTTATTGTCGGGTAGCCTTCGCTTCTGCCATATCCGCGATAATCAATCATCAGAATGTTCAGACCAAGGGGTTTTATGAACTTTATGAAATCGAGCCGGTCGACCATATTTCCAGCGTTGCCGTGATAAAAAATAACGTACCGCCCGGAGAGGTCGCTGGGCATGAACCACCCGTGGATACGATACTCGCCGGAATCTATGACCGCGTCCACATAGTCGATTCCATACATGGATGGGCTGATCTCCAGCCCCGTCGAGGGATGAAACAGTATCCTGGGCTCGACAACTTTTACCATCGCCCTGGCAAAAACAACCACAAAAACAAGCGCCAACCCCGATAGCAGGAGACCTTTGTTCGGCATATGTGTCAATCCATGTAAAATATGATGGGTTAATATAGTTTATCCAGTTTTGCGCCATACGTCAGGCTAATAACGTGTGGACCGAGCATGGTCAGCCAACCTGTTCTTAATTAGGCGAGGTCCTGTGGAAAAACGAGGAACGCATCATCAAACCCTGCCCAGGGTATTGAGCAGGGCCTATTACGGGCTGGTTTTCGTCGCCGGAGCCATCGGGGTTTTGATTCTGTGTTATTACCTTTACGTAAATATAACCAGCCTTTCCGCTTCCCTGATACGGGTAGCGGTCCCCGCGGAGACGGAGATTGCACTGCCAGTGGCGGACGACTACATAGTGTTCCATGAATACAGGGGCGAGTTTAACGGCGACAGATACTCGGTAAAACCGGGGGTGGATGACATGGATTGCTCAATGGAGTCGGCAGACACGGGAGAGCGCGTCACGCTACGTAAACCAGGGGGATCATACAGCTACACCATCATGGGCAGGTCAGGCGTGTCTGTGCTTGAATTTACAGCCAACAGTCCCGGCATTTACCGTTTCTCATGCTTTTACAAGGACGGATCGGATGGCCCTTTTACAGTGTTCACCATTGGCCAGGGTTTTTTTGGTGAGCTGATAAACATCATACTCGGCTCATTGGTGATAGTGGCGGGTTCACTGGTTGCTTCCACACTGCTATTTGTCTTTGTGTACGAAAAGCGCAGGAGAGCGTTGAGGCTCCGCGAAGCGTATCGGAGCGCCGGACGAACTCCATCCGCCTGAGCCGGACTGGGCCGTGCGGCGTTATGACCACCTTCCAATCCGTCACCTTAGGGCCTATACTATGCAATTGATATTCGGAGATTGACAATGCTGTTGTTGCTGGATAATTACGATTCGTTCACATACAACCTGGCCCAATACCTCACCGAGCTGGGCGAGGATGTGCAGGTGTTTCGCAACGACAAGATCACGGTCAAGCAGATCGACACCATGTCACCCGACAGGATAGTGATATCACCGGGGCCGAAAACACCGTTTGAAGCGGGTATCTCCATGGAGGTGGTCAAGGCTTTCAACGGGAAGACGCCTATGCTGGGGGTTTGCCTTGGCCACCAGTCGATGGCCGCGGCGTTCGGGGCGAAAATTATAAAGGCGGACAAGTTGATGCATGGCAAGACCAGCCCTATCGAGCATGACGGAAAAGGGGTTTTTAAAGGAATAAAAAATCCTTTCAACGCCACCCGGTACCATTCCCTTATCATAGATGAATCCACACTGCCCGACGACTTTATCGTTTCCGCCCGTTCCCCGGAGGGAGATATTATGGCGATCCGCCACAAAGCCACCCCGACCATAGGCTTGCAGTTCCATCCAGAATCAATAATCTGTGAACATGGCAAGGACATATTAAAAAATTTTATTGAGTTGTAGCCACATGGCCGCGCTGTTACGAAGCGGCTGGCGCAGCGATCATTAATCAAACTTTTAGTGGGCGTGGACATGACTATAAAAGAGGCGATCAACAAGGTAATCGAAGGGGAAAACCTGGCCGAGGACGAAATGATATCAGTCATGAACCAGATCATGACTGGCCAAGCTTCTGACGCGCAGATAGGTTCGTTGCTGACTGCGTTGCGGATCAAGGGCGAAACGGTGGAGGAAATAACCGGCGCCGCCCGGGTGATGCGGGACAAGGCCCTTAAAGTAAACCCGGGGAAGGGGCCCGTGGTGGACACATGCGGCACTGGGGGCGACAGGCTTAACACGTTCAACATATCCACCACCGCCGCTTTCGTAACTGCCGGAGCGGGGCTCACCGTGGCAAAACATGGCAACCGGGCGGTATCCAGCGCCTCAGGGTCTGCAGATGTCCTGATGGCCCTGGGTGTCAACATCGAGGCGGAGACCGGCAGGGTGGAGGAGGCTTTGCAAAAGATCGGTATAGGCTTTTTGTTTGCGCCGCTCATGCACAGCGCCATGAAATATGCCATCGGCCCCAGGCGAGAGATCGGAGTGCGAACAATTTTCAACATACTAGGCCCGCTTACCAACCCAGCGGGAGCGGCGGCGCAGGTGATCGGCGTTTACGACAAAAGCCTGGTCGAACCCCTTGCCAGGGTGCTTGGAAACCTGGGGACAAGTCACGGTTTCGTCGTACACGGTTCCGACGGGTTGGACGAAATTACCGTCACAGGTCCCACGGATGTGGCGTCAGTGCGAAACGGGACGATTGAAATGTTCCAGATAGAACCGGGTCAATTCGGAATGCCAACCAGCGCCCCGGAGGCGATAAAAGGTGGTGACGCCAACCGTAACGCTGAAATAACCAGACGCGTGCTGGACGCGGAAAAAAGCGCCGCGTACGACACCACCATCCTCAACGCGGCGGCGGCTATCTGCGCAGGAGGTCTGGCCGAATCGATCGAAAAGGCGATCCCCCTCGCCGAGGAATCTATCAATTCCGGCGCGGCCAGGGACAAGCTTCAACAGTTGGTGGAACTCTGCGGACAATGACCAAAAACCAATTCGCCCTTCGGCGCAACCTGATCCATCCGGCGAAACGGATCGTGGTCAAGGTGGGTAGCGGTGTGCTCACCGGAGAGCGGTACTCCAGCGTCAGCGATGACGTTGTAGAGGAAATAGCGGGGCAAGTAGCCATATTGGTTGATAAAGGCAAAAAGGTTGCGATCGTAAGCTCCGGCTCTGTGGCCATAGGTTCGAAAACCATGGACGTGGCCCGTCACGGCCTTTCGATCCCTGTGCAACAGGCCGCGGCGGCGGTGGGGCAAGGAAGCCTGATAACAATGTGGGCTCGCCACCTCGGATCGAAAGGGCTCACAGTCGGCCAGGTTTTGCTCACCCATGACGATCTCGCCAACCGCAGACGGTTTTTAAACGCCCGCAACACCATAAACTCCCTGTTCGATTTTGGAGTGGTTCCCATAATCAATGAAAACGACACGGTGGCCGTCCACGAAATAAAATTCGGCGACAACGACACCTTGTCGGCCCGGGTTACCAACCTTGTTGAAGCTGACCTGCTGACGATTTTATCGGATGTGGAAGGGCTGTTCACCGCAGACCCCAGGCTGAACAAGACAGCGGAGCTGATTGAAATGGTGGAGGATGTGGACGACTCTATATGCGCCATGGCTGGAGACTCTTCTTCTCGCACGGGGCTTGGCGGAATGTCCTCGAAAGTCAACGCGGCCAAGGAGGCGGCTCGTTTCGGTACGCCGACAATAATTATTCCCGGAGCAACGAAGGGAAGCCTGCTGACAGCCCTGGCGGGTGAGAAGATCGGGACGTTCTTCTTCCCAAACGAGGACAGGATGAGCAGCAAAAAACATTGGATCGAGTTTACCTTAACATCGCAGGGGACCATCAGGATCGACGATGGGGCCAAAAAAGCGGTGTTGCAAAATGGCAAAAGCCTGCTGGCGTCCGGAATAAAATCGGTTAAAGGAAACTTTGAATCCGGCGAGGCCGTGGAGGTGGCGGGTCCGGACGGCTCTGTGTTCGCCAAAGGGCTGGTCAATTATCATTCGTTCGAGCTGAACCGGATAATTGGCGCTCATTCAAGTGATATAGAAAAAATCCTTGGCTACAAGTTTTATGACGAGGTTATGCACAGGGACGACATGGTGTTTTTCACAGGAGGACAGGGCAGGAACTGAAATTGAAATAGCGGTAGTCTTGTCGAAATAAACCGACGGGCGGTTTATAAGGAATATATGCTACAGGCATAGTATATTATGATCTGGTGTTTTATCATAGGCCGGTGAAATGGGATATATCAAAAAGCGAATACTGATCGCAGACGACGAAGCATCTATCCGAAACTCACTGGCCAGGCTGGCCTCGACGATTCAGGGTTACGATATAACCGCTGTGGAAACAGGCGTCGAGGTTGTCAATCTTACCAACAGTAAAATTTTCGACCTTATCCTTCTGGATATTTTCATGCCCGAAATGAACGGGCTGGAAGCTCTTGGGAAAATCCGGGCGGGCGGGATGAACACCAAAACACCTGTGATAATGGTCAGCGCGCACAGCCAATTAAGAATGGTCGAAGAGGCCGCAAAACTCGGAGCGGACGATTTCATGGTCAAGCCGTTTAAAAATCAAATGTTGCTGGAAAAAGTATACCGCTACGTAAACGCCAACGTTGAGCGGAAATGGAACAACCTCAAACCGGAGCAGGAAAAGTTTCTGCGGATGTCGGTCAACACCCTTGATATTCTCTTCAGGTCCGCCAAAGAAGGCGTCGCCCTTCCTCTTGGCCAGGCGCATGACCTCTCCGAGCACCTTATCGAGGTGGTAGACAAAGGTGGGGTGTATGACATTCTGGACGCCATAAGAAATCATGACAACCATACATTCACGCACTCGCTTCGAATGGGTGTGTACATGACCCTGTTCGCGAAAAGCACTGGGAGATTTGTGGGGGAAAACCGTATAAACCTTACTATGGCGGGGCTTCTGCACGATATTGGCAAGGCGAAAATCACCCTGGATATAGTCAGCAAACCCCATTCGCTTGAGCCGCATGAGGAAAAGATGATGAAAGAGCATGTAGAATTAGGCATGGAGACGCTTAAGGCCAACCCCAGAGTCCAAGAGCCGACCATGAAGATTTGCTGGAACCATCATGAAAGGCTGGATGGATCGGGTTACCCCAGGGGGCTTGGCAAAGAGGAGTTGGATATCTACAGCAGAATGGGGGCCATAGTGGAAATGTTTTCGGAGCTGGCAGAGAAGAAAGGCAAATCAACCAGGCATGCGCATTATGAAGCGCTAGGGACAATCAGGAACACTCCGGAATGGTACGATCTTGATCTGCTAAAGTATTTCGAAGCGACCCTATATCAAAACCACGCTCCGGGTCAATTGTGATAAGCTCAAAACAGATACAGGATTAGTACAGAGGCTTTCACTCGGACAAGTATCATGACAATAGAAAACGAAATAGAAATTATCGCGAAAAACGCCAGAGAGGCGGCCCTGCACACCGCGTCGCTCTCCGCCAGCAAGAAAAACGACGCTTTGATGGCAATGGCCTATGCGCTGGAAACCGAAAAGGAAAAAATCTTTTCCGCAAATTCGATCGACCTGGAGAACGGAAAGAAAAACAGCTTGTCCAAGGCCATGCTCGACCGACTGCGCCTGGACGAAAACCGGTTGTCCGGAATGGCCAGCGGCCTGCGGGATGTGGCCGCGATGCCGGACAATGTGGGCGAAGTGATTAACATGAAACGACGTCCGAACGGAATGATGGTTGGCAAAATGCGGATGCCTCTGGGTGTCATCGGCGTTATCTATGAATCCCGACCCAATGTCACCGCCGACACAGCCGGGCTCTGCCTGAAATCGGGAAACGCAATTTTACTTCGTGGAGGGTCTGAGGCTATACACTCCAACCGCGCCATCGCCAGCGTCCTATCCGCCGCGGCAAGCGCGGCGGGAACGCCGGAGCACACCATCCAGTTGATTCCAATGACAGACCGTAAAGCGGTAACGGCACTGTTGAAAATGGATAAATATATCGACATCATAATTCCGCGAGGAGGATATGAGCTGATCCGGTTTGTCACGGAAAACTCCGTCATCCCCGTAATCAAGCACGACAAGGGCGTGTGTCATGTTTATATCGACAGACAGGCCGACCTGGATATGGCGTGGGAGATCGCCTTTAACTCCAAGGTTCAGAGGCCGGGGGTATGCAACGCCATGGAAACGCTTCTGGTACACAAGGATATCGCGGCCCGGTTTTTGCCAACAATGATACGCAGGTTTGGCGAGGCGGGAGTGGAAATACGCGGGTGCGAGCAGACCAGGGAAATAGCGCGTGAAGTGAGCCTGGCGACCAATAAAGACTGGGACGAGGAATACCTTGATTTGATCGTTGCGATAAAGGTGGTCGACTCCGTTGAGGGCGCGATGGATCACATAGCGAACTACGGCTCCGGCCACACCGAATCGATTGTCACCAACAACTATAAAACCGCACAGGAATTCCTGGCAAAAGTAGACTCATCGGCGGTGATGGTGAACGCCTCCACGAGATTCAACGACGGCGGCCAGTTCGGATTGGGAGCCGAGATCGGGATATCGACCCAGAAACTCCACGCCCGAGGACCCATGGGCTTAGATGAGCTGACCTCGCTGAAATTCATTGTATACGGAGATGGTCACATAAGAAAATGACATCCATATTGACGCCCGGCGAAAATCATCGTCATGTCAGTACGTCCGGAAATGAGCTGACATGAGAATCGGCGTTCTGGGAGGATCATTTAACCCTATTCATATAGGCCACCTGAATACCGCCCAGGAAGTGGCTGGGTTATTGAATATGGACAGGATCTATTTCACTGTCTCCGCCCAACCTCCCCACAAGACGACCGATTCCCTGATCGATGGCGACCACCGGTATCGCATGGTGGAACTGGCGGTGCAGGACAACCCGCTTTTCTTCCCGAGCAGAATAGAGCTTGACAGGGAAGGCCCCAGCTACACTATCGATACGATGCGGCATTTCAGGGACAAATTCGGTGGCGATATCTATTTCATCGTCGGCCAGGACGCCATGGAGGATGTGGGCTCATGGAAATCCGCCGCAACTCTGCTGAAAACTTTCAATTTCGTGGTTACCACCAGGCCGGGGCATGACTCCTCCGCGTTGCTGGATGTGCTCCAGAGCGTGCTTGATATTAAGTATAACAATGTAAAACTCAAGTCGATTGGCAAAACCCGCAATGGCCCTTATGAAACAATCAAGGTCGCAGGAGCCTCGGCGGTGATCGAATTGGTAAACGTTACGCCGCTGGACATTTCATCTTCGATGATCCGCGCCAGGGTCAGAAGAGGGGATACCATCAAATATCTTGTGCCGGCCGCCGTGGAACGATATCTTATTGAGGAAAAAGTTATCCCTGTTTAACAACGGGGCTCGAGTATCAACGACAAAATATATTGCAGGTGGCCGGAGCTATGGATCTTACGTTAAACCAGAAGATATCGCTATGCTATAATTCCGCAGTGGGCAAAAAAGCCAACGACGTAGTCGTGCTCGATGTCCGTGAAATATCGGACGTGGCGGACATATTCATCATAGGCGGCGGTTCTTCGAGCCGACATGTTCGAACCATCGCAGACTCCATCGAAAAAACGTTGCGGCAGGCGGGTGAAAAGGAATATCACATAGAAGGATACGAAAACGCGCTTTGGATCCTCCTGGACGCAGGCGACGTGGTAATCCACATTTTTCAGAATGAGACGAGACAATATTATAATCTTGAGAGGCTCTGGGACGACGCCGCAAGGGTATCGCCTGGCGATTTGGTTTTGGTTGAAGCTTGAGCGCGGTTTTGTATTAAGATATGGCAATGGATGAGAAAACACTTGATAAATTCAAGCGTCTGCTGCTGGAACAGCGCAAAAAACTGACCGGAAGCTACGAGCGGTTGAAAAACGCCAGCTCCGAGGAGTTTGGCGGGGACGTTCCGGATATAAACGACGAAGCGTCGCGAACTGTAAACCGACGAATACTCCTGGAGATAGGAGACAAGAATTATGAGATTCTCAACCAGGTGGATGAGGCGCTGGGAAGGATCGACTCCGGAACTTACGGAATATGCGATGAGTGCGAAGAGCCCATCCCGGGAAAAAGGCTGGAGCTTCTCCCGTACGCGTTACATTGTGTCGAATGCAAGGAAAAGCTTGAAAAATAGTTATACGTAATCAGGATATCCAATGCCAATTCGTCTTGCCGTATGTATGCTGGCGATCCTTGCCGTCTTTTTGCACATAACCTTTTTCAATACGGAATCTGTTCCCTTCACTATCTATCCGGGGTTCCAGGTAAATTTGCCCATATCCCTGTTGCTTATGGCAGCTTTCATCGCTGGCGCCTTGACGTTGATGCTTCTTTACTTCTATGACGCCATTACAGACACCGTCACCGGGGTCAGAAGATCATCGGAACAAAAGCGGGCAAAACGTGTGGCCACCCTCTACGGAACTGGAGTGGAGCGTCTTTTGATCGGAAACAGGCGTGAAGCGGAAAAGTTTTTCCGAAAAACGCTGGCCCATGACCATGACCATATACCATCTCTTGTCTCTCTGGGCAAAATGCTTCGCGAGGATGGCGAAATCACCGAAGCAATCAAGCTTCACTCCAGGGCAAGGGGTCTGGATCAGACCAATATCGCGGCCTTGCTGGAGCTCGCCGATGACTATGTAGCGTCGGAGCAATTCGCCAACGCGGTTTCCACATTACAGCAAATCAGCCGAATCGCCGGAAAATCGTTGCCGCCTCTTACAAAGATACGGGACATTTACGTGCGCGTAAGAAACCTGCCGGAAGCGATATCCATACAGAAAAAAATCGTCTCCATCGCCACTTTGAACCGAGCGGAGGAGGAGAGACAAATGCTCGTGGCGCTCACCTATGAACAAGCCCTGGAGTTTCTGTCGGAGGGGAAATTCTACGACGCCCGGGACAGCTTTAAATCCGCCATCCGTTCCGACCACCTTTTTATCCCGGCGTATCTCAAACTTGCGGAGGTTTATGAGCGTATCGGTTCGCCCCGGGAAGCCATAAAAACCCTGGAGAAAGGGTTTAAGGCCACACATTCAATTGTTATCCTCAAGGCGCTCGAAATGTTCCTTCTTGCCCGCAAAGAAACCGCGCGCGTAGTGGAAAACTATAAATGGGCCAAGGGGCTTTTGCCAAACGAGGATATGATCCGCCTTTTCCTGGCCGAAGCTTACATGAGAAATTCAGATATCGTATCCGCCCGGCAGGAGATCGAGTCGCTCAACGGCAAGCTCGGCGGCATGACCCTGTACCATCTTGTAAAAGGCAAGATACGACATGTGGAACAGAATGTGGACCTTGCCCTGGAGTCACTGGGGGAAGCGTACCAGAGCGAGGTGAGCGGTTTTTTTCATTTCACCTGCTCTTCATGCAACCACATGAGCCAGGAGTATTCCGGTCGGTGCCGCGATTGCGGCCAATGGAACACGCTCCAACCGGTGCTCTATTAGCGGTGTGTGACAACCACTGTTTTTCGTTCCATCATTTTTCATATGCTTAAGCTTGATCAAATACGGCGGTTCGCCGATTTGCTATAATCTCCAAAAACTTTTGAAGGTGGTTAGTGAAAGAATTACTGCTTGAAATAGGCGCCGAGGAAATCCCTTCTGGGTACATTACACAAGCCATGGAGGCTTTGGGCGAATCGCTCACCGCAAGGCTCGACAGTCTGGGACTATCCCATGACAGGCCCAGAACATTTTCAACCCCGCGCCGCCTAGCGGTAGTCGCTGGAAACATTCCGGAGCGACAACCTAAAACCACCACAAAAGTATACGGGCCACCCAAAAGCGCGGCGTTCGGCAAGGACGGATCGCCCACCAGGGCGGCGTTGGGGTTTGCCAAAAGCAAAGGGGTGGACACATCGGCCATAAAATCCGAAAACACCGTCAAAGGTGAATACATTTACGTGGAAATCGAGGAAGGCGGGGGAAAAACCATCGATCTGCTGACCAGGGCTCTGCCTGAAATAATCATGGAAATCCCCTTCCCCAAATCGATGCGATGGGGAGCTTCGGACCTTAGGTTCACCCGCCCTATTCATTGGATCACCGCGTTGTTCGGCGGAGAGGTTGTGGATTTTGAGATAGACGGGATCAAATCCGGCGCCATCACCCGTGGCCACCGGTTTTTGGGTTCGAAATCTATTACACTTTCCGGGGGTTCGGACTATTTATCCAGGCTGGAGCAAAACTTCGTCATAGCCGATCTGGAGCGACGCAAACAGACGATACTCGATTCGGCCAGAGCCGCGGCTTGCGCCAATGGAGCCACGCTAGTCGAGGACAATGACCTGGCGCTGACCGTAGCGTGTCTTACCGAATGGCCAATCGCCTTGTGGGGCTCTTTCGACCAGGAGTTTCTCGATCTGCCGGATGAACTGCTGATAGCGTCCATGAAAAATCATCAGAAAATGTTCAGCGTGTCCGGCGCCGACGGTAGCCTGACAAACGGCTTTATAGGTGTGTCGAACATGAAAGTTGAAAATGACGACATAGTGGTGACAGGCTATCAACGGGTCTTGCGTGCGCGGCTGGCGGACGCCAAGTTTTTTTTCGACGAGGATCGCAAACACTCCCTGACCAGCTTCGCGGAGAAACTGAATAATGTCGTCTACCAGAAAAAACTGGGATCGGTAAGAGAAAAGATAGTTCGATTTTCAAACCTGTCCAACCACCTGGTCGAGCGGATCAATCCAGACCTGAAAGAGGTTGTGTCAAGAACCGCCGAGCTTTGCAAAGCGGATCTGGAGTCGCTTATGGTATACGAGTTCCCCGAACTGCAAGGTGTGATGGGGAGGGAATACGCTCGATACGCAGGAGAGCCCGAGGCGGTATGCGAGGCCATTTTCGACCATTACAAGCCCAGGTGGTCCGGTGATGATCCCCCTTCCACGGACGCTGGCGCCATAGTGGGAATCTCCGACAGGATCGACACCCTGGCTGGATGTTTCGCGATCGGCCTGATCCCCTCCGGAACAGCGGACCCGTTCGCCCTGCGCCGGCACGCTCTTGGCGTGATAACAACCATAATCGACAGGAAATATTCACTCGACCTGGACGGGATTTTCGATCTTGCCATTTCACAGCTGGCGGGCAAGGTTGAGACGGACAAGGATCAGGTCAAGAGAAAGCTGATGGAATTTTTATCCGGAAGACTGAAAAACTATTGGACCGGGGGGGGGTCGCCTACGATGTCGCAGACTCTGTCATCGCCGCCGGGTTTTGTGACCTGTTTGACGCGAAACTGCGTTGTGACGCCATGTCGGAGCTTAAGAAGAGGGATTTTTTCGAGCCTTTGGCGGTCACATTCAAACGCGCCGCGAACATAGCCAGGGATCATACGGCCGGAGGCGTTGATCAGACATTGTTCGAAAGCACTGCAGAGACGGATCTCTATCAATCCCTGTCCGGAATCTCCGGCGAAGTCGATGGGCTTATATCCTCCAGAAGCTATCTCGCCGCCCTTGAGAAAATGGCCGGTCTCAAAGCGGACGTTGACAGGTTCTTTGACGAAGTCATGGTGATGGTGGATGACGATAAAATCCGTAATAACCGCCTTAACCTGCTGTCCGAACTTACCGGAATGTTCCTCAGAATCGCTGATTTTTCCAAGATAGTCGCCTGATCCCCGGCGTTTGAATCTTTGCGAGGTAAATGTTTTTCCAGGCCCCCGACCATCGCAAAAACCGGGTTGTGGTGGTAGGATAGCTGGATGGATGTTGTTATAGATTTCCTGTGCACACTTGGAAATTTCATGGCGATAAATACACCCTTTTGACGGATGAGTACCCCATGGCCAGAAAAAAGCGCGTTTATTTTTTCGGACCCAAAGGCGCAGAGGGCAACGCCGGAATGAAAAATCTCCTGGGCGGCAAGGGCGCCAACCTGGCGGAGATGTGTAACCTGAAAATAAACGTCCCGGCCGGTTTTACCATCACCACGCAAACATGTGTCGATTATTTTCAGAGCAGCAGCAGGTGGCCGACGGGTCTTGAAAACGAAATATCAAAAAACATGTCCCGGCTTGAAAAGGAAATGGGTAAAAAGTTCGGCGACCCGGTCAACCCGTTGTTACTTTCCGTGCGTTCAGGCGCCCGGGCGTCCATGCCCGGGATGATGGACACGATTCTGAATCTTGGGCTCAACGATATTTCGATCAAGGGCCTGATTGAAAAATCCGGCAATGAGTGGTTCGCATGGGATTCCTACAGACGATTTATAGCAATGTTCGCGGATGTGGTGCTGGGGTTGGATCGACGGCTGTTTGAAAACGCCATCACGGATGTGAAGAAACGGACAAGTGTTGTCGCCGACACAGACCTGGAGCTGGCCTCGCTTGTCGACCTGGTTGAAATATTCAAGAAAATAGTGAAGAGCAACACCGGCAAACCGTTTCCGCAGAAACCGGAAAAGCAACTCGAGCTGTCTATAAACGCCGTTTTTTCGTCCTGGTACAACAAGAGAGCCACACAATATCGCAAGATGTACGGCATCCCGGAGAGCTGGGGCACCGCGGTGAACGTACAGGCCATGGTGTTCGGAAACATGGGGAAAGATTCCGGCACCGGGGTGGCCTTCACCCGGGACCCGGCGACAGGCGAGCCCCGTTTTTTCGGGGAATTCCTGTTCAACGCCCAGGGGGAAGATGTAGTCGCCGGAATCCGCACGCCCCTGTCCATCGACCAGATTGGAGGCAAGCTACCCGATGCGAAAAAGGACCTGGACAGGATATACAAGAAGCTGGAAAAACATTATCGAGACATGCTCGACATAGAGTTCACCATCGAAAACAAGAAGCTGTATATGCTCCAGGCCCGCGTGGGCAAACGCACGGCCGAAGCGGCCATTCGCATCGCGGTGGATATGGTAAAGGAAAAACTCATAACGAAAAACGAAGCTATCAACCGCGTCTATCCGGAACAGCTCGACCAGCTCCTTCATGACACGATCGACCCGAAGGGGGATGTGGATGTGTTAACCCAGGGGCTTCCGGCGTCGCCGGGCGCCGGGGTGGGCAAGGTGGTGTTCACAGCGGAGGAAGCCATAGAAAAGGCGGCCAACGGAGAAAAACTCATACTCGTCCGACAGGAGACCAGCCCAGAAGATATCGGGGGGATGAACGCGGCGCAGGGGATATTGACCGCAACCGGAGGGATGACATCTCACGCCGCCGTCGTCGCCAGAGGCATGGGGAAATGTTGCGTCGCCGGGGCGGAGCAAATCAAGATTTCCGATAAAAACAGCCTGTTCATAGTAGGTTCGACCGCGGTTCACAGCGGGGACTGGATCACGTTGGACGGGTCCACCGGTCGTGTGATCCTGGGCAAAGCGCAGTTGGTAAAGCCAAAACTGTCGCGACATTTCAACATACTTATGGGATGGGCCGACAAGACCCGTAAGCTGAAAGTACGCACCAACGCAGACACCCCCCAAGACGCGAAGATAGCCAGAGAATTCGGCGCCGAGGGTATCGGGCTTTGCCGCACGGAGCATATGTTCTTCGAGGGAGACCGAATAGTCGCCGTCCGGGAAATGATTCTGGCGGAAACGGCCAAACAGCGTCAGAAAGCGCTGGACAAGCTTCTGCCTATGCAGAAAAAAGATTTTATCGGTATTTTCAAGGCGATGGAGGGTTTGCCAGTAACCATTCGATTACTCGACCCGCCTCTTCATGAATTTCTGCCGAAAACCGAAGTGGACTACGCCATATTGGCCAAGGACCTTGGGGTGTCCGTTGTCGACCTGAAAGAAAGAGCGTCCAAGCTTCACGAGTTCAACCCCATGCTTGGCCATCGGGGATGCAGGCTTGGGATGACGTTTCCGGAGATATACAACATGCAGACGCGTGCGATAATGGAGGCGGTGTGCGAGCTGGTGAAAAAAAAGGTGGATGTCCGGCCGGAGATAATGATCCCGCTCGTCTCGCACGCCGAGGAGCTTTCAAAAGCCAGGCGAAATGTTATAGCTGTCGCCGACGCGGTGATGAAACGGACAGGAGTGAAAGTCAAATATTCCATCGGCGCCATGATAGAGTTGCCCCGTGCGGCGATAACTGCGGACAGGATAGCTTTAGAGGCGGACTTCTTTTCCTTTGGAACGAACGACCTGACACAGACCACTTTCGGCCTGTCCCGTGATGACGCGGGAAGGTTCCTTCCCCATTACGTGGAAAGCGGCATATTCCCCTCGGACCCTTTTGTAACCATAGACCGGGAAGGTGTCGGCGAGATAATAAGAATCGGGATACACAAGGGACGAAGCGTGAAACCGGGGTTGAAAATCGGTATTTGCGGCGAGCACGGCGGAGAGCCGGGATCCGTTGAATTCTGCTATCAATCCGGTTTTGATTATGTGTCGTGCTCTCCATACAGAATCCCCATAGCCCGTCTTGCGGCGGCGCAGGCCACAATCAACGGCGCGTCCGGCCCAACGTCCGGCAAATCCGTAAAAAACAAAACCAGAAAGTAACCTTTCGTAAAACCGAACCGTTATCGACAGATGCGCGGATCAGCTGGCTGTTAACAGACGAACAGGCGGAAGCCACGGCCTTGGCTCATCCACTTCGGTTGAAACGCGGGCGCCCCTTTAACATCGCATGTTAAAATGGGTGGTGAAAGAACACACGCCCCATAATGGATTGGTGCAGTTATGAAAATCAGTGAGCGCGACACACGCTGGATGGAACGCGCCATCACCCTCGCGCGCAGAGGGAAGGGACGAACCGCGCCCAATCCCGCCGTCGGAGCGGTTATCGTTCGTAAGGGAAAAGTCATCGGTGAAGGGTGGCACAAAAAGGCAGGAGCCGACCATGCCGAGATAGAGGCGTTGCGCTCGCTGACTGGCTACGCAAGGGGAGCCACGCTGTATGTCACGCTGGAGCCTTGCAACCATCATGGCAAAACTCCGCCATGCGCCGAGGCGATAATCAAATCCGGCGTGGCCCGGGTAATAATCGGAGCGAGGGACATGTCGCCCAAAAAGGGCCGCAGGGGATCAGAAGCGCTTCGACGCGCCGGCATAAATGTACATACTGGCGTCCTGGGAGATCAATGCAACCGTATTGTAGATGATTTCATGAAACATTCGACCACCGGCGAGCCCCTGGTGACGTTGAAAGCGGCCATCACCATCGACGGCAAGATATCCACCAGGGCCGGTGACTCCAAATGGATAAGCTGTGACACCTCGCGCAGGATGGTCCACCGGATGCGCAACGAAACGGATGCGGTCATGGTCGGAGCCGACACTGTAATCTATGACGACCCGCTGTTAACGGTCCGGCAAGGGAAATCCCGCCGCGACCCATTGCGAGTTGTCGTAGATGGTCTGCTCCGGATCCCTCTTCGGTCGAAAATAATTTCCACATCGCGGGAAATTCCCACATTGGTGGCCACCACATCCGTAGCTCCGCCCGGAAAAATAAGATCCATAGAAAAAGCGGGAGCGGAGGTGATGGTTGTTCCCGCCAGGCGTGGACATGTAAACCTGTCTAAACTGATAACAAGGCTTGGCGAACGCAACGTTATGAGCGTCATGATGGAAAGTGGCGGAGCGCTGGGGGGAGCCGCCCTGAAAACCGGGATCGTGGACAGGGTGATGTTTTTCATTGCGCCAAAGATCGTCGGGGGCGACCAATGCTCATTCAATGGCGCAGGTGTAAAAAAAATCGCCGACGCCTGGAGGCTCGACGGCATGACCGCAAGCTCAATCGGGACTGATATACTTGTTGAAGGAAAAATATCTGGCGGAGGATAATCGCCCATGTTCACAGGCATAATAGAAGGGACGGGAACAATAATCGCCATTCGCCGGAGGGATGCTGATTACACCTTGAGTGTGGATACCGGCCAGGTTGTCCAAAATCCTGTCACAGGAGAAAGCGTCGCTTTGGACGGTGTGTGTCTTACTGTGGTGGCGTCCGACAGAAATATCCTTTCCTTCGATATATCCCCTGAAACTATCGCGAAAACCACGTTTAAATACGCCAGAGCAGGTGACAGCCTGAACATTGAAAGAGCCATGCGGCTGAGAGACAGGCTGGGGGGGCATCTGGTGCAGGGGCATGTGGACTGTGTTGGGAAAATAGCTAGGGTTGACAAGTCCGGCGAAGGTTTCGAGATCGAGGTGGAGCTGGACAGCGCAGGCTCCAGGTATGTGGTTCCCAAAGGTTCCATCGCGGTATCCGGAATCAGTTTAACGGTGGCCGCGAAAAAGGAACGATCAATCACCATAGCCGTGATTCCCCACACCTGGCAGGTGACCACCCTTGCGAAAAAAACCGTCGGATCGACTGTGAACATTGAATATGATATTATTGGAAAATATGTTGAAAATCTTGTCAACCCTTTCAACACGTCAGGTGGTGGAACGATCGACAGGGAATTTTTATCTAAAAACGGGTATTAACACCGATGCCTAGAGCAACGAACATGGATGTAGAAAACAGAAGATTCAACACGATTGAAGAAGCCGTTGAGGATCTTCGACAGGGTAAGATGATAATCCTCGTCGATGACGAGGATCGGGAAAACGAGGGAGACCTTGTAATCGCCGCCGAAAAGGTGACACCGGAATCCATCAATTTCATGGCCAAGGAAGGACGAGGATTAATCTGCCTGGCCCTGGAGGCCGCCCGGTGCGACGAGCTCGACCTTCCACCGATGGTCTCGAACAACACAAGCCCTTTTGGAACCGGTTTTACAGTCTCCATTGAAGCGCGAACCGGAGTGACTACAGGTATATCCGCCGCCGACAGGTGCACAACCATCAGCACCGCCATTGACCCGTCCAGCGGCCCGGACGACCTGGTTCGGCCTGGCCATGTATTCCCGTTAAGAGCGCGCGAGGGTGGCGTGCTTGTCCGCATCGGCCAGACGGAAGGCTCTGTCGATATTTGCAGGATCGCGGGGATGTACCCCGGCGCGGTGATTTGCGAAATAATGAACCAAGACGGATCCATGGCCAGGGTGCCTGATCTTCTGGAGGTGGCCAAACGCCATTTGATAAAAATAATCACCGTTAAGGACATCGTAGAGTTTCGTCTGAAAACGGAGAATTTTGTCCATCGGTCGGCCGCCACGGATATCCCGACCAGGCACGGAGTTTTTAAAACCATCTGCTATGAGAACAAAATCAACAAAGACGTGCACCTGGCCCTTACGATAGGTGACATCGGCAACGGCGAACCGTGCCTTGTTCGCGTCCACTCGCAATGCCTGACAGGAGACGTTTTCGGCTCGAAGCGATGCGATTGTGGCGAGCAGCTTGACCTGGCCATGGAAATCATAGCCAGGGAGGGGCGAGGCGTCTTGCTCTACCTGTCGCAGGAGGGGCGGGGGATAGGGCTGGTCAACAAGCTCAAGGCCTACGCGTTGCAGGACGAGGGAAAGGACACGGTGGAGGCGAACAAGTCGCTGGGATTCAAGCCGGATCTGCGGGACTATGGTCTGGGAGCCCAGATACTTCGGGACCTGGGTGTGCACGATCTCAGGCTTATTACAAATAATCCGCGCAAGATAGTCGGCCTGGACGGGTATGGGTTGCATATCGTAGAACGGGTACCCGCTATTTGCGAACCGAACAACAGCAACATAAGATATCTTAAGGCCAAACAATCGAAGCTCGGGCACATGCTCAACGTCAAAAAGAGCGGTGATGTTTAATACATGTTTCAACCTCAAGAGAAACTACAGTGAACACATATGAAGGGTCGCTGGATGGTTCCGGCGCAAAAATCGGGATAGTGGCAAGCAGGTTCAACGATTTTCTGAACTCCAGGCTTGTTGACGGAGCGGTTGACTGTTTGATCCGGCACGGGGTGGCAAAAAGCGATATCGACTTGTACCGGGTTCCCGGTGCGTTTGAAATCCCTTTCGCGGCGAAAAAGATGGCCCTCTCAAAAAAGTATGACGCCGTCATTTGCCTCGGCTCTGTCATACGGGGAGCTACGTCGCACTACCAATATATAGCCTCCGAGGTGACCAAGGGCGTGGCGCAGGCGATGATGGATACGGGAACGCCCATATCTTTCGGGGTGCTGACTGTAGAAACCATCGAGCAGGGTATAGAGCGGGCCGGGACCAAATCCGGCAACAAAGGTTGGGACGCGGCCCTGGCGGCCATCGAGATGCTCAACCTGAACAAGTTGCTCTAAGAGTAATCCATACAAAGTGGGCTCCCGACGCAAATCTCGCGAATCCGCGTTGAAAATACTGTATCAGGTTGATATTCTGCACGAAAAGGATATCGGCGGCTTGTTGAGGGAAAACCCCGAAGCCAGGGCGGACAGCGATAAGGAGGATGATTTCACCAATACCCTTGTCAGGGGAGTTTGTGACAATAAAACCGTCATCGATGGTTGTCTTGAAGCCACTCTGGAAAACTGGGATCTGGATCGCCTGGGTTTTCTGGAGCGGTCCATATTGCGCATGGGGGTTTTCGAAATCCTTTTCCAGGCGGTCACGCCGGACAAAGTCGCGATTGACGAAGCGGTTGAGCTGGCGAAAAAATTTTGCGATCCGGATTCGGCCAAACTCGTAAACGGGACCCTGGACCGTGTCATGAATGATAAAGCCGATAAGCGACCTAAATAGAAGCATATGCCAACAAGCCTGCTGTTCAACACCATAACGGATTGAGACCATGCGGTATGCGCTTATCTCCGATATCCACTCGAACCTGGAAGCTTTCACGGCAGTATTGGAAAATATAGAAAAATCGCACATCGACAGGGTTCTGTTTCTGGGTGATATAATCGGCTACGGTCCCAATCCAAACGAGTGTCTCGACCTGTTGCTGGAGGTGGCCGATCTTACGCTTGGCGGCAACCACGACTGGGCGGTTATAGGCAAAACACCGGATGATTATTTCAACCCGTTCGCCAAAGCCGCAGTGGACTGGACCAACGAAAACCTCAGAAAGGACCTGGGTGACTTCCTGATGAGGACCCGGGCGACAGACACGTTTGACGGGATACAGCTCGCTCATTCATCCCCGTTAAAGCCGGAGCTTTGGCTTTATATCATGTCCCAGACCGACGCCATAGAAAACTATCAATCCATGGAGGGGGATGTCTGCTTTATCGGGCACTCCCACCAGCCGATAATAATGGAGTTTTCCGGACCGGAAAGTGTGCGGGCCAGCCGTGACCCTTTCATGACGCTCGACCAGGATAAAAAGTACATAATAAACGTAGGCTCCGTGGGTCAACCGCGAGACTTGAACCCGGACGCCTGCTGGACGATTTTTGACTCCGAAATCGGATCTGTAGAATTTCACAGAACCCCATACGACATTCAGGCGGTTCAGAAAAAAATGGAGGACGCAGGCTTGCCTCGCTACCTGATAGAACGGCTGGCCAAAGGGCGATGACACGAACATGGCCAAGGTAGCCGCATCTCATCTCGCCAAGGCGTTGCAGGGAGAAAATTTCCACGAAAACCGCGACGCCATTTATCTTTTCTATGGATCCGAGCCAAGGAGAATACAAGACGCCGCCATCAGGCTTCGGGACGCTCTCGCCCCTCGTCTTGGAGGCGAGGCGGGCGTGTTCCACTATCTCAATTCCGGAGCCGGGCCGGAGGAAACAGGCATAGGGGATATCATCGCCCAGCTCAACACCGTTTCGATGTTTGGTGATGGCAAGCTGGTTTGGCTGGGACCCCTGGGATCATTGGACAAAAAAATGTCCGAGGCTCTGCTTTCATACGCGTTGAACCCGAACCCCCAATCGACACTTATAATAACGCTGGCTTTCGAGAAAGGCTCACGGCGGCAGGTCACGACGTTTGAAAAAAGCTCCTTCTTTAACGAAATCAAAGACAACGCCACCCTTGTCGCGTTTAACACACCAAGCGCAAACGAGTTGGTCAAGTGGGTGGCGGGCAGGATCAGGGCGCGTGGTCTCGCCGCTTCGCCAGAAATTATCAGCGCGCTTATCGATCTTTGCGACCGGGATCTGAGCCGTCTCGATTCGGAGATTGAAAAACTCGATTCGTTCGTAGGTGACACCAGGGAAATCACGGCGCAATCCCTGGAGGTTGCCGTGTCAGACTTCAGGACCAACACCGTCTGGGATTTTACCAAGGCTGTCGCTAGGCTGGATTTCCCGGCCGCCCAATCGGCGCTGGCTTCCCTTTTGGACAACAACGTCCCCGCCCAGATGATTTTAAAAATGTTGGTCACCGAAATCCTGATGGCGGTCTCGGCGGCGGATCATAAGGCCGGGGGGGGGGACTTTGCTTCGTTCGCCAAGGATATCGGAAAACCAGCGTTCACCCTGAAAGACGCCTGGGCGGCCAGAGAAAAATGGACGCCGGCTCTCGCCCGAAAAGGGCTCAGAAGCGTCATGAAAACCAGTATGGACATCACGGGCGGCGGAGTTTCGGCGGATACGGGCCTTTATGCGTTGTTATCGGAGATCAACTATCTATCCCGATCCGGCAAGCGCGCATATCATCGATAACCCCCACAAACTCTCTCTCACACGCAACGATTCTCCGCAGGCAGGTAAGCCGCAGAGCCCACACGGGTTGGGGGGGGGACCCGATTACGTCATTTTGTTTACGCGCCTGGCAAGCCTGGAGACCCGTCTGGAAGCGTTGTTGCGATGATGCACACCTTTGCTAACGGAGCTGTCGAACACGCTTGTGGCGCTCTTAAGCGCTTTTTCGGCTTCTTCCTTGTTCCCCGAAGCGATAGCCGCCAGCACATTTTTCACTTCCGTACGCGTATGAGAGCGTATCACGGTGTTCCGGATTTTCCTTTTCTTGTTCTGCCGAACTCGCTTGATGGCCGATTTGTGGTTTGGCACTTTGCTCTATCCTCTCTATTAATGGGCGAACTGCTGTTCAGTCGACACCTTTGATATCAAATTCCATAAAAAACAGGGTAGATTATCCCGGGTTACAAGCGCGTGTCAATGAAAAACCTTTGTCAACAATCGCCGGACACCTTGGCCCCGGCTTCTATAATAGCGCAAAAATCGGCCGATTTCAGGCTCGCCCCGCCCACCAAAGCTCCATCCACGTTTCCTTTTCCCAAAAGCTCCATGGCGTTAGCCGGTTTTACAGAGCCGCCATAAAGTATCCGGGTGTTGTTTGCGGTGTCGCCGTCAAAGACAGATTCGATCTTGTTTCTTATGTGGGCGTGAGCTTCATCGGCCTGCTCGGCCGTGGCGGTTTCGCCTGTTCCTATGGCCCACACTGGTTCATATGCTATTACCACGTTTTTAAAATCGGCGTCGTTCAGGCCGCTGACAGCTCCCTGCACCTGCGTATCGAGAATATTGAAAGTTTCACCAGCTTCGCGTTGATCGAGGGTTTCGCCAACACACACTATCACCCTCAGCCCGGCGCTAAGCGCGGCTTTTAATCTTTTGTTGACCGTCCCGTCGGTTTCGCCGAAATATTGCCGCCGCTCCGAATGACCCACAATCACCCATCCGCACCCGGCGTCAAGGACCATGGCCGGTGACACTTCACCCGTATATGCCCCACTTTCTTCCCAATATACGTTTTGCGCCGCAACACGGGTATGCGAACCGGCCAGCGCGTCGCAAACCGGCTTGATGGAAATGTAGGGGGGAGCCACAACAACTTCGATCTTCTCTTCTGCGAAGTCATACTTCCTCAGGTCTTGCGCCAGCTCGACGGACTGGTCTATGGTGTTGTTCATTTTCCAGTTTCCCGCGATCAATATTTTACGAGCCACAATACGCCTCCTGTTTAATCCGAGTCTGTGAGCGCGGCAAGGCCGGGCAGTTCCTTGCCTTCCATCAACTCCAGGAAAGCGCCGCCGCCTGTAGACATAAAATCCATTTTATCCCCCACGCCGGCCATGTTCACCGCCAGTACGCTGTCCCCCCCTCCAATAACTGTAAGAGCGGACGACTTCGCAAGAGTGTCGATCATGGCGTTGGTGCCATTGGCGAACGGTGCTTTTTCGAACACACCCATGGGCCCGTTCCATATTATTGTTCTGGCCTGTTTGATCGCCAGCCTGAACAGCTCTGTTGTGGCGGGACCAATGTCGGGCGCCAACTGACCGCATGTAAGCTCCTGGTATGTGGCAAGGTCTGTTTTGGCGTTTTCGTCTATCGCGTCTGCGACCACAAAATCCACGGGAAAGTAGAGCTTGACGTTTTCCCCTCTGGATTTGGCCATTATTTTTTCAGCGGATTTCAACATCTCCGTCTCCAGAATGTTATCGCCGATTTCATATCCCATGGCCTTGAGAAACGTAAACGCCATACCTCCGCCCACCAGCATGATGTCGCACTTGTCCATCAGGTGCTCCAGAGCCGCCAGTTTCGTGGAAACCTTCGCTCCTCCCAATATGGCCGCAAGCGGCCGTTGCGGGTTTTCCATTGATTTGTTGAAATAGTCAATCTCCTTTTTCAGCAGGAAACCGGAGACCGAGGGTTGGACAAACCTGGTGATACCTTCCGTGGAGGCGTGCGCCCGGTGCGCCGCGCCAAAAGCGTCGTTTACATACACATCAGCCAGAGCGGCGAGTTTTTTGGCGAAACCGGGATCGTTATCCATCTCCTGCTTGTGAAACCGGACATTTTCAAGAAGGAGAACTTCCCCGTCGCCCAGTGTTTCGACCAGCTTTTGCGTTTCCTCCCCGATACAATCCTCGGCGAACACAACAGGGGTATCCAGATGTTTTGAAACAACATCCACCACCTGCCTGAGGGAAAATTCCGGCTTGACCTCCCCTTTTGGTCTGCCCATGTGAGAGGCGATAATTACTTTGGCCCCTTTTTGCATGGCGTACCTGATTGTCGGGGCGGATCTTTCGATCCTGGTGGCGTCGGTGACATTGCCGTTGTCAAAAGGAACGTTGAAATCCACACGGATAAAAACCCGTTTGCCGCCCAAATCAACCTGGTCCAAGGATAGTTTTTTCATGATAATATCCTATGGGCCCGCCTTGCGCGTCGCTACGTACCCCCCCCCGCGGTCGGGTAGCGCCGACAGATCGCGCTACAAGCTAGGCGCCTTTTGAAGCGATAAAAGCCGCCAGGTCCCTCAACCTGGACGAATAGCCCCACTCGTTGTCATACCAGCTCATCACCTTGACCGTCGTCCCGTCGATTACACGGGTGGTCAGAGAATCAAAAATCGAAGAAGCCGGGTTGCCATTGAAATCCTTGGATACCAGCGGTTTGTCGCAATACTCCAGGATACCCTTCATCGGCCCCTCTGCGGCGGCTTTCATCGCGGCGTTAACCTTGTCTACCGTAGTCTCCCGGTTTGTCACACAGGTAAGGTCAACTATGGAGACGTTGGGAGTCGGCACTCTTATGGCCAATCCGTCGAGCTTGCCCTTAAGCGCCGGCAATACCAGCGACACGGCTTTTGCCGCCCCGGTGGTTGTCGGGATCATCGACACGGCGGCGGCGCGAGCCCGGCGCAGATCCTTATGAGGCAGATCGAGAATTCGCTGATCGTTGGTATAGCTGTGTATTGTCGTCATCAGGCCGTTTTTTATGCCAAACGAGTCCATAAGCACCTTGGCCACCGGAGCGAGACAGTTGGTGGTGCATGACGCGTTGGAAATAATGTGGTGGTTGGCGGGATCGTAGTCGTCCTGGTTTACACCGAGAACTATCGTAATATCCTCTTCCTTGGCCGGAGCGGAAATGATCACCTTTTTCGCCCCCGCCTCTATGTGCTTTTGGGCGTCGGCTTTTTTGGTGAACAATCCTGTAGACTCGACCACCACTTCCACCCCCGCCTCTTTCCACGGAAGGTTGGCCGGGTCACGCTCGGCGGTTATCTGCACTTTTTTACCGTCTATGATTATCGAGTGGTCGCCGGCTTCCACCTTTTGGCTCATTATGCCGAACGTGGAGTCGTATTTCAGAAGGTGCGCCAGAGTGGCGGCGTCCGTAATATCGTTGATAAGAACTATTTCGATATCATCACGGCCCAAACAGGCGCGAAACATGTTCCGCCCAATGCGTCCAAAACCATTGATACCCAGTTTTACGGCCATGAAAAACCTCCCTCCATAAAATGCTTAGCAAGTTTGTAAGACCAGATTCAGTATAGTCATTCTGATTTTCAAGTCAATGCCAATGGATGCTACAATTTAATCATGTTTCAATTTTTCCAATATCAAAAAAATGGGAGTTGATAAAAATGGCTGACGAAACACTAAGCGCAGGAAAATGGGCTGAGAAATTCGGGATACCCGCTAAAAAATTCAGGGACGCAATCAAAGCGGCGGGGATAGAGCCTGACTCCAAAAAGGGAGCGTGCGCCTATTATTCGAGCAAAACAGCTGAAAAGATAAGAAAGAAAATTAAGTAAAAAACCGCAAGCCCGGGATCAGGCCGCGCTAGGTGATTTTTCAAGCATACCGTCGCGTATCCGAATTATATCCCGGGCGCAAGCGGCGATATCCGGTTCGTGGGTTACGATCACTATTGTTACCCCCGTGTTGTTCAGCTCTTTTAGAATATCCATGATCTGGGCTCCTGTCACCGTGTCCAGGTTGCCTGTGGGTTCGTCCGCCAGAATAACTGATGGTTTCGTGACAATCGCCCGGGCGATCGCCACCCTTTGAGATTCTCCACCAGATATCTGATTCGGGTAATGCCTCATCCTGCCGGCCAGCCCGACTTTTTCAAGCGCGGCGACGGCTTTTTCCACCGGGTTGCGATCCCGTTTATAATACAGGGGCAAGCACACGTTCTCCAGCGCCGTGTTACGGGCGAGCAGGTTGTGGCTTTGAAACACAAACCCTATCTCCCGGTTTCTCACTTCCGACAGTTCATCCTCCGACAAGCCCGAAACGTCGCGGCCATTAAGATAGTATTCGCCGCTGGTGGGCGTATCGAGGCACCCCAAAATATTCATGAGCGTGGTTTTCCCCGACCCGGACGGCCCCATCAGGGCTGTGAAAGATCCACGCTTTATACCAAAAGTAAGACCCGCCAACGCCCGGACCTCGTTACCGTTGAGGCTGTATGTCTTGGTAAGATCAACCGCTTGAATCATCATGCGCCGGTGGTAGCAGGGAAATTGTTTCGCCCTCCCTGAGCCCTTCTATGATCTCGATCTCGAATCCGTTGGAGAGCCCTGTTTTGACTTCTTTTTTCACCAACCGGCCATCCTGAACCGCATACACAAACGAGCCGGACCCGTCATCGGGAGTCACTACGGCCTCTTCAGGAACCAACAGCGCGTTTGGGCGAGTATCCAGTATCATGTCCACATTCGCGGTCATCTTTGGGCGAAGAACAGATTTTTCCTGGTCGAGTATCTCGACTTTCACTTTGAAAACGGTGATGTTGTTGCTGGTTTCTCCGCTCGGATAAATCCTCTCCGCGACACCTTCAAAAGCCTTGTCGGCATAGGCGTCCACCGTTACAAGCGCCTTTTGTTTCACGGTGACTTTCCCTATGTCGGTCTCGTCGACCAGCGCGAATATGAAGAGCCGGTCCAGATCGGCGATTACGCACAGTTTTGACCCGCCGGTCACCGAAGATATCCCGGAGGATATGATCTGCCCCCGCTCGACTGTCTTTTCCACGATCACTCCGTCTATCGGAGATACGATCACCGTTTCATCCAGCCGTTCACTGGCGTTTTCCACTGCCAGTTTCGCTTTTGCTATCAGCGCTTCAATTTCACCTATCCGGGCCAGCGCGATCTCCCTGGCGGCTACAGCGGAGTCGAGCTCCTGATCGGATACCAGGCTCTTTTCGAACAGCTTTCGTGTTCGTTTGAGCTTGAGCTCCTTCTCCAGAAGGCTGGCCTTGGCCGACTTCAGTTCAGACATGACCCTAGCGAGGTCTGCTTGTTGCAAAGCAAGATTTCTGCGCTCGGTGCGCTGGTCCAACGTTAGCAGTGTCTGACCCCTGCTCACCCGGTCCCCCGGTTCGAAATCAAATTGAAGTATTTCGCCGGACGCCTTGGATTTTACCTCCACCTGGAAATTCGGCTCTATGACACCGGAAGCGGAAACGCTGACAACAAGATCGTCCCTGGTAACCTTTTGTGTTATCCAGTTTTTCTCTTCACCGCCACCCTGGTATTTGTAATATCCAGCCACGCCAGCTATGATCGCCGCCGTCACAAGAGCAATAGCCAATTTTTTCATTCTCAAATTCTACCATCGCTTGGTCCCTAACAAGAAATATCAATTTCCGTAATTCATGGCATCGCCTCGATTTGAGATCGGCGCGCGGGAACCAATGGCTGGAATGGGAACAACACGACACCAAAATCTGTTAAACTGTCGGCCTGATTAACTGTTATATATTTGCTTTAACCATATGCGTAAAGTTAGAAAAGTAGTCCTGGCCTACTCCGGCGGGCTGGACACGTCTGTCATCGTCCGCTGGTTGATTGAGAATTATGGTTGCGAGGTTGTCTGCTTCGCCGCGGACCTTGGTCAGGGCGAGGAGCTTAGCGGCCTCGGGAAAAAAGCCAAAGCCACCGGCGCCGTAAAGCTTGTCACCTGCGACCTGAAAAAGGTTTTCGTGCGCGATTACGTTTTCCCGATGCTTCGGGCGAACGCCGTATACGAGGGAGTTTACCTGCTGGGCACTTCCATCGCCAGGCCCCTTATCGCAAAAGAGCAGATAAACATCGCAAATAGGGAGAAAGCCGACGCTGTCTGTCATGGAGCTACAGGCAAGGGCAACGACCAAGTGCGGTTCGAGCTGTCATATTACGCGCTTAACCCGAAAATACACTGTATCGCCCCTTGGCGGGAATGGGACCTTAACTCCCGGGAATCGTTGATCGCGTATGCCAAGAAATGGAAAATACCCGTCAGCACAACCAAAAAAAAGCCCTGGTCTATGGACCGGAACCTGTTTCACCTTTCTTTCGAGGGAGGTGAGCTGGAGGACCCCTGGTCCCGGCCGGAGGAGGAGATGTACGTTCTTTCCGTGTCGCCCCAAAAGGCTCCGGACAGGGAAACTATCATCACTGTCGATTATAAAAATGGAAACCCGGTGGCGGTTGATGGCAATAAAATGGCTCCGGACAAGTTGCTGGCTCATCTGAATAAAGTCGCTGGAAAAAACGGCGTGGGCAGGGTGGACGTTGTGGAGAATCGTTTCGTAGGCATGAAGTCGAGGGGGGTCTACGAGACGCCGGGCGGTACCATCCTGCACGCCGCCCATCGTGCGGTGGAGTCTATCACCCTGGACCGGGAGGCTTTAAAACTGCGGGATTCGCTCATACCGAAATACGCGGAGCTCGTCTACAACGGGTTCTGGTTCTCCCCGGAGCGGGAAGCTTTGCAGGCGTTGATGGACGAGGTGCAAAAGCCGGTCACAGGCACGGCGAGACTCTCCTTGTACAAGGGGAACGTCACGGTTATAGGCCGCAAGGCCCCCAAATCACTGTTCGACCCTCGTTTCGCCACGTTCGAAGCGGACAGTGTATATAACCAGGCCGACGCGGAAGGGTTCATTAAGCTAAACGCCCTGCGGCTTTCGATCAGGGCGGCGCTGAGCACGAGACGCTAAAGTCACCCATCACCGGCGTGGCACAGGGCCGCCACCAGGATTCGGGCCGGGCGGGCCGTGTTGATGACTTTTACGCATTCATTTATCGTTGCGCCGGTGGTGTATATGTCATCGAAAAGGATTACGTCCCTGCCGCGAAGTTTTTGAGGATCGTACGGTTTAAAGGCTCCCTTTACGTTTTTTCGCCTCTCCTTTTCCTTCAGACCAAACTGGGGGGCGGTGTTTTTCACCCGTCTTATGGACCCTTCAGCCACTTCCAGCCTTGTCCATTTCCCGAACCAGCGGGCCAGCAGATAGGTCGGATTGTAGCCTCGCAGCAAAAGTTTCCGGCGGGCGAGCGGCACCGGAACTATGACCGCTTCGGGTTTCGTATCCAGCCAGGGGACGAGCGTATCCCTGCCGAGCATGGCCAGCGGCCTGGCCAGATATGGACTGCCGGAAAACTTTAGCTTGTGGATCATCTCTCTGGCGGGCCCCTCATAGCTCAAGGCAAAATGAGCCTGGGTGTACACGGGAGGATTTTTAAGGCATCGGCCGCAGGTGTATAAATCGCCCGTATCTATTTCATATTCAAAATCGAGCCCGCGGCCGCACAATGAGCAGACATTACCCGGCAGGAGCGCCACCTCGCCGAAGCAGTAATCGCAAAGATGTGGAATATTTTTCCCCTTGCCATGTCTTCCGCAACAGGAGCACTTGACCGGGAACATGCCCGTTAAAGGTTTTACGGCGTGGTTGACAAAATCAGCCCAGGGCATACGATACCAGTTATGGATTCTTTTTGGAGCAAACTTTCCGTATATCAAAAATGTCGCGATTACTGATCACGATTGGTGTTGCGCTGGTTGCGATCGGGCTGTTGTGGCCCATGGCGCAAAAGCTGGGGCTTGGGCGTCTGCCTGGGGATATCGTCATCAAACGTGAGAATTGCAGCTTTTATTTCCCTGTCACCACGATGGTTGTGGTCAGCGTGTTTCTCAGCGCCGCACTGGCCATAATATCCAGGTTGCTTGGCAAATAGCGTAACTGTCGTCACTCCCCGCTGTTTTGCTCGTAACTCTCGTCAAGCTTTTTTTTCAGCCCGCCGATAAGCTTTGCAAGTTTATCCATGTTTGCGCTGTCAATCTGGGTAAACTTAAAAGCCAGCATTATGAACTGGCGCGCCAATGGATCGTCTTGATCCCTTTCCATCCGAACCAGCTCAGCGTCAAGTTTTATGTTCACCCCGCCATGCTCGAGGCATATCTGGGCCACGTCGTATATCTTCGGGTAGCAATCTTTTTTGTTTGGGTGTACTTTGAGCATGGCCCCACCTTCGGAAATGTCCACCAGAGAAGATTCCCTGATGCAACCCTCTTTGAAATTAATGTGGGCATGTATCTTGGCGGAGGCTTTAAAGCGCTCCATAAGCCGCCGCTCCCGGGACAGGTATACTTTACGGATCTTCTGTATCAACGTGGCGGCGGAAAAGGGCTTTATCAGGTAGTCAGACACACCAGCCTGGGCGGCCATGATAAATGAATCCTTGTCATTGCGGCTGGTCATGATCATAAACGGTATCTGGGCGGTTTCGGGGTTCGAGCGAATTTTGTACAGAAACTCGTCCCCGGCTGTTCCTGGCATCTCCCAGTCACTGATTATCCAGTCAACCCTGGTACCGCTGGCGATTTTTTCCAGCGCCTCGTCAGCAGACCTGGACTGCACCACTTCCTGACAGTTCAGGTGTTCTTTGATCATTTTCGACACGAACATACGGGCGGATATGGCGTCATCCACAACCATTACAGTAAGATATTTGAGCATTTTGCAATTGCCTGGATCACCACATGAACTAAATATTCAAACTATCGAATTATAGCTCATTTAAAGTATCCGCAATCATTATTCTTTTTATAAAGATGTTCGGGTTGGTTTGCCGGGTTCCCGATACGCGAGAATATCCGTAAAATGGGTAGCGGGTTGGTTTGAATTATTTCAATTTTTCTATATAATATTTATTTTAATAGCAATAGGAGAAAATTTTGAACAAAATTTTGATAGCGCCGGAAACACCTCTGGAGCGAGAGGACAACCACGGCTCTCCGGCTGCCATAGCGAGCAGGCGTTTGCTGGCGATGAGCATAAAAGGCATGGAACGTTAGCAAGCAAGCTAACAGCCAAGGGCAGCGAGAGAACCATAAAAAAACTCACGGTTCCTGCTAATCATGAGCTTTTTGAGCTGCCAGTTTTACCACGTCTTACAGCGTGCATGGACTATCATTCACGCTAGCGGCCATAACAGGGGTCACTATCAACGGCTTGTGAATCCTCAGTGAAGCAAATAGGATTACCTTCAACTAAGCGGGGAGTATATGATCTTCCCCCGTTTTCCCGGACACTTTTCTAAGCAGCTTCTGCCATCATAGCCTCGTATCGAGCTGGAGACAAATACCCGAGGGCGGAGTGACGTCGTTGACGGTTGTAGAAAACCTCAATCCACTCGAAGATATCACCCTTAGCGCCGGCCCTCGTCTCGTAATCCTGATGGTATACCAGCTCCGTTTTGAGCGTATGAAAAAAACTTTCCGCCACTGAGTTATCCCAACAGTCGCCCACACGGCTCATGCTGCAAATCATGCCATGATCCGTGAGAAGTTTACGGTACGCTTTGCACGTGTACTGGCTCCCCCGGTCCGAGTGATGGAGCAACCCACGGCCGGGTTTCCGTTTCCACAACG
>JAJRZK010000040.1 GCA_024275315.1 Nitrospirota bacterium
CGACGGGTAGAAAGCGCAGGGGAACGCGAATATCATCGGCTCCCTGCTCAACACCAGGGGCTGAGCGTCCCTTTTAACCACCGCCCACCGGGCGGATCCTGCCGACGGGTAGAAAGCGCAGGGGAACGCGAATATCATCGGCTCCCTGCTCAACACCAGGGGCTGAGCGTCCCTTTTAACCACCGCCCACCGGGCGGATCCTGCCGACGGGTAGAAAGCGCAGGGGAACGCGAATATCATCAGCTCACCGCCCAACACACCAGGGGCCGGGGCCCCGGTTTGCGCCTTGCCGGTTAAGCAATCGGTTCAAGGTGGGGTTATTGTTCGGTTTCGTAGGTGATCCTGATTGTGCTGATCGATTTTGCTTTGCCGGAATTGTCGTCTATTTCGACGAGGACACCGTTGAACTGGCCCGGCCCGGTCGCTTCGCTGAATCGCTCCGGGATTTTTTGCAGAAACCTTTTCATGATAATTTCCGGTTTGACACCAATGATCGAATGTATGGGCCCTGTCATTCCCAGGTCTGTGATATAGGCGGTTTTCCGGGGGAGTATATTTGCGTCTGTCGTCTGGACATGGGTGTGAGTTCCAAAAACAGCGGATACCCGCCCGTCCAGAAAATACCCCATGGCGATTTTTTCGGAAGTGGCTTCGGCATGTATGTCGACAATGATTATTTTCGCCTGCTGGGCAAGAACCTCGAGCTCCTCGTCGGCGCGCCTAAACGGACAGTCGAGCGCTTCCATAAAAACCCGTCCCTGCAAGTTGAGGACGCCGACCGACTGGCCCGTTTTTGCCGTGTAGACTCCACTTCCCCGTCCCGGGGACTGTGCGGGATAGTTGGCCGGACGTAACAACCTCTTTTCGGTTTCCAGCAGGTGAAGAGACTCCTTCTTGTCCCAAATATGGTTGCCGGACGTGATCACGTCCACCCCGAGTTTGAATATTTCCCCGATGGTGTCGGCGGTGACACCAAATCCGCCCGCCAGGTTTTCACCGTTGGCCACGACGAAATCGGCTTTTGTGCTGGCGATGATGTTGTTCAGGCCGAGCTTCAGCGCCTTACGCCCCACTTTGCCGAAAATATCGCCTATAGCAAGTATTTTCACGATCTACCTGGCCGCCTCCACTACCCTGGTCTCTCTAATGACAGTTACCTTGATTTCACCGGGGTAGGCAAGCTCGCTCTCGATCTTCCTTGCGATATCCTTGGCCAGAAAGAAAACCTCGCTGTCCCTGATGGTTTCCGGCTCCACGACCACGCGGATTTCACGACCGGCCTGGATGGCGTATGTTTTTTCAACACCGCTGAACGAGTTTCCTATCTCCTCGAGTTTTTGCATCCTGTTTATGTACGTCTGCAACATCTCGCGCCTGGCCCCTGGCCTGGACGCGGAAAGAGCGTCCGAAGCCGCCACAAGCACCGCAATGACAGAAGTGGGCGGAACGTCCTCGTGATGGGATTCGATGGCGTTTACAACCACACTCGGCTCGTTATACCGGCGAGCAAAGTCGGCTCCTATCTGGGTGTGGCTTCCCTCCATGTTCTGGTCCAGGGCTTTGCCGAGGTCGTGCAACAGTCCCGCCCTTCTTGCCAGTTTTACATTCTGGCCCAGTTCCGCCGCCATCATCCCGCTTAGAAACCCGACTTCCACCGAGTGGTTAAGGACATTCTGCGAGTAGCTCGTACGGTACTTGAGGCGCCCAAGCAGTTTTATGATCTCCTGATGGATCCCGTCCAGTCCCATGTCCAGACAGGCTCTTTCGCTCTCTTTTTTCATCTGGACGTTTATCTCTTTTGTCACCTTCTCGACCGTATCCTCTATCCTGCCCGGGTGGATTCTGCCGTCGTGTATGAGACGCTCCAGTGTTAACCGTGCGATCTCGCGCTTTACCATGTCGAAACACGACAGGATAACCGCGTTAGGCGTGTCGTCGATGATAAGATCGACACCGGTGGCGATTTCCAGCGCGCGAATGTTGCGGCCTTCACGGCCGATGATGCGGCCTTTCATCTCTTCATTCGGCAGATCCACGACCGATACGGTGTTCTCCGCCACAAAATCCGACGCGCACCGCTGGATGGCGTTGGCTATGATATTGCGCGCGTTGTCGGTGGCTTTGCTTAGCGCCTCTTCCTCGGTTTTTTTCACAGCGTGGGCAGCCTCAAGCCTGGCCTGTTCATAGAACCGCTCTTTAAGTTCCGCTTTCGCCTGTTCCGCGCTGATACCGGATATCTCCTGGAGTTTGGCGGTTTGTTCTTCTATAACTTTGTTTGCCTTTTCGTGTTTCTGTTCAAGATTTCTCTCCATGTTTTGCAACTTGGCTTCCCTCTTGGCGAAAAGAGCGTCCCTTTTCTCAACCTGGTCCAGCTTGCTGTCCAGATAGCCTTCCCGTTGCAGAAGCCGCCTTTCGAACTGCTCCAATTCCTTTTTCTTGTGCGCGATCTTTTTTTCCGCCTCCGCCTGGGCGGTAAGCATGGTCTCTTTCGCCAGGATCTGCGCTTCTTTTGCGATGGTCGCCGCCGCTCTTTTGGCCTGCTCCAAAACATTGCTGGATTCTTCGATTATGGCCGCGGCGCGTTTGGATGTGACAACCTGCCTGAGTATCCAACCGGCGCCTACGCCGACCAATAAAACAACCAAAGAAGGGATAACGTTTTCCATATCCATACCCCCTGATTCAAAATGGGTCCGTTACGGACGGGGTCCGTCACAGACAACAATATCGTCCGTGTAATTCTTCCAGGGTGTAATACAGAAATTTGTTGCGATAGGGGCCGGTTATAAAACCGCGCTAACCATATTGCAACGTACAAACAGAGGCTGGACAAGCGCCTTGTATGGATGGGCCACGTTGAAAAAAATCCGACGTAAAACCCCGCTTGCGGTCTGCATGCTCCAGTCCGGACGGGTACGCCCGGCGCCGGAGCTGTCAAAGCTGTTTATGGCTTTTTGAATATATGAAATAGAGACCCGTCCGGTGTTTGGCCGTGAGACGTCCAGCAATAAATATATCGTCTCGAAAAACAAGGTCGCAACACCTGATATGGTCAAAACAGCAATATACATGTTCAGCCTAGAATCCTGCCTCTTTACAATGTCGCCAGGAAAGCTCCCTCACCGCGTCGAAAAGCCGAGTTATTTGAACCTGGTCTAACCAGGTGGTCGCCGCCACGACGCCATCAGGCTTTCCGGGATCGCTCCCGGATCTGCGCAACAGGCGCCGCCGGTAGCTACCTTGTAAATTATATTGGTTCAAATAAATCTGACTTCGCCGACAGCGGCAGGGAACCTCTTTTTCTGTAAACAAATTAATGAAAACACCCAATATCTCAAGTATTTGTATATCATACAATCTCCACGTACTCAAGCAAAATAAACAAGGGACTAACAGGGAACCGACCGTATAACGCAAATCCAGGCAAAAAAAATGACCGGTTCCAGATGTGGCAACTGAAACCGGCCAGGCACCGCCGCGTCCCGGGGAGGGACGCCATACTCGAACTTATGGCTGATATGAAGGGGTGGTCTTTACATGATCGCCCATAAGGCGATCAAAGCAGGTGGTGGTCAGTACTATGGTGGTCTTGGTCCAGCCAAAAACCCAAGCCGATGCCCTTAAAAATCCGGACCTTGCGCCCGAAATTAAACACATGAACTGGCCCATGAAACAAACTCGCCTCAAATGCCTGATATTGCGCTACTTGATACCGATATCAAGTTGCTTTTCCTCGTAACGCTTGAGCAACTGTTCTATGGCTTCCCTGAACAACACAGCCTTGGTGACCTGCAATTCCTTGGCAACCTTGTTCAAATGGTCAATTTGACGCTGATAAAGATGCGTCGTTACAGGAACTTTTTTTTCCGATTCAGAAGCAGCCATCGTTGTTTATTTAGAATTGAATACAATCATTCCATTTAATTGAACATATTTTGACATAATATCTGTTGTTGTCAAGAACTTTTTTCATTTTCGTACCTTGCATATTTCAAAAGGAATTTTATGATAATATCTATCAAGTAACAGTTAACATAATTCTATAAAGAGGTTCAAAGTGGAAAGCCTTTACAATAAAATCAAGTGCTTTACTTTCGGCTTGATCGCGGTTGTTTCTATCTCCCTGTCAGGCGTATATGTGTCACAGTCCGGGTTCGGTCCCGCCGTTGTCGAGGCCAGGTCTTATAAATCAGATTCATTACAGAACATTTTCGCCACTATAGCCAAGGAGAAAACCCCCGCGGTCGTGAACATTTCCACAAAACAGAAGATCAAAACCGGCGCCCACGGGATGTATGACGAGAGAATGCGGGAGTTTTACCAGCGTTTCCCGTGGTTTCAGGAGATGCCTCGCGAGCAGGAGCGCCAGAGCCTGGGCTCAGGCTTTGTTGTCGAATCGGACGGATATATTCTGACCAACAACCATGTGGTCGCCAAGGCCGATGAGATTACCGTCACTTTCGGCGACGGGCATACCAACGGGAAGGAATATCCCGCGAAGCTGATCGCGGCCGATCCCAAGCTGGATATAGCGCTTATAAAGATCGACGCCGGTAAAAAGTTGCAAACTCTGGAGCTTGGCGATTCGGACAAGCTCCAGGTAGGGGAGTGGGTTATCGCCATCGGCAACCCCTTTGGTTTCGCCCAGTCGGTCACTGTAGGGGTGGTTTCGGCAAAGGGCCGAACCATAGGCGCCGGGCCGTATGACAACTTTATACAAACGGACGCCTCGATCAATCCGGGCAACTCCGGCGGCCCTTTATTGAACACCAAGGGCCAGGTGGTAGGCATCAACTCGGCGATTTTCACAGGCGGAGCCTCCCAGGGCAATATCGGGATCGGGTTCGCCATCCCCATCAACGCGATCCATGATGTTTACGACGACCTTAAAAAAGGAAAAGTAAAACGCGGATGGCTGGGCGTAATGATACAAACGGTCACGGAGGAGCTGAAAACAGCCCTTGGCCTGCCGAGCGTCGCAGGAGCCCTGGTGGGCAACGTCTTCGAGGGCTCCCCCGCGGGGAAAGCCGGGGTGCTTCGAGGTGATGTAATCGTGGAGTTCAACGGAAAGAAACTGTTCCGTTCCGATGACCTGCCCAGGATCGTGGCGAGCGTCAAACCTGGCACGAACGTTGAGATCAAGGTTATTCGTAATGGAAAACAGAAGTCCATCAGGATAAAACTCGGCGAGATGCCTGCAGAAAAGGAGCAGGGAGGGGCCACGTCGCTCAGTGAGAATCTGGGAATGAGCCTTACGAATATGACCCCGGAAATAGCGAGGAAGCTTGGCGTAGATGTAAGCGAGGGTGTTGTGGTGACAGAGGTTGTGCCCGGTGGTCCCGCGGCGAAAGCGGGATTTCGTGAAGGGATAGTCATTACCGAGGTGAAACAGATCAGGGTTCGTAATATCGACGAGTACGAGAAGGTTATCTCCGGCGCCAAACCGGGAGAGTCGATTCTGTTTTATGTCCGCAGGGGAAACAACCCCTCGTACCTGGTGATGAAGATGCCTGCAGAGAAATAATTCTGAATTATTCAGGAATTATCAGGGCGGCCATGAAAATGGCCGCCTTTTTTTGTCCTGTAATGATCACGCGCAATTTATGTCGAATTTCGTGAGCGCTCCATGAAGTATTATATTGTTTATTTTTGAGTATAGCCTTATAATATAATCTGTTATATAAATATATAAATGGGCATATTTGGGGCATACAGCTATCATGACGCTTGATCCCTGGAACAAAGTTATCCGCGTTGAAACTTACCGATCCGGCATATTCAAATTTCAGGCTGGTGTGGATGTCGCCGCGCTTCAACCATTGATCGACAGGGTCGAAGACGCTCATAAAAGGTTTGTAAAAACACCTCTTTTGCCGGGCATCATAGACAAGCTTGACAACAGGGTGATCGTAACCGGAGTTCATGGGACAGACTCTATCGAAGATGGAAACATGTCCACCAGAGCCGTGGAGGAAGCTCTGGCCCTGCCACCGGATCAAGTCAAGGAGGAAAACCAAAGAAGGATTCAAAACACCAGTAAAGCATATTTGCTTGCGGGAGTACGTGGTCGAAGCATATCCGAGAAGTTTTCCTCTGAAGAGCATGTTTCGCTATCAATTAATGAGGAGATGTTTACGGGACCTCACAAAGTCCTTATGGACGGCCTGCAAACAAAAGGCACACCAGGCGAATACAGGAAAGATCAAAAGGACCATCAAACTACAATAGTTGGACACGAAAAACTTGGAGGCGCATATGTTCCGCCCAAATCCTTTGAAGATATAACCCGCCTGATGACAAAGTTGATCGAATGGGCTAATAGCGACTCCATATGTTCTCTTTCCCCATTGATCCGGGCGCCGCTGGTTCATATCTATTTCGAGCTGATCCACCCCTTTGCAGATGGCAACGGCAGGGTGGGAAGGGTCGTGGAATCAAGAATGCTGAAAATGGCGGGATACAGCTACGCCTCCACATCCCTCGCAGGCTATTATCTGAAAAACATCGAAGACTATTTTGCGCTTTTCAATGTGGTCCGGATCGCGGCCAGGAAAGGCGAGCCACATCCGAATCAGGCGTTTGTTCTGTTTTTTCTTAAGGGAATGCTCGAAACGATAAACGAAAATCATGACTGGGTAAATAATTTTTACGCCAAGTTGCTGTACGGATCGCAGTTACGGACCTTCCTCGACAGCAAAAAGATAAACATCCGTCAATACACTATAGTGAGCAATCTGATGGCAAAAGGGAATATCCATAACTTGACTGATATCCGGGCAGAACCATGGTACCGAAGCCTGTACCTTGATCGTACAAGGCACACCATGGCGAGGGATTTGACAGGCCTTGCCAATAACCAGCTTATTGAGATCGAGGGAAAGGAGATTATCAGACTGCTTATCCCTTAGCGTTGGTTTAAAACTCCCGGTCGAACTCCGGATCCAGCGCCAGGCGGGCTAAGCGCGATATACACCTAGCCCGGATAATTCATGACGTTTTCGTTTTTACCGTTCTGGAAGGTGGTTGTGGTGGTTGATGGGCGTTTTTTTCGGCGTGTATGGTCTTCGTACTCGCCGAGTGGAGCGCGTCGCCAGGAAACGGGCGGTTGAC
>JAJRZK010000041.1 GCA_024275315.1 Nitrospirota bacterium
CGGAACAGTCAGGCGAGTATCTGTTCGAGATCATTATGAGAAGGCATGAGCTCCGTTCGACGATCATGACATCCAACCGCCCGCTGGAGGAATGGGGAAAACTGATCGGCGACGTGCCCACGTCCACCGCCATCCTCGACCTGTTCCTCAGCCGCACCGAACTGATTCAGATCACCGGGAAGAGCTACCGGCTACGCAATAAAGCTTGCAAGCCAAAAGACGAAAATGATAAGAAAAGGGACAAATAACTGTGGCCGGTTTTAACTGACCCACACTGGCCGGTTATCAAGTGACCCCCGACAGCCAGCAAGATGGCGATTCTTTGAGCGAGAAACACCCAGTTACCATGTATGAATACAAAATTGAGGCGGTAGATTATTGTAAGAGGACTAATGGCTTTATCTATATATGTGCACTGCATCAATTGTTTTAGAAGGAAAGAAAGATCTGATGAATATATAGCGCCGCAATTTTGTCTTACCCTTATTCTCCTTCCTGCGACTATAATAGATAATGGAATCCGAATCGGTCTTTGGCTCAAACCAGCCCGGAAAACCGGTATCTATTGCCCATTTCATGGCAATATGCCTCCTTTTATTCGGACTCCTTGTAGTAACCGAGACATGGGAGTACTTTGACCTTAAAAGACACGCCACGGCCGGCGCGCGGCAGAACGCCCTGAAAAACGCGGAATACCTTGAAAACGCCATCATTAAGCTCGTCCTATCCTCCGATTCCGGCGGAAAGGCCATAGACAAATACGTAAACGCCCTCAACGCCAAGGACCAGTACAGGGTGCGTCTTGTGCGAAGCGAAGCCATAACACTCCAGTACGGGGAAGTTGAGGGCAAGCTTCCGGTCAACGACGTGGAAAGAAACGTCCTGCTGGACGGCAAGCCGCAGACGTGGGAAACGAGCGAATCCTTTATTTTCATCCGTCCATTAATGGTGGTCAAGCAGTGCCAGGCCTGCCATTTAAGGCCGAATGTCGAGCAAAAGCCCTTTTCAGTTGCAGGCAACCCCATACCGCTCGGTTACGTTCTGGGCCTACTCGAAATAACGCATCCCAAGGAGGCCCTTATACATACGCAGGCCGGTCTTTTGATGAATGCGCTAAGGGGAATAGGGCTTATCATCGTTCTGCTGCTCATATTCGGGTACGGGTTTTACAAACTGATAACGGTCCTGCGCGAATCGGAACAAAGGATCACCGCCATAATCAAGACGGTGGGCGAAGGGATTATTGTGATAGACGACAACGCCCACATCCGCTTTCTCAACCAGGAGCTGTGCGCCATTTTCGGATATCCCGAGGAAGAGCTTATCGGCAAAGACGTAAAGATACTCATGCCGGAAAAATACAGGGACAGACACACGCAAGGCATGAAAAGGTACACGGAAACCGGGGAAACAAAAATAATGGGAAACCGCATTGAGCTTGAAGGTAGGCGCAAAGACGGAACTTTGTTCCCCCTGGAACTTCGCCTCGAAGAGACTAAGGCAGGGAACGCCGGGCGATTCATTACCGCCGCGATAAGGGAGATTACTGACAGGAAAAGGGCGGAGGCCGAGCTTGAACGATCCTCGCAAATACTCGTCCAGGCGCAGGAAAGCGAAAGGAAAAGGATAGCGTCGGAGCTCCACGATGGCCTCGGCCAGAACCTGCTGATAATAAAAAACGGTATACGCAAATGCATCAAAACGCTTTCGGACACAAACAGGTCGGAGGACATCCTCGACCAGATCGCCTCCATCTCGCAGGAATCGATAGAGGAAATCAGGCGGATAACATACCACCTGCGCCCGCACCAGCTCGACAAACTGGGGCTTAAGGGAGCGATAGAATCGGCCATAAACAGGGCCGAAAGCTCGTCTGCATTGAAGTTCGAATCGGATATCCACGAGATCGACGGGATATTGAAAAAGGATCACGAAATCCACCTCTACAGGATAGTGCAGGAAGGACTTCGAAACATAATCCAGTACGCCAACGCCGAAAACGTAACTGTAAATATCGGCAAAACCGGAGACGGGCTGGACGTAACAATCACGGACAACGGCAAGGGATTCGATATAGAATCGGTAAGAAGCAACGGCAAGGGTCTGGGGCTTTTGGATATTTCGGAAAGGGTCAAAATACTGAATGGAACCCTTAAGATAGAATCGGACATAGGCGGGGGCACGACGATTTCCGTGTCTATACCCGCTGACCAGGAGGTGGAAGATCGATAACGTTACTTCAATACTGATAGCGGACGATCACCCGATTTTTTTAAGGGGGCTTGTGGACCTCATCGAGATGGACGGGCCTTACAAGGTCGTGTGCAAAGCGGCCGGAGGCGCCGAAGCTCTGGAGGGGATCAGGAAATTAAAGCCCACGATCGCCATAATGGATATTTCAATGCCGGACATCAGCGGGCTTGACGTGATTTCCGAGGCAAGAAACGGAAACACCGAAACTGAATTCATAATACTGACGATGTACAAGGACAGGGAGTATTTCAACAAGGCGATTGATTTGGGAGTAAAAGGATACATCCTCAAGGAAAACGCCGAGGACGAGCTTTTGGACGGCCTGAAAACCGTATTGGAGGGCAAGCATTATATAAGCCCCATCCTTACGGAACACTTGATTGCTAAAAACAGGGAAATGCGCACTTTCGCCGAGGAAAACCCGTCGATAAAATTCCTTTCGCACACTGAAAGACGCGTCATCAAACTTATATCGGAAAACAAGACCAGTAAGGAAATCGGCAAGGAGTTGTGCATCAGCCATAAAACGGTCGAAAACCACAGAACCAACATAATTAAAAAACTGGAACTCACAGGAAGAAACCAGCTTTTTCTCTTCGCGCTGGAAAACAGATCTCTCCTTTAGCAACCCGTTTTATTTCAATAAGTTGCTGCCATTGGCGTTTTTCACAGAAGCGTCTTAATCTGCTTAGGGGTCTTTACCTACAAAAATAAGGTGCTCATACCTATCGATAATAGGAGCTTCACCCTATATATTCCGTCCCGTTTTTCGGTGAAAATTAACTCTTAGTTTATTGATTGCGGGTATTTAGGAGTTAACACCTGTGTGACAGTCGCTAGTAATAGGGGGGGATGGTGCACGTTGTCAGGATAATAGCTGTTGTTTATGCGGCAATATTTTTGTCCACCGATTCACACGCCGCTTCCCAAAAACCTTTTTACGAGACAAAGTCGTATACCAATTCCATCAATATCTGCGGAACAGTTCTGTACATGGCTACGAATAACGGCGCCGTGGAGGGGATATCCCTAAAAGACGGAAAGCCGGTAAAATTTACATTCGAAAAATCCAAGACCCCGCTGGGCTCTTTCAATTCTCCCGCATATTTCGTCCTTTGCGAACTCGAAAGGGGCTGGGTCGCGGCTTCTTCCTCGAACGGCAAATTAATCCTGTTCGACACCGGGCTTAATGTCCTTTCGACATACGATATTCCCGAAACACATTCGTACGCGGCCGCCTTCATGCCGGGCGATTTTATCATCTTGGGCACGGTTTATGGAACGGTGCGCGCCCTCAAGCTTCCGGGGCTGAGCCCGGCCTGGTCGGTAAAGGCGAACTGGGACGCCATAAAGACGGTATCGGTTAGCCCCGATGGAAAGCTATTCGCAACTGGCAGCAACGACAGCAGGATACATATAAGAAGCACCGCCGACGGAAAAAAGGTCAAAACGCTTAGAGGGCACAAGGACGGGATATATACCCTATCGTGGAGCTCTGACGGAAAGCACATACTAAGCGGCTCCAAAGACAGGCGCCTTTTATACTGGAACGTCGAAACCGGCGGCTTTCTCGAGCTGCACCAGGACTTCACCTACATCTACGCCGCAATGATTGTGGAAAACGATCTTGCCGTGGCCTCGACTAACGAAAACGAGGTTTCGCTGTTCTCGGTTTCGAACAATGCGAAACTTGCGACCTTCAAGGGGCATTCGACGGTCATAGCGTCGGTTACATACGGCGACGGCTACATCTATTCGGGTTCGGCAAACGGAGAAATTTTTAAATGGGATATCAGGAAATACCTTAAGAACATCAATAATTAACAAGGAGAGGAGGTTTAGCCTATGAACGTTTCAGGAATAGTGATCATGACCATGCCCGACAAGACAGAGCAGGTTGTAGAGTCGCTAAAGGACTTCGAAGGGCTGGAAGTGCACAAGGTTCTGGAAGACGGAAGGATAGTGGCTGTTCTGGAACGGGAGACCACCGGCGAGGAAGTCAACGCAATTAGAAGCATGTACGACATCGACGGCGTCATAACGGCGACCATGGCGTATCACCATTTCGAGGAAGAAGTCAACGCTTTAGCGGACGAAATGGAAAAGGCCCGATAGCATTAATCTCTGGTGTCAGGTTTGGGACTGTTTTCGGCTATTGGTTTTTAACTTTTTAGGGAGTTGAAAAATGGATATATCAAGGAGAAGTTTTATAAAATCTTCGGCCGCAGCAGCGGCTTTGGCTGCGGTGACTGGGGTCCCAGTCCTGGCAAGGGCCGCCGACGGCGAGGGTATAAGCTGGGACAAGGGCGCCTGCCGGTTTTGCGGAACAGGATGCGGCATCCTTATCGGCACGAAAAATAACCGCGTGGTGGCTACCACGGGCGACCCCGAAGCCCCGGTTAACCGCGGATTACAGTGCGTAAAAGGATACTTCCTTTCGAAGATCCAGTATGGCAAAGATAGGCTTACAAAGCCGCTCGTACGCATGAAAAGGGGAAAATACAACAAAAATGGCGAGTTCGCCGAGGTTTCCTGGGAGACGGCTTTCGACGTTATGGAGGAAAAATTCAAGAAGGTTCTTAAAAAGAAGGGTCCGGACGGCATTTCGATGTTCGGCTCCGGCCAGTGGACGATTTGGGAAGGCTATGCCGCGGTAAAGCTCATGAAGGCCGGATTCAGATCGAATAACTTAGATCCAAACGCCAGGCACTGCATGGCATCCGCCGTAGCAGGCTTCATACAGACCTTCGGAATCGACGAGCCGATGGGCTGTTACGACGACCTTGAGCACGCCGACGTCTTTGTAACATGGGGATCGAACATGGCCGAAATGCACCCGATCCTTTTCAGTCGCCTTATCAACAGGAAACTCTCCCATCCGCACGTCAAGTACTACCACCTCAGCACTATCGCAAACAGGTCCGGCGGTGTTGCGGACGAGGTCATGGTATTCACCCCTCACACCGACCTTGCGATTGCGAATTATATGGCACATTACATCATTAAAAACAATGCGTACAACAAGGAATTCGTCGAAAAGCACTGCAATTTCAAGATAGGCCCAACGGACATAGGTTACGGACTGCGCGCAAACCATCCCCTGGAAAAGGGACAGAAAAACAGGGGGAAGGCAGGATCCGGCAAGTTCACGACATTCGAGGAACTAAAGAAGCACGTAGAGCCCTATACGCTTAAATACGTAAGCAAGCTCTCCGGCGTCGATTCCAAACAGCTTCTCGCCCTCGCCAAGGAGTACGCCGATCCCAACAAGAAGGTTATGTCCCTCTGGACGATGGGCATGAACCAGCACACCCGCGGTACCTGGCAAAATGAGTTGGTTTACGTAATCCACCTGCTCATGGGCAAAATCTCCACGCCGGGCAACAGTCCGTTCTCCATTACGGGACAGCCCTCGGCATGCGGCACGGCGCGCGAGGTTGGAACCTTCGCGCACAGGCTGCCGTCCGACATGGTGGTAAAGAAAAAGGCGCACCGCGATGCGGCGGAGAAGATATGGGACCTTCCCGAAGGTACCATCAACCCTAAGGTCGGCACGCACGCCATCAAGATGATGAGGTTCCTCGAGGACAAGAAGGTCAATATCATGTGGGTTGCATGTGCCAACGCATTCCAGGATTTCCCGAACCTGAACCACTGGATAAAAGCCGCGCGCGATCCTGAGAACTTCATAGTGGTAAGCGAAATTTATCCAAGCGCCTCCACGGCCATGGCCGACGTGGTTCTGCCGACGTCAATGATATTCGAAAAAGAAGGAGCCTACGGAAACGCCGAAAGAAGGACGCAGTTCTGGAGGCAACAGGTAAAGGTAAACGACGACCGCAGGTCTGACCTGTGGCAGTTCGCCGAGTTCTCCAAACGCTTCAAGCTCGAGGAAGTCTGGCCGGCCAAACTGATGGCCAAGCGCCCGGACCTCAAGGGCAAAACAATTTACGATCACATGTTCAGCAGGCTCGCCAGCGGCTATCCCGGCAAGGCGGGAATGAACGACGAAGCGCTTCATTTCGGATTCTATATCCAAAAGGCGCTTTGGGAAGAGTACCGGAAATTCGCCGCACTCAAGAATCATGACCTCGCTCCATTCGACACGTACCATCAGGTACGCGGCCTGCGCTGGCCAGTCGTAAACGGAAAGGAGACCCAGTGGCGCTTCAAGGAAGGGTACGATCCTTACGTGCCAGTAGGCTCGGGATGGTCTTTCTACGGGAACAAGAAGTCCGACAACAGGGCCAACGTATGGCTCCGACCATATGCCGAGCCGCCCGAGCCGCCGGATAAGGATTACCCGTTGTGGCTGTGCACCGGCCGTGTTCTTGAACACTGGCATTCCGGAACGATGACAAGGCGTGTTCCCGAACTGCACCGCGCGGTTCCAAACGCCACCGTTTCCATACATCCGGCAGACGCCAAGGGCCACGGTATCAAGGCCAACGACCTCATTAAAGTCGAATCTCGTCGTGGGCACATAGTAGCCCGCGCCGAGATAAACGGACGAAATAGGGTTCCCAAAGGGCTTATATACGTGCCGTGGTTCGACGAGAGCATCCTCATTAACAAGGTAACGCTGGACGCAACGTGTCCGATCTCAAAACAGGCGGACTTTAAGAAATGCGCCGTTAAGATAATGAAAGCGTAAGCCGAAAGGGCGTTGGAGCTTTAATGCCTAAGACAACAGCCGGAATCTCCAAGGAACCGGGAAATAGCGCCGATAACAAGGTGCGAAGAAAGCCGGAAGGCATATCCCGCAGGGGCTTTCTCACTGCGGGGAACCTTCTGGGCATCGTTGCCGGAACAGCGGCCGTAAGCCTGATTTCGCTCGGACAGCCCAAGCGCTCGTACGCGCAAAGGCCTCCGGGTGCGCTTGCGGAAATGAAGTTCATTTCCAGGTGCATAAAGTGCGGGCAGTGCATACGTTCATGCCCGTACGACTCCATCCTCATGGCGGAGCCGGGAAGTGGCATTGCCCCCGGCACACCTTATATCGTGTCCAGAAAGATACCGTGCTACATGTGTCCGGACATACCGTGCGTGGCGGCATGCCCAAGCGGGGCGCTGGACAAAGGACTGACTGATATAAACGAGTCCAGGATGGGGCTGGCTGTCCTTACCGACAGGGAAACCTGCATCGCCTTGAAGGGATTCAGGTGCGAGGTTTGTTATAATGCGTGCCCGCTCATCGGGAAGGCGCTTACGCTTGAGTACTGGGTCAATCCGCGCACGGGCAAGCACTCGATATTCGAACCCGTCATCCACTCGGATGCCTGCACCGGCTGCGGAAAGTGCGAACACACATGCATACTTGACAAAACAGCGATCAAGGTTTTGGATATCGCATCCACGAAGGGACTGCTGGGCAGTCATTACCGCATCGGATGGGAGAGGGAACGCCTATGACATACGGTAAATGGTGGTTCAGCCGAAGGGCAACGGCACTGTTGGTTCTGGGGCTATTCATTGTCTCTGCCCGGAGCGACTACAACATTCTTGTCGGGAACTATTCCGGTTCGTTGTTTCTTGGCGTAATTCCAACAACCGATCCTTTATCGGCGCTCCAGTCGTTTTTTGCCACTGGCGGTTTATACACAACGGCGGTTAATGGCGCCGTTTTGGTGACCGCCTTTTATTTAATCGTAGGGGGCCGCGCGTTCTGTGGCTGGGTTTGTCCTTTGGCGCTGGTTCTGGATTTTGCGAACTGGCTTTCTAAAAAATTTCATATCCGCAAACCGTTTCAGGGGTTTTCGCCGGCGACCAAGTATTACATCATGGTCATCATTTTGATTGTGCCGATCATTACGGCAGTTGCGATATACGAGTTTTACAACCCGATTTCAATTCTTCACAGAGCCGTTATTTTCGGCGGAATTGGAGTAGGAATGGTGAGCTGGCTGATTGTAGGCACGTTGTTCCTGTATGAATTTGCCGTCGCCAGAATCGGCTGGTGCCGAGGACTTTGCCCCTTGGCCGCTTTCCTGACGCTTATAGGGAAAGTTTCTCTGATTCGCGTCAACGCGGACGAATCGCGCGGAGAAATTCCCGGAAATATCGCCGAACTGTGCCCCGAGCCCAATGCGATTATCGGCATAATTGACAACCGAACGGCGACGAGCGACTGCACTATGTGCGGCGCTTGTATTGACCGTGTCGGTGGTAGTTCCATATTTTTTGGAATCAGAAGAAAAAAGCAAAAACTATAAGGAGGTTTTGAAAAATGAGACACTTTGCATTAGTATTGGCCTTGACGACGCTTGTTTTCAGTGGAACGGTCATGGCGGCGGATGATGGCAACACTTTAAGGAAGAACAGCATGTTTAAAAACAATCTTATTCCCCCGGTCCCCATATATCAAGGTGATGAACCGGGCGGGAATAATCCCTTGCCCCGCGGCTCTATAACTGCCCCGCCGCAGATACCGCACTCCATCGAAGGGCTGATGATCTCAAAAGATCAGAACGACTGCATGGACTGCCATGACCCGAACAATCAGATGGAAGATACACCTTTTGTTACCGCGACCCACCTGTACGGAGGCGGAATAACCATGGCGCGGTTCCAGTGTAACATGTGCCATGTGCCTCAAACCAATGTTCAACCGCTGGTCCAGAACGAGAACGACCAGTTTAATTATTACAATGTTCGCTAGGTAACTGATGCGCCCCGCCGGATTAAAAGCCGGCGAGGACTATGTACCTCGAAACCGGGCGTCGAAGCTGGCCCGTTGCGGAATTTAACACTACTGATATGAGCGAAGAACCTATAGACAGGAAACGATTTCTAAAGGAATGGCATCTTGTTTTGTTAAGGTCGTTTTCTGCCGGCGTTGAAATGACGAAACCGAAAAAGGATCCTTTAAGGCCGCCGGGAGCGGTTGAAGATTCCCTATTCACGGCGCTTTGCAACCTATGCGGCAAATGCTGGGAAGCGTGCCCTTACGGCGCTATAAAGCAGACGGGGAAAGGATATTCCGCGCCGGGATTCCCGGTTATAATTCCGGAGGAAGGGCCCTGCCATTTGTGTGACTCTCCGGCTTGCTCGCAGGTTTGTGATGAGGGCGCCCTAAAACCTGTAGAGAAGGAAAAGATAAAGTTAGGGGTGGCGATTGTAAACACAGGGACGTGCCTGGCATATTCCAAAACCATCCCGGACTGCGATTATTGTTACGATAGGTGCCCCTTAAAGGACAAGGCCATATTCTATAATAGCGGCCCTGTGATAAAAAAGGAGTGTTGCGCGGGATGCGGCATCTGTGAGTACTACTGCATATCGAACCCGAAGGCGGTGAAGGTTTCTCCGATCTAAAAAAGATATATCCTGTTCCCCGTCAGCGAAAGTGGCACAGTTGGCCTGATATTTCTACGGTACGCTTGACGTAGGGTTTTGGCTTATAGATCCTGGTTCCGAGATAGAAAAAAGGAGCCAGACATGAGCGAGAGCCAAGATGTCGTAAAGAAGATTCGCAAGGCCACCCGGCGCAAATTCTCAGCTAAGGAGAAGATCCGCATACTCATTGAGGTACTAAGGGCGGTGGAGTGCTCTGGTCTGCCTGTCAAGGATGCTACACCCCATTTTAATGTAACGGTTCGCGCCTATTATACATGGCGCAAGAACTTCCGTGATAATGGGTTCGCCGGTTTGCATGACCGCTCATCGTTCAGGAGCGCAACGTGGAACGAACTGAGACGAAATGAAACTGACAAATAGAGCAGAGGCAATGTTGGCAGATTCAGGTGGCATCGCCAATTCCACTCTGGTCAAATTATGGTCAACCCACCCTTGGTAACCAGAATTATTCGGAATAACCAGAAAGCAAAACCTTGACATAATATTAGGATATCAATCGTTTTTCCAGGTCGTGTTTTACCCCCTAATTTTTAGGGGAAAAGTGAATTTATCCCCCATATTTCCCCTAAACTCTTCCCTTTTAACGCATTAACTTTACAAGGATAATTTTGTGGCAAAGGATCCAAAACGTCGGCTTACAAAAAACGACACAAGACAAAGTACAAAGACATCTTCTACGTAAAGACAGAAATGAGAGGCCTGTCGGTGTGGCGCCCGGGATGACGGAGGAGAGGACAAACCAGATCAAGAACACCATCATGACACTCTCTACACATCTTGCGCAAAAGCGCCATTCTCCGGCTAAAGTGGAGTGACGTCTATCTGAAAATACCGGGAGTAGAGTACGTCTTTCCCGGCCGCACGATGGACGCGCCCTGGAAAGATATTGCAGAGCCGTGGCGCCGGGTCCTGGCCGGGGACGATCTGGAATGCTTTCGGTTTCATGGTCTGCGCCATGCGTTCGCCTCGTATCTCGCCCCAAACGGCCAGGTGGATATGTAACCATCCGCAGAAAACCACTCACGAGCCTGAACCCGCGCAACACCCAACGTTACGCCATCTCCACGACACAACAGCGTTGAAAAAAGCCGCCCGCTTGCCTGTGACTCAATTCTTGCTGTTTGTCAGGGGATGGAATGATAATCTATAGAACAGAGGTAATTGATGGCGATATCAGACGGTCCTTATATTTCAAAGGCGCGCTTTAAGACTGCGTGCATCTACCACTGGAACGCTCCTTTTTCATCAGGGGATGACATTACATTGCCTGATGGTATTATCATAATGCTTGACTCTTCGCCTCCCCCTTCCGCTACAGCCATATACGCCAGGCCGGTTCCTTACGATAAATGGGAGAAGATGTTTGTACCACACGCGATACGAAGCGCTGGCGGCTATGGCGGTTACTCGTTGATAATTGACAAAAGTGATATCGAGCGCTTCCTGGAGCCGGTCGAGGAAACGACTCCGGCCGCACATCCGTATTTTGATTTTCAGAGAGCTTGCGTGGGGTGTCTGTTGGGCTCTGCGGTGGGTGATTCAATCGGATTGCCGTATGAAGGTCTATCAGCCAAAAGGATTCAAAGACTGAACGCTTTTCCCCTGAAACAGCGATTTTTCCTCGGGAAAGGGATGATCTCAGACGATACGGAGCATACCTGCATGGTGGCGCAAGCCATTATAAACAGCGGGGGAGAGGCGAACCTTTTCATTGGCGATCTGGCCTGGAAAATGCGGTGGTGGCTTCTAGGTTTGCCGGCCGGCGTCGGCATGGCCACTTTGAAATCCATAATCAGGCTTTGGCTGGGCTTCGGCCCGGACAAAAGCGGTGTATTCAGCGCGGGAAACGGGCCTTGCATGCGAAGCGCCATCACTGGCGTGTTTACGGGTAATGAAGAAAAACTTCTGGGGATCCTTGTGGGGCTTGGCACGCGAATAACCCATTGCGACCCCAAGGCGGAAAAATGCGCGCTTATCGTCGCCAAAGCCGCCGCGCTTTCATCTGAACAAAAGAGAGTTAATCCAGATGAATGCCTGGAGGTTTTTGAGCCGTTCATTGGAAAAGATGATGAGTTAAGATCTCTTATTCTAACCGCTTCTCGAAGCGCCGAACGGGGCGAATCCATCCTGGAGTTTTGCGAACAGTTGAACCTGAAGAAGGGAGTCACCGGTTATTGTTATCATACGATACCGGCGGTTATTCAGATCTGGCTTCGATTTCCTTTTGATTATAAAAGAGCCATAGAGGAGGCTGTGACCTGTGGCGGAGACACCGATACGGTCGCGGCGATAGTGGGAGGCATAATCGGCGCTGGTGTCGGGGCGGATGGAATTCCGGATCCGTGGCTCAGAGACCTTGCTGATTGGCCACGATCAAAAAAATACATCTCCTTATTATCCTGGGAGCTGGCCGCAGTTAAAGTTATGGGGAAAAAACGATGTGCGCCGGATGTCCATTTTTTGGGGATAGCAATTCGCAATATCCTCTTCATAATCATAGTTCTGTCGCACGGGTTCCGGCGAATGCTCCCCCCTTATTAGTCACCCCTGGATGGCCCTGTTGCAGTGCAATCTACACTCAGTAAAACAAGTGCGATTTTACTATTAACCTCCTGACTCGTGGAATAAGGTTTTCAAAGCTCAAAGGTTTCGTAATAAAATCATCCGCGCCGATTTTGAAGACTTTCTCTCGTGTGGCCATACCAACATCCGATGTCATCACAACAATAGGGACAGATTTCGTTTCTTTGGTCCGGCGCACATGCTCAATAAACGAAAAAACATCAAACGCCTGTTGAGTATCTGGCGTCGGCAGACAAAACCCCTGGAAACTTCAATTTAACATGGCACTAAAACAGGAAGGTTTACATAATGATTCCAGTCGCCAAGGGGCCCTGGGGTGTTGCGATATGCTCAAAGAGACTCCTTTTTGGAAAAAATAATTTTGAAACTTGACGTTGGCATTAATCACGACAACTGGAACGCCGAGTTTTTCCGCCGGTCACTCAAAAACTGTTGGCTCCTGAGAGTAGATGCTTCGGCACAACAGGGTGCCTATAGGGTGCCTAATTACTTCTGTTATTTAGCCAATATTTATAACCTATTGAATTAATGGTACCCCCGGCAGGATTCGAACCTACGGCCTCCGGATTAGGAATCCGGCGCTCTATCCTACTGAGCTACGAGGGCTTCAATATATTCAACGAGTTGGAAATCTGCCAACTTGGACTTGTTGAATTAATAGGCGGCAAAAGATTTTTCTCCTGATTCCAACTTCAGCATTTTACTCCAATAGTATCCAGAGTTAAAGTCTTTCATATGGTTTCAAAAAGAGCTATCAAAGCCTCGATATTTCCGCATGGACTTCCCCCAGTTTCGCAGACACCTGGATTGTTTTAGTGTGGACTTCCCCCGGTTCCATAGACACCTGGATTGTTAGTGCCGGGGCTGTTCAAATACCTCCGGGCTGACTCCTCCAAGATGGCTATGACGCCTGATGCGATTATAAAACATCTCAATGTAATCGAACACGTCGATGCGCGCCTCTCCCCGTGTCCGATAAATATTCCGGCGGATCCGCTCCTTTTTCAGGCTATTGAAGAAAGATTCCGCCACGGCATTATCGAAGCAGTTTCCGCGCCGACTCATGCTGGGAGTAAGATTGTGTTCACGGCAGAAGCATTGCCAGTCGTCGCTACTGTATTGGACTCCCTGGTATTACCGAACCTTGCGGCCTGCGCCGCTTATAGATTTTGATGCCATGTTGAGAAGGGAAGCATAGTATTGGATGACACTCTCAAGGTTCGCTTTGAAAAGCTGAAGGCCAGGAGAGAATCAATTTTGGCGGAGATGGCCAGCCATAGGCGAGTCAAAGAAATTCCTCTTTCAAAGATCACCAAGAGAAAAATCGCCGCTTTTTCTCGTGCCTTACGGGAAAAACTTTTAGGAAAAGAGAGATCTCCAAGGATCCACTCGAAGATATCGCCCTTCGCCTCGGCCCGTGTCCCGTAATCCTGATGGTATACAAGCTCCGTCTTGAGCGTCCCGAAAAAACTCTCCGCCACTGAGTTATCCCAACAGTCGCCCACACGGCTCATGCTGCAAATCATCCCATGATCCGTGAGAAGTTTACGGTACGCTTTGCACGTGTACCGGCTCCCCCGGTCCGAGTGATGGAGCAACCCACGGCCGGGTTTCCGTTTCCACAACGCCATCTTAAGCGCCGACAGCGTCAACTCCCTCGTGATCCGGCTCCCCATC
>JAJRZK010000042.1 GCA_024275315.1 Nitrospirota bacterium
GGCCGTCGAACACCTCGCCGGACATCGTGTCCTCGGAACGGTAGATAAGCTCGGAGCCGTCGTGAGGGCAGAACTTCAGATCGGAGCCGAACTCCCTCTCACATACCGGGCAAAAAGGCTTGTCCATATTCACCGGCGTATCCAAAAGCAAGGTATGTATTTGTGTTACGACGGTTCCGCCGCCCAACACAGCCATAGTGGCCGGGCCATATGGCTGGTAAGTATAACACTACCACACCGTGTCCGGGTAGAGGAAAAACGCGGTTTTGGCGGGTTTATCCCGACCACGCGCTTGTTCGATGTTTTCGCCTAGCCAGAGCGGTGGCGGAGGCGATGGCCATGTTTTTCTCGTGGGACAGTGACAGGTCGGTGTTTAAAATCCCCAGGCTGGCGGCTTTTTGTTTCGCTGCTCCATGAAAACGAATGACGGGCTTGCCGGAACCGGAGCTTATGACTTCCACATTTAAAAACCCGACACCCGTCATCCCTGTTCCAAGCAACTTCATGGCGGCCTCTTTCGCGGCAAACCTGGCGGCGTATGATCTGTAGGGGTTGCGCAATTTTTGACAATATTCGATTTCGTCCGCCGTGTACACCCGTTTTAAAAAGCGGTCTCCATGCTTCTTAATGATTTTTTCCATTCTTACGGGGTTGCACAGATCCACCCCCGTAAGAATATAAAGCTCCGCTTCGGTTTGTTCTTCCATAAGTTTTCCGTCATGAACATGGCCTACCGGCCCAACCTACCCCTATCGCAGATGGCGAACCGCTATTCTACTCGCCAGTCACGCGGCTCCCGCGTCCGCCCGGTTTCCCGATTTTAACGTTCTTGCAAGAAGCTTATCCACCGAAGCCGGGATTGTTGCCACGGTTTTCAGACGCTGGGTAAAGTCGGTGTATTCATGAATCAACAGCTCTTCTTCCTCTATCGTGGAGGCGAGCGTTTTCTCGAGCTGGGCCAGTTCTTTTTTGTATAGCTGGAGCGAACGGGACAGGATGCTCCGTTTCTGATTTAACAGCTCAACCCTCCTGACTCCGCCGGAGATCAGTTTCTCCAGCATCCTGATCCGCCGGGACAAATCCGCTATCTCGTCGTCGAGTTTGTCGAACAGGCTCTCGATTTTCGCGAGGAACTTTTCCTTCTGCAAGACCAGGTCATCCGGGCTTTCAAATTTGGCGATTTTCGCATAACTGACATCCACAGGCAATCTTCCGGCAAGCAATTCCTTATACATCCCTTTTGCGACGGCTTCTTCCTTTGCCAGGACTTTCAGGTCGTGTTTCTGGCTGGCCAGGTTCGCTTTTGTTTCCTCCAGCTTTTTGTCTATCACCTTGAGTGTCTGGATAGCCTCGTCACGGCGGGAAGTGGCGTTGTCGATCATTCGCGCAGTATGATTCCTCTGCTCGTTACGACATTGTAACGCCTCTTTAAACCTGGCAAGAGACAGCTCCAGCGATTTTGTTACCTGCGTCATTTCTTTTTCCTGATCTCTTCGTTTGTACTCTACCCGGCGAATGTCTATTTTCACGCCAAGCTCCCGTCAGTTAATTGACACCATATGGCTTTCAATTGTTTGAATACCATAAACCGTGCCAAATACGTAACCATAATTGAGGACAACAAGGAGAAATAAAGCAGGTAAGTTGACATACGTATTCCCATGTGATAAATTTGGGCTAATTATATGCTAATTAAGTATAAAAAATATACAATGTCTAGAAACAGCGCATCAGCGTTATTGCTGGCCGTTTTTGTCGCCACCTCCTCTTACGCAGGCCAGCAAAACGTGGAAGCGTTGTATCAGAACGCCCGCGATCATTATTACGACCTTTTCAGCTCTCCTGAAAAGATGAAACAGCGGAGCCAGTGGCTGTTCGTAATAAACAAGTTCTCAAATATAGTCAAGACCAGGCCACACGCCAAACGAGCCATCGACGCGCAATACACAACCGGGCTACTTTACAAGAATCTATATTACAGGTCCGGCAAGCGAAGTGACAAGAGTAATGCGATATCGAGTTTCAGCAAAATAATAAGCCGCTTCCCGAAAAGCTCCCTGGTTGATGACGCAAGACGCCACATAGGGGATATCAGGTTTCGGGACAGCGAATACGCACGCGCCGCAAAGGCATACAAATCTGTTTCCAAACATAAAAACGACAGCAGAAAAATCCGGCGCGCATCTTCAGGCTCCAGGACGAAAAGGGGCGCAAAATCATTTGCAGAGCTTACGCAGGTTCGTCGCTTTTCACACCCCGGGTATACCAGGATCATCCTGCACCTGTCCAAACGCACAGCTTTTCGCACCGATCACCTGAGCAATCCGAACCGGGTGTTCGTGGACCTGCTCGGGACGCGCCCATCTAAAAACGTAAGTAAAACCACAAAATACAGTAGCGGCATGGTTCGTTCCGTCCGCATGGGGCAAAACAGCTCCAATGTCACAAGGGTGGTGTTCGACCTGGCTTCCAACCCTTATCACTCCGTCACTTCGCTTATGAACCCCTTCCGGATAGTGATAGATTTCGGCAGGCAAAAGTCCCCGTCGACAGCCAGCAAGCCCAAGCAAAAACGAAGAGCTTCCCGCGGCTACCAGAGTGTGAATTTCGCCACCGGCAAAAGCATCAGAACTATCGTAATAGATCCGGGCCATGGAGGAAAAGACCCGGGTGCGGTCGGGCCGACAGGATTGAAGGAAAAAACCGTGACCCTGGCCATTTCGAAAAAGCTCAAAAAGATATTAAAAAATAGATGCGGATGCAAAGTTATCCTCACAAGAAATTCCGACCGGTTCGTAGAGCTCGACGATCGCACGGTGCTGGCCAATTCCTATAATGCGGATCTTTTTATTTCCATTCACGTAAACTCCAACCGGAACCGGCGGGCAAGGGGTATTGAAACATATTTTCTATCCCCGGCAAGGAGCAAAGACGAGCTTGCCACGGCCGCACGGGAGAATATGCTCGCCATGAAAAGCTCCAACCCGGAAACAAACGATCTGGCGTATATAATGAACGATATGGCCAGCACCCAGAAGGTGAACGATTCATACCTGCTGGCAACCAACATCCAAAGATCTATGATAAAAGGGTTGCGCAGATCGTATCATGGCGTCAAGGACAAGGGTGTCAAACAGGCCATGTTCTACGTTCTCTGGAGGGCCACGATGCCGTCGGTGCTGGTCGAAACCAGCTTCATATCCAACCGTAGCGAAGAAAGAAAGCTTAAAAGCCCGGCTTTTCAGAGGAAATTGGCGGAATCAATCGCCACAGGAATCGGCTATTACTCGAAAACATACACAACCGCCATGCGATAGGAACCGGAGTTTAAACCGTGGATGGAAAGGACCGATTATCCGACGCCAGTTGTGACAGCCCGTACAAAGCTATTGATCCACGGCGACGACGATAACAGAAATATTATCCGGCCCGCCGCCTTCGTTGGCCAGGTCTACAAGTTTTGCGCAACAGGATTTCAGATCATCAAAATTATCTTTTACCACCCGCTCGATGGTGGAATCGTCCACCACATCCGTAAGACCGTCTGAACACATAAGGTAAACGTCACCAGGTTTTACAGACTCTTCGAGCACGTCGATCCTGCCATCCACCAGGTGCCCCAACGCCCTCATGATCCGGTTTTTAAAAGGAAAATCCCTGATCTCCTCCGGTGTCATCTTGCGCCGCTTGAGCTCTTCATTCAAGATGGAGTGATCCTCTGTGATCTGCTCGAGCGAGCCATCCCGCAACCTGTACACCCGGCTGTCCCCAACATGGCCTATGGTGACGTTTCCATCACTGAAATAAAGCGTCTCCACCGTAGCCCCCATGCCCCGCAGGTCACTGCGCTGTTCGCTTATCTGGACAATTTTTCTGTCCGCCTCGAGAATGGCGGCCCTGGTCAATCTCGCGGCGTAAGAACGTTGCGTGGCGGTGTCGATGTTGAAAGGCTCGGTTTCCGTCCGTACGATAACCTCTTCAAACACCTGCCGCCCCACATCCGTGGCGATACCGCTGGCCTCTTCCCCGCCGAGGTGGCCACCCATGCCATCTGCGAGAATAAAGAAAAAGCCGTCTGTATCCGGCACATATATGGAATCCTGATTACTGGCCCTTTTTCTGCCCACATCGGTTTTTCCGCAAAACCTGATTCCGGGCCGTCCGCTTTCGCCACTGTTATGATTCATGATCAACTTAAACTTTGTTTACACCGTTTCAGTTTATCACCGGTTTTGCTTTGTTACAGCTCAACACGCCCTCCAGCGTACGAGCGACCCGCAAGATCAGCTTTTCCTTGAAATAGGGTCCCAGCACCTGCACACCAATCGGCAACCTGTCCGCGGAAAACCCGCATGGCATGGAAACACCGGGGATCCCCGCCAGATTGGCGTTAATGGTCAACACATCGTTAAGGTACATCTGCAGGGGATCGCCGGTTTTTTCACCTATTCCGAAAGGGGGAGTGGGGACAGTGGGAGCCATTATCACCGACACCTCCTCAAAAGCTTTTAGGAAATCGTCCCTGATAAGGGTGCGCACCTTTTGCGCCTTTAAATAATATGCGTCATAATAACCTGATGACAAGGCATATGTGCCCAGCATGATGCGGCGCTTCACCTCCGCTCCGAACCCTTCCATCCTCGTAGCCTCGTACATGCTAACCAGGCTATCGGCGCCGTCTGCGCGAAAACCATATTTTACACCATCATACCTGGCCAGGTTCGACGAGGCCTCCGCCGGAGCGATAACGTAATAAACAGGAACCGCGTATTTCGTGTGCGGCAATGATATCGATTTTATCCTGGCGCCGAGGTTTTCAAGCGCTTCGATGGATTCACGAACGGATCTGTCCACCTCCGGATCCATCCCGTCGACGAAATATTCCCTGGGAACACCGATAGTAAGCCCCTCCACTCCATCACCGATCCCGGACGTGTAATCATCCACAGCCACATCCGCACAGGTGGAGTCCAGAGAATCGTAACCGGCGATGACATTGAGCAAAACAGCGGCGTCGGCCACGTCTTTTGTCATTGGCCCGACCTGGTCGAGTGACGAGGCGAAAGCTATCAGCCCGAACCTGGACACACGGCCATAAGTCGGCTTCAACCCAACTATCCCGCAACAAGAGGCTGGTTGCCGAATCGACCCACCGGTGTCCGACCCGATGGCGCCGGCGCATAAATCCGCAGAGACCGCGGCGGCGGACCCGCCGGAAGAGCCTCCGGGTATCTTGTCTGTGTTCCACGGATTTCGTGTCGCTCCGAAATGGCTGTTCTCCGTGGATGATCCCATGGCGAACTCGTCCATGTTCGTCTTGCCGATTATCACCGCCCCGGCCTCTTTAAGCTTGCCGACGACAAATGAATCGAACGGCGGGATATAGTTCTCCAGCGACTTTGAGGATGCGGTGGTTTTCAGCCCTTTGGTAGCCAGTGCGTCTTTGACCGCGATCGGCGCCCCCAAAAGCGCCCCCCTGCCCCCTTCGGCCCTTTGCCTGTCCGCCTGGCGGGCCTGCTCCATCGCCCCTTCCCTGTCTACCGTCACAAACGAGTTCAGCTTCGGATCGACGGCTTCTATCCTGTCAAGATACGCTTTAACAACCTGTTGCGAGCTCAACTCCCCGGAGTCGAGCTTTTCCATAAGCTCGTGAATTGTCAATGAATGCGGCATCTAGCCTTCACTTTCGATAATTTTGGGAACGCGGAAATGGCCATGATCTTCGGATGGCGCATTGAGTTTCCATATGCCCGGGTCGAACTTTTGCGAAATTTCGTCCTCCCTGAACACATTCATCAGGTCTACAGCGTGGGATGTCGGCTCGATAGAATCCGTATCAAGCTCGTTAAGCTGGTTTATGTATTCGAGAATATCCGAAAGCTGGGCGGCGAAAAGCTCTTCTTCTTCCGGGGAAAGCTCCAGCCTGGCCAGGGTGGCCACATGACGCACCTCGTCTCTGGCAAGTTTCATCCTTTATTATCTGACCTTTCTCTTATGCGAAGCTTTCTTCGATCTCCACCGTCTGCGCTGTTTCCTTTTTCTGGTACTGCTGGCCATATTCACGTAACTCCCGAGATAATGTTGTTAACTTTCAGAGTATAAAGTAACACGGCAAGCGGCCACAAGGTTAAAACGCTTGTGTGAATGCGCTTGTGGTAACAAAGCTGACGGGGAACCTTGTATTTTGAATGTTTGCGGAAAACAGGACCGGACCACTGTATCTTAAAGCGCCGTTTGCGGGCAGATGGCAGGCTCGGTAATGTCAAAAAACAAAACCTGCCACCGCCTTCGCTCACCTTCGCTGTCGATCGACGCTGTGGCCCAGGTTTTCGTTCGGGCCGCATAGGAGAGGTTAAATTTCATGAAGCTATTTCTCATATATACCCATGGTCATGTTTTTTCAGTTTTGGTTGGCTCCTGTATTGCTTCATGTTTGGCTGTATGATTCGTCAATCTATTCATCTCATCTCAATGTTTTCCGGTTTCCGCCACCTGTCAAACACCCATTCCAAGGCCCGAGATGTCTTTGGCAAGCCTGGCCGCCGCTCCATGATCCGGGTCCAATTCCAGGCAACGCCTTAAATGCTCCCGCGCGCTTGTTCGGTCGGCTTTCGCCGACGCCAGTTTAGCCAGATGATAATGGCATCCCGCCCGAAGCGGACGATCCAGATCCTCGATACGCAACAAATCCTCAAACAACCGCCTGGCCTTTTCGGTGGCTCCGTTTGTTTCGTCCGACGTTTCCCGCCAGGACGCCAGCCGATACAACAAAAGTCCGGCGGACGGGCATAGAATATTTGCATCTATGCTGGGTGAATCTGCGAAATACTGCAAAAAATCAAATAGCGAAGCGCTCTGCGGCATGTCTTTGGTAATTGATAAAAAACTCGAGCAAAGCGGCTCATCATGAAAAATGTTTGTCATTTTGCCATTACCGGGCCTGTCATTCATCATAAAGCTCCCCAGTAAATGGTCCAAAGTGGCGATTAAGCTTTTTGTTTTGGAGCAGGAGCGGAGTTTCGTCCTGTCTACCAGGGCTGTCGCGAGATCCAGCAACTTCAGGTATAGGCCCGGATCGCTATCCATATGTAACAGGCGGCGCATAGCGACATGAAAGGGTTCGTTTTTCAACCGCTCGGGCATAAGAGCGGCAATCATGAGAAGGTGGGGTCTTAGCGAAGCCTGTATCTCCGGCACGCCCAGCATCGTATCTGCAATTACCGCGAGGATTGCATCCCGCTTGGGGCTCTGCCCCGCGGCGTATAACAGTTCTTCGACAACGTCGAGACGCAAAATTTCCACCATGCGATCCGCAAGAGCCTTTTGCTGAAAGCAGGTTACAGTTTCATTGCACGCAAGAACCTTTTTAAGAGATGGCAAAATATACGTTATTCGTTGCGATGTACCGTTCGGATTGATCGGCAACCCGCTAAGAGCCGCAATGGCTTTTTTCAACGGTCCAATGTCCTCAATCGCGTGGGGATACTCGAAAATGTTCTCGTCCGGAAAATCGCCTGTCACCATTTCCACTTCAAATTGCACTCCAAGCTTGCCAGCCTTGCTGATGGCCAGCTCCAATTCGCCAAGAGTCGATTTCATGACAACCAGGTGCCAGATGATATTGCCGGTGACACCATTTTCACGGTAATGCCGGACGGCCCGTTCCATGTTGTCCATCACTGTTTCAAAATCAGACCGGACGCGCACCCGGTTGTAGGTTTCGGCGGTGGCTCCGTCGATGGAAAAAACGAGCTTCGGAAAACTGCCTGTGGTGATCGCGGCAAGTGTCTTCTCGTCGAGTAGCGCGCCATTAGTAAAAATCACGGGCGACAGGTGTTTTATTTCGCCCAGATCAAGACTAGCGTAAAAATCGACGAATTTGCGGTCGGTCAAGACCTCTCCACCAACAGCGATCCAGACACATAGCGACCCCGGATTTTCAAGGAGCAATGACAGCTCCTTTTTCCCCATTCGGTTCTTGTCATAATGGTCCTGGGGGCACATGACACAACGTAAGTTGCAGTGATAGGTGAGAAATGTCTGCAATAGGGCTGGACTGGACTCGACCACCTCGGCCCTGCAGGAAAAGTCGGCCATCACACGCTCAAACTGGGGAGTTTCCAGAAAGCGGTCTCCTATACTGCTGACAATCCATTGGGAATCGTAGGGTGGGGTGTCTTTGCCGGCGAGATAAAAACAGGTGCTGGGGCACCCGGCCTCCGAGTATTTTCCCTGCGTGATCAGCTGTCGCATCCGGCGCCAGTAATCGGAATTCCAAAGACTCTCAAGGTTCGAAAAAGATCCGAGGTCCTTGCCGCGGTGCGGCGTAAAACAGCAGGGGGCGTACGTACCGTCGGGATAAGCAAGCAGGCTGAACCATGGAGCCGGGCAAACGACGGAGAAAGCGCGCCGCATCTTCTTACGGGCCGATGTCTCCGTTTCCACCGCTCCGGTTTGCGCGCCACCCGATCCGCGTTCATTACCCATATCTAATAACCACCACGCTAATAGGCCGTCCTAGCCATGGCCGCAGACCGATGCTTTTTCAGTTTAGGAGCTCCAACCCGAAGAGAAATCGAAAGTTGCAAAATATTATCCTTGATAGAATGCACCATGCATTAAGGGCGATCAAGGATCTTTTTTCGCCATGCGCTGGCAACGATAAAATGTCCATCATGGCGGTGTCTGACCCGGGAACACTTTGCTGGTTCGCATTGCTTTTGACAACAGGGTGGTTGTCTGCCATAATTACGGTTTGTTTTTTCTCGAAGGGATGCTGTTATCTCACCGGAAAGTAAGCCCATGAATGATGTAGGCGGCGCCAGCCACAAGATGAACGCTGATATTGACGCCCTCATTGCGATCCAGAAGATCGACAGTGAAATAGCCAGAAAAACCCGCCTTGCAGACAAAATTCTCCCCGAAGAGCTGGAAAAGATAAGAGAAGACCACAGAAACGCCGAGCAAAAGCTGGAAAATTTTGAAAAACAGCTTGAAGAGGAAAATAAACGTCGGCGGGACCTGGAATCGGCTGTCGAGGACACTAAAAGCAACATCGCAAAAGCCAAACAGAAACTTCCCGAAGTAAAAACAAACGTGGAATACCGGGCCATATTAAAAGAGCTGGATAATTTCGAAAAGAAAATCGTGGCCATGGAGGATGAGCAGATCGGGTTGATGGAGACGATAGAGGAAAAATCTTCTGAAAAAGAGAGGCTTGTCAGGGAAGCCGCGGCGGAGGAAAAGAAATTCAACGCCATCAGGGCCGAGAAGGAAGACGGCATCAAATCATTAAAAAACCGGATAGCCGAACTGCAAACGCAAAGAAAATCCATACTAAACGGGATTACGCCATCGATACTGAACAATTACGAGAAAATCAGCAAACAGCGCAATGGTGTGGGTATCACCAACGTAGTCGATGGATCGTGCCAGGGGTGCTACCAGCTTATCACGCCGCAGCTATACTATCTTCTCAGGACCAGCGAGGGAATTTTTCAGTGTCCGCACTGTAACAGGTACCTGTATTACATACCGGAGGAAGAGAAATCGGGTTAAAATAACCGTAGGATATTGAGCAGGTCGGGGGACGGCCGCTGGCCAGCGATCTAGCGCTGGCGGGAGGAAAGTCCGGACACCGCAGAGCGGGGCACTCTTTAACGAAGAGCGGGGGCGACCCCAGGGAAAGTGCCACAGAAAACATACCGCTAACCGGCGTTCGCGTCGGCAGCAAGGGTGAAAAGGCGAGGTAAGAGCTCACCGCGGCGATGGCGACATCGCTGGCATGGTAAACCCTGCCTGGTGCAAGGCCGAATAGGGAAGCGAGTCCCTTTTGGGATCACCCCAAAAGGGCAAGGGTGGCTCGCCCGAGGCTTCCGGGTCAGGCCGCTGATGATCGCGTCCGGCAACGGCGCGGCTAGACGAATGGCCGTCATCCGCCATTTTGGAAATGGCGGGCACAAAATCCGGCTTACAACCGGCCTGCTCAATCTCTTTTCCATAATTATCTTTTTAAGTAAAGGCTACATGATTATGTCTGGAGGAATCGTATATCTTATCGGCGCCGGTCCCGGAGATCCCGGCCTGATAACAATAAAGGGGAAACAGCGGATAGAACAGGCGGATGTGGTTGTGTATGACTATCTGGCCAACCCCAAGCTGTTGGAATACGCCCGACCGGACGCGGAGATGATCTATGTGGGTAAAATGGGGGGAAACCACACGCTGACCCAGGATAAAATCAACGAGCTTATCGTGGATCGTTGCGGCAAGGGGCTCAAGGTGGCCCGGTTGAAGGGGGGAGACCCGTTTATATTCGGACGTGGAGGGGAAGAGGCGGAAGAGCTGGTCGGGGCTGGATTGAAATACGAAGTCGTCCCCGGTGTGACGGCCGCCGTTTCCGCCGCCGCCTATTCGGGCATACCGCTGACCCACAGGGACCATACGGCCACCGTGGCGTTTATCACCGGCCACGAGGATCCGGCGAAGGTTGAATCGAACATATACTGGGACAAAATATCCACCGGCATCGGCACGCTCGTCTTTTTCATGGGAATAAAAAACCTGCCGAACATAGTGGGTAACCTTATCGAACACGGACGCAACCCCAAAACCCCTGTAGCGGTCATACGCTGGGGCACCAGGCCTGACCAGAAAACCGTCACCGGCACGCTGGACACCATCGTCGATGTCGTAAAGGAATCCGGAATAAAACCTCCCGCCATCACAGTGGTCGGAGAGGTGGTTGATTGCAAAAAAACACTCGACTGGTTCGAAAAAAAGCCGCTGTTCGGAAGAAAAATCGTTGTCACCAGGGCGCGGGAGCAGGCGTCGGATTTCGCGGCCCGGCTGGCGGAGTCTGGCGCTGAGGTGATCGAGTTTCCCACCATAGAAACGGTGGAGCCCGAGTCGTGGAACAACCTCGACGCGGCCATGGAAAAAATTGAAAGTTTCGACTGGATCGTGTTCACCTCGGTTAACGGAGTCGATTTTTTCCTTCGGCGGCTGAAAGAAAAGGGGATGGATATACGCGACTTGAAAGGACTGAAAGTGCTGACCATCGGCCCGAAAACCGCTGACGCGGTGGAAAAACTCGGCATCAACGTCGATTTCGTTCCGAAAGAGTATCGGGCGGAGTCTATCATCGGGGGCATGGGAGAGGAGAATATCAGAGGCAAGAAAATATTCATACCGAGAGCCAAGGTGGCCAGGGAAGTGTTGCCGGAGGAATTCAGAAGGCTGGGCGCTGAAGTGACCGTGGCGGAATGTTATGTGACCGTCAGGCCGGAGAGCCGTAAAGAGGAGGTTTGCAAATATTTCGAAGACGGACTTATTGACGCTGTGACTTTCACATCGTCATCCACCGTGGAAAATTTCATGGACATGTGGGGCAAAGAAGAGGGATTGAGGCTGATGGAAGGTGTCACCACCGCGTCTATCGGCCCGATAACGTCCGACACCGCCCGCAAACTTGGGCTGAACCCGCAAATCGAGCCGTCGGAATTCACCACCGACGCGCTGGCTGACGCGATAGAGGAACACTTTGAAACAGGCTGATAAACATCCTGATTGATTTCACATTTCTTCAACAGCATCGGATCGAAAAGATCACCGCAAAACTGTGTGTTTTATGATTTAATATTGACTGCCCAGAATAAAACAAGGAATAATAAAAATCGGGAAAATGAATTATTATAAAATATCACTAGTGTCCGGTAAAAATTAAACTGGTCAGGCCTGAATCGCCATAAATGTTGGATAATGAGATTGCATTTAACATTGCCAACAAAGGAGATTCAAGCCGTGACCAAGATAGGAACCATGTTTTCAGAGCTATTAAA
>JAJRZK010000043.1 GCA_024275315.1 Nitrospirota bacterium
CAGGTGGGGGTGAACGACGGATAAACCAGGATCGCCGACTTCAGATCGGATACGTCTGGATTCACCCTCCCTTCGCCCCTCCCTTCGAGGGAGGGGGAGTTGTGGTATCAGCTGCGGTAGCCTCGTCGGGATTTTGTATTATTTCTACTGTTTTACGCATGACATTTACAGTTACGCAGTTTTGAACTTGTGATTGACGCCCATTCTGGTATATTTAAAAATTGTTTATAAACGGGAGATTCGCTTTAAAATGTTGGATACGATTTTATTGAGCGTCCATGTGACCATGGCGGTGGTTCTTATTGTGATAGTGCTGTTCCAGCATGGCAAGGGAGCGTCCATGGGATCGGCGTTCGGCGGATCGAGCCAGACCCTGTTCGGGTCGCGTGGTCCAGCCACGGCTCTTGCGAAGATCACCACTGTCGCCGCTGTTGTTTTTATGCTCACGTCCATAACGCTATCCGTGATTTCCAGCAAAAACGCAGAGCAGTCTGTCCTGTCCGGCCAGGATACCCAGGCGGATGTTCCGGTGACATTGCCGGACACCAATCCGGAGCAGGAGCCCGCATCGGCTGGTCTGACAGGGCCCACGGGCGGCAAGATCGAAAAGCCGGCGGAACCGATCGGCCCGGTGAGCGATAACGCGGCAAGCGAGGCGGCTGGCGGCTAGCGGATGTTTTCTTTCCGGCGAGCCAGTTGGATCGTTTTTTCGCTGGTCATGGTCGCGGCCTGCTCGGACCCGGGAACAGGCGCAGACGAAAAAAAAGGCGGCCCGGCTCTATCCCTGGCGAAATCGCAGACGGCGCCCACCCCTGAAGATTTTGGTGATGTTTTCATAGACGGCTCCATAGGCGACGCGTCGAATCTCATACCATTTCTTTCCGGGGATTCCGCGTCCAGCGCGGTGACGGGCCTCGTTTTCAGTGGTTTGCTCAAGGTGGACAAGGACCAGAACCTGATACCGGACCTGGCCAGAAGCTGGGATATCTCGGACGACCAGCGAACGATCACGTTTCATCTTCGTGATGATGTCAAGTGGCACGACGGCCAGCCGTGGACCGCCGCTGATCTTGTTTTCCAGTTCGAAATGATGATCCATCCCGATGTGCCGTCGGCGTATAAGGAGACGTTTTTACAGATTGAAAAGGCCGACGCTCCGGACGATTATACGTTTGTTGTGACTTTCAAGAAGCCGTTCGCGCCTGCGCTTGCGCGTCTGTCCGGCATGGGCGGGTTGCCCCGCCACCTGTTAAAAAACACCAAACCGGTCGATTTGATCAAATCCGAGCTGGCCAGGAAACCGGTGGGGAACGGAGCGTGGAAATTTGTCGATTGGCAAGCCCAGACAAAAATCATTGTCGAATCCAATCCGGACCATTACGACGGAAGACCGATGATAGCAAGGTCGATAACCAGAATAATCCCCGACCTGGCGACCCAGTTTCTGGAGCTTAAATCGGGCGGTATAGACATGATGGGCCTTCAGCCGGTGCAATACCTCAAGCAGACGAACTCCAGGGCTTTCAATGAGAAATACACAAAGTACAAATACCTGGCAAACGGTTATACCTACCTCGGGTACAATCTCAGAAGGCCCATGTTTAAGGACAAGCGAGTGCGCCAGGCAATGACATACGCGATCGACAAAAATGAAATAATAGAAGGTGTGTTGCTTGGGCTTGGCAAGCCCGCCACAAGCCCGGTGAAGTATGGCACGTGGGCGTATAAGGATGACGTCAAACGATACGGTTACAATCCGGGAAAAGCCAAGGCCCTGCTGGCCGAGGTCGGCTGGAGGGACACCGATGGTGATGGAGTGCTGGACAAGGATGGGAAACCTTTCGAGTTTGAGATTATCACGAACCAGGGGAACACGCTTCGATCGAAAACCGCCGAGATAATCCAGCAACGGCTCAGGAAGGTGGGGATCGTGGTAAAACTGCGGATTATCGAATGGTCCGCGTTTATCAACAATTTCATAAACAAGCGTGATTTCGACGCGGTGATCCTGGGCTGGTCCCTGGGGCTGGATCCGGACGGGTATATCATCTGGCATTCCTCCAAGACAGGGGAGCACGAGTTCAACTTTGTATCTTACAGCAACAAGGAAGTTGACGAGCTGCTGGAAAAGGCGCGAAGGACGTTTGACAGGGACAAACGCAAAAAATATTACTACCGGTTTCAGGATATCCTGGCCGAGGAACAGCCGTACACGTTTCTATACGTAGCCGAGGCGTTGCCCGTTGTGTCGAGCCGGATACGCGGGATCGAGCCCGGAGCCGCCGGGATAAGCTATAACTTCAACAAGTGGTGGGCGCCAAAAGCCAGCCATATGCGCACGATAGCGCCGTGACTTGCGCTATTTCCAGGACGATATTGTCATATATCCGCCATCTTTTTCGCCCCTGGTCCTGTCTATCCTCTCATCTATCGCAGTGAACACCGGGATGAGCGCCATCGCCGCGGCCATGTTCAGCGCAGCCTGGGATATTTCTCCGCTTCCCAGCGCCGGGGGTAAACCATATCCGGAAAAGGCGACTGTCATCACCCTGTAAACGAACAGGTCGAGCGCCACCGCGCCTGTTACCAGCATGATGCGGGAGGTGACAGAGTCGTTGATATACTTCTCTCTTAAAGCGCCCACGATAAAGCCGATCAGGCTTTTTGAAAGCATGTTCACCCCCATTGATCCATACGAGAGGGTGTCCTGGATGAAGCCTGTCACACAACCGAACTGGACACCGCCCATCTTTCCCCAGCGAAGCCCACCGTGCAGGGCAAGGGCGATAATGATGTCCGGAGAAATGTTTAACAGCGAGAAAAAATGAAAGGCTGTCATTTGTGCGATAAAGCAGAACAGAACCACGATCGAATATATGACGGTTCTCATTGCTTCTTCTCCGGGAACGGCTCTGCCGGTCTCTTCAGAAGCACCACCACCTCCTCGATATTGTCCAGGTCTTGCATGGGCTTGAGGGAGGCGGAGTAGAAAAGGCTGTCCCCAACCTTTTTGATATCCGTCAAGACGCCAATTACCAATCCTTTGGGGTACACCCCGCCCAGCCCGGAAGACACAACGCGATCCCCCTCCCTGGTGTCCGACCCCGCCGCAAGATATTTTATTTCCAGGATGGGTGAGTTCGCCCCAACTACCACAAGGCTATCCCTGGTCTCCTGCACTATACCGTCCACGGCCGACCGGACATCGTTGATCATCAGGACTTTCGACGCGGAGCCGGACACAAGAACAATCCTTCCCACCAGCCCCCGATAGGTTATAACCGGCATGTTGACCGACAGGCCGTGCCGCGATCCCTTGTTGATAATGAGCAGTCTGACACGGCTGGACGTGTCTTTTCCTATTATTCTCGCCACTTCGAAGGGGATTTTATCCGCGTCCGGAAAGTCCAGCAACTTATCAAGCCGTTCATAGCTTTTGATCCGTTCTGTAAGAAGCGTGTTTTCAAACACGAGCCTGTCCACGACCGTTTTAAGACGCCTGTTCTCCTGCCGTACGTTTACAAGAGAAACATAGTCGCTCCAGACCGAGAACACGCCCTCGACAGTCCATGCGGTGAAATTTTGAAAAGGTGACAAGATGGCGAGAGAAACACGCTCCAGCATATTAATGGAGCTTCTCCTGCTGAGACTCTCCGCATAGAGGAAAAGGCTGAGCGCAAGCAGAACACAGATGATTATCAGGTTCTGTCGTTTCCTTAAAAAACCCCCCATATCATGTTCGAAAATGACGTTTCAGGTAGAGCGGCGCCACTGCCCGCTAAAACGAGAAAAAATTACAAAAGCCCTCCTGAACCATGCCCACTAGCAGGCCGCCAGGATCTGGGCGAGCCGGGAACCGGTTGACGGAGCCATGTCTAGATCGAAACTTTTCTTAGCAACGCCAGGTTCTCCAGCGCTTTGCCGGCGCCCATGACAACCGCCGACAAGGGATCCTCGGCCAGAATAATCGGCAACGACGTCTCGCTCCGGAGCAAGCTGTCAAGCCCCTGGAGCATGGACCCTCCTCCGGCGAGAATGATGCCCTTGTCCACGATATCCGCCGCCAGCTCAGGCGGCGTCCGTTCCAGCGCTATTTTCACCGTTTCCACAACAGCTGATATCGGCTCTGACAACGCCTCGCGTATTTCAGTGTCGTTGATCACAAGGGTTTTTGGTATTCCCGTCATCAGGTCACGCCCCTTGATTTCCATGGTTTGCTCTTTTTCCAGGGGAAACGCGGAGCCGATGGTCATCTTGATGCGCTCAGCGGTGCGTTCTCCGATCAGCAGGTTATACTTTCTTTTGATATAACTTAAAATCGCCTCGTCCATCTCGTCACCGGCCACTCGGACCGAACGGGAATAAACAACACCGGAAAGGGATATAACCGCCACTTCGGTGGTTCCTCCGCCAATGTCCAGTATCATGTTCCCCGACGCCTCGGATATGGGCAACTCCACACCGATAGCCGCCGCCATTGGCTCTTCGACCAGAAACACTTCACGGACACCGGCGCTGATGGACGCGTCACGCACGGCTCTTTTTTCCACCTGGGTTATGCCGGAAGGCACCGCGATCACCACCCTTGGGCGCACCATCGTCCTGCGGTGATGGACCTTCTGGATAAAATAGCGGATCATCGCCTCGCAAACTTCAAAGTTGGCGATGACCCCGTCTTTCATGGGACGAGTGGCGACGATGTTGCCGGGTGTTCTGCCGAGCATTTTTTTGGCTTCAGAGCCGACAGCCAGGACCTGTTTATTTTCGGAATGGATCGCCACCACCGATGGTTCGCGCAGGACTATCCCGTGCCCCTTTTTAATCATCAGTGTGTTCGCCGTACCCAGGTCGATCGCCAGGTCAGACGAGAACAGACCCCAAATAGTATCAAAAAGCATCAATTCTTCCCGCAATCAGTAACATGTTAAATCGGGCCGGAGAGTCCATGCCGAAAAAGCCTTCTCCCGCCGCATCAAAACAGCGACAATCGCTGTTGTGGTAAGCTATCATCAAAAGAGTAATGGTGACAATCAATTTTGACTGTTTTGTCGAAAATTAATCAATCGGGCGCAATCCTTCAATAGCAGATGGAAACAACCCTCACCCTGACAGCGGTTTGCGACACTGTTTGTTTCGACAGCCTTATTTTGGTCATACGCGATAAATCATGAAAAAAACCATTGCGATTGTCTCTATCGCCCTGGCGGCGGTGATAGTGTCCCTGCTTGCCGGACGCTGGTCCCTGGTCAAAAGCTTTGGTCTGAAATCGCTTGATCGACAATTTGCCAGAAACGCCGACCCTGGACTGGCGAGCAAAAAGATCATTCTTGTAGAAGTCGACCAGGCCAGTCTGGATCATTTCGAAAAGGACAACATAGCCTTTCCCTGGCCCAGGAGCTTGTATAATCCCATAATCAATTACGCATCGGCGGGAGGGGCGAGGGCCATCCTGTTCGACATTCTGTTCAATAATATATCGCCTTACGGCATGGAGGTGGACGAGGAGTTCGCCTCTGCTATCAGAGACAATGGCAAAGTCAGCCTGGCGGCGGCATTTATGAAAAACCGCACCGGCAAAGAGACAAAAGCCCTGGATAAAAGATTCACCATCCCTTACGAAGGCGTTGCGCCCGATGGATACTTAAAAAACGGGGTCTCGCTCCCGCTTCCTGCGATACTGGAGGCTGTCCATAGGGTCGGGACGGTTATTTTCAGGCCTGACAGTGATGGTGTCTATCGCCGGGTGGCTCTGGCGGTAAAGTATGGAGACGAGCTTGCGCCCGCCCTGTTCGCCGTTCCTGTGTTCGACACCGCCGATAAGGTTGAATTTACCGATGGTGGTGTCAACATCGGTAAATATTCGATCCCTTTGGACGAAAACGGGGACATGCTGATCAACTATCTTGGATCAAGGGGCACATATCAGAGATATCCGGCGGCGGCGGTGATTTCGTCGGCGATAATGGAGCAGAGCGGACAGGAGCCGACAGTTCCCAAGCAGGTGTTCAAGGATTCTGTGGTCATTGTCGGCTATACGGCCCCCGGGCTGTTCGACCTGAAACCGAATCCCCTTTCGCCGGTTTCGCCGGGGATAGAAATATACGCCTCCGCCCTCGACACTATTCTGGGAAAAAGGCACATAAGAATACTCGGATCCGGGTGGTTGCACGCAATCGCATTCGCCGGCGCTTTGGCGGTGTCAGCCGGGGTTCTGCTTATCCCATCGGTGATCGTGGTCGGGTTTGTCGTGGCGATTGCCGCGTGGATTCCCTTTATCCTGTCCAGCGTCGGATTTTCCAACGGCATGTGGATAAACCTTGTGCCTGTCGAGATCGCCGTGTTTGTATCGCTGGCGGGATCGGCCATCTGGAAATATGAGACAGAGGGTAAGAAAAAGCGTGAGATACACAGGGCGTTTGGATATTACGTTTCCCCCGCTGTGATAGAACAGATGTTGGCGGAGCCGGAGCGGTTGAAGCTGGGGGGCGAAAAAAAGAGGCTGACACTGCTGTTTTCTGACCTTGAAGGGTTCACACCCCTGTCGGAAAGGCTGGAGCCAAAAAAGCTGGTGGAGCTACTCAACGAATACACAACCCTCATGGCGAACACCGTGACAGCGTATGACGGCACCGTGGATAAATACATAGGTGACGCGGTTATGGCGTTCTGGGGGGCGCCGCTGGACCAGGACGACCAGGAGATAAAAGCCTGCTATTGCGCGTTGCTGAGCCAGGAAAAACTGGAACAGATGAGCCGGCGTCTTGTAAGCGAGGGGTTGCCGCCGGTGAATATACGGATCGGTCTCAACTCCGGCGAGTGTGTTGTCGGAAACATGGGGTCGGAAACAAGATTCGATTATACAGCGCTGGGTGACCCGGTCAACCAGGCGGCGAGGCTTGAGGGGTTGAACAAGATTTATGGAACAAAAATACTGGCCGCAGAACCCACATGGGAAATTGCGAAAAAAAACATTACGGGACGGGAGATCGATTTCCTTAAAGTCAAGGGCAAGGACGAACCGGTGCGGGTGTTTGAAATTGTCGCGAGGAGGGGGCGTGAAACCGAGGCCCAGTTGCGCCTGATCAAAAACTATGAACCGGTGTGGCAGGCGTATAAACAAAGAAGGTGGGATGACGTGATCGAGCTTGCCGGGATTGCGCTCAACGAAGCTCCCGACGGGCCGACACAAGTCCTGCTCGACAGGGCCGTGACATACAAACAAAACCCCCCGCCGGACGATTGGGACGGGTCGTTCCGGCATACTTCCAAGTAGTCACCCGGAACAAAACGGCGTAACGATCTGTCAGCCGGCGTCCACGTTACGCGCCGTGCGCCTGTTGTTATCCTATGGTAAGCAGAGTGTCACCCGGGTTTACCTTGTCCCCTTCTTTTATGGAGACAGATCCGACAACCCCCGATCTTGGCGCCACAATATCAGTCTCCATCTTCATCGCCTCCAGGATAACCACCACGTCCCCCTTGTTGACAGACTGGCCCGGATGGCATTTGATCTTCCATACAGACCCCGCCAGGGGTGACGCCAGCGGCTCTCCCCCGCCAGATGGAGCGGCGGCGGGCGCTTCTGTATGGCTGGCGGCCGGAGCTGGAGCGGCGGAAGATGGAACAGCGTCGAGCTCGTCCACCACAACGTCATACGGTTTGCCGTTGACCGTAACGCGGAAGGCGTTGGTTGGGGCTGCGGTTTGAGCGGGGACGGCCTCTTCTTTTTTGTATATTTCGTCCGGAGGCGTGCCTCGTTTCTCCAGGTACTGATCCGCCACCTGTGGAAACAGGGCGAATACGATGACATCTTCGTCGTCAGTGGCTTTGTTTTTCACCTCTTCCTTGAGTTTTTCCCATTCAGGCTCCAGCAGGTCGGCCGGTCGAACAGTTATACACCCCTTGTCACTACACACCTGGTCCATCAGTTCCTGGTCCACCGGGCCGGGCAGTTTGCCATATTTCCCCTGGATAAGGTCGCGGGACTCCTTTGATATGACCTTGTACCGTCCCATAAGCACGTTCAACACCGCCTGGGTTCCAACTATCTGCGAGGTGGGGGTAACCAGCGGCGGATAACCCATATCCTTGCGGCATTGTGGGAGCTCTTTCATCACTTCCGGAAGCCGGTCGATGGCGTTTTGTTGCTTGAGCTGGGATTCGAGGTTGGATATCATCCCGCCCGGCACTTGCGATTTCAGTATATTGACATCCACGCCGAGAAAATCGGTGTCAAAAGCGGAATATTCCTTGCGCACACCAGCAAAATAATTGGAAATCTCAATTAACTTGTCCATGTCAAGCCCGGTGTCGTTATCCGTTCCCTGCAAGGCCGCCACGATGGTTTCGGTGGGGCTGTGGCTGGTTCCCATCGAAAGGGAGGAAATGGCGGTGTCGATGATATCCACCCCGGCGTCGATGGCCTTGGTGACCGTCATAAGCGCCAGGCCGGAGGTGGTGTGTGTGTGCAGATGCAAAGGAACTTTCACGGTCTCTTTTATGGCCGATACAAGCTCAAACGCCGAAGCGGGCGCCAATAGGCCCGCCATATCTTTTATGCACACCGTGTTGGCGCCCATATCCTCCAACCGCTTGGCCAGCTCCACAAAAAATTTCGTGTTGTGCACGGGGCTGGTGGTGTAACTCATGGCGCCTTGGGCGTGCTTGCCGTTTTTACGCACACGGTTTATGGATGTTTCCAGGTTTCGAAGGTCGTTCAACGCGTCGAATATGCGGAACACGTCGATCCCCGCCTCACAGGCCAGGTCTACGAATTTTTCAACCAGGTCATCGGCGTAATGCCGGTATCCGACCACGTTTTGCCCTCTCAACAACATCTGGAACGGGGTGTTCGGCATTTTTTTCTTAAGTGTTCGCACACGGTCCCACGGGTTCTCGTTCAGGAAACGTATGCACGAATCAAACGTGGCCCCCCCCCACATCTCCACAGACCAGTAACCTACCTTATCCATTTTCTCCGCAATGGGCTCCATGTGCTCCGTTTTCATGCGGGTGGCCAGCAACGACTGGTGCGAGTCCCTGAGTGCAACTTCGGTAATTTTTATGGGTTTTTTCGCCATTTCAACAATCCATGGTTATTAATTACGATCCGACTTCCCCGGCGGCGTTGCGGATCTGCCGACGTTTCCTCACGCCGTAAACAGAATTCCGCCAAAACGCCCGCAGATTATCTCATGACAGGCGGGGGAATACAACACTCGGAATATTCTCATTCACGAGTATTTGGGATGTAGCGCACCAGTGATTTGGGATGTAGTCAAAAGCAAGCTGATGCGCTCGATACCGCCCGCCGGAAATTATTTGGGAAGAATAACTAACACATCGAATACGAAAGTTATTATTTCTGGATTACATATCTTTTATCACTAGTGTCCGGTAAAAATTAAACTGGTCAGGCCTGAATCGCCATAAATGTTGGATAATGAGATTGCATTTAACATTGCCAACAAAGGAGATTCAAGCCGTGACCAAGATAGGAACCATGTTTTCAGAGCTATTAA
>JAJRZK010000044.1 GCA_024275315.1 Nitrospirota bacterium
AATAAAAAGCTTGGTTGCAAGGTGACCGCGCTTACCGTGTTCGATCCGGACTTTCACTACAAGGCTTTCAAGAGCATCTCGAAAGTTCTGTCCGAAGAAGCGGGTAAGACCTTCCGGTTCGAGCAACAGGAAAAACTGCATGAAGAGATTATCGACTCCGGCCTGGAGAAAATTTATGTCGACCACCTGAACCAGGCCAAGGCTATGGCCGAGAGCGAGGGGGTCGATATCGAGACCCATGTCCTGTCCGGCAAGCCGTATGACGAGATACTGAAATGGCTGGACGGGAAGGATGTGGCGCTTTTGGCGCTGGGCAAGATAGGTGTGCATGACAGCGGCGATCTCGACATAGGGTCGAACGCCGAAAACCTGTTAAGACGGGCCGGTTGCAACGTGATGCTCGTCAGCCGCCGCGAGAAACCTGCCCCGCTCGACGCCGACCTGCTCGACCCGGTGGAGTGGACCCAGGAGGCTCTGCAGATGATGGAACGTGTGCCGGACTTCGTGCGCAACCTTGTAAAGGGTCATATGGAAGCCGCCGCCCGCAAGCAGGGCGCAAACCTGATTACACCTGAGATGATCGTGGAAGCCAGATCGAAAATGGGCATGTAACGATGTCCTTCGTTCCGTACGCTGTCTCCTGGAATATCACCTCCCGATGCAACCTGGCGTGTTCGCATTGCTATATCGACGCGAACGGCAGGGAGAGCGGATCGGCGGATGAGATTTCCACCTCGAAAGCTCTTGAAATCGTCTCCCAGATAGCGGAAGTAAATCCCGGGGCGGTGTTGATACTCACCGGCGGGGAGCCGTTGGCCAGGGAGGATGTGTACGATATCATATCCAAGGCCGCCGGGCTGGGCATGATGGTTGTCCTGGGAACCAACGGAACTCTGCTGACCGCCGAAGTGGCCGGCAGGCTCGCAAAAGCCGGGTTGTCGGGGGTGGGGGTGAGTGTGGATTCGCTTGTCCCGGAGAAGCACGACACGTTCCGGGGCGCTCCGGGGGCGCTGAAATCCGCGATGGAAGGTCTGGCGGCGGCGAAAGAGGCCGGGTTGAGCGTGCAGGTGCAAACCACGCCGACAAGCGGCGCCCTGGATCAAATCCCGCTCATCGCAGAATGGGCGCACAGGATCGGGGCGAAGGTGTTCAACCTGTTTTTCCTTGTGTGCACCGGGCGGGGGGAGACCATGGCCGACATCACCGCCGATGAATACGAGCAGGTCCTCAAATGGGCCGCGACCGAGCGGGACTCTTATCCCGGTATGATGATTCGGCCGAAATGCGCGCCCCATTTCAAGCGGATACTGCACCAGGAAAACCCCGAAACCCACCTGCTTGAAACATACATCGCCGCGTGCCGCGCCGGGACGCATTATTGCAGGATCGATCCGGCCGGCAAGGTCACCCCGTGCCCCTACATGGACAATGTCGCAGGAGACCTGAACGAATCCGGTTTCGGCGAGGTGTGGAACGGTTCGGAGGTGTTTGGCAGGTACCGCGCTCCCGAGTATGAGGGGAAATGCGGAAGGTGCGCGTACAGGTTGCTGTGCGGTGGGTGCCGCGCCCGGGCGCTGGCGACGCTGGGCGATGATATGGGCGAGGATATGTGGTGTGTTTACGAGCCGGACGGGGACGAGGAGGCGATAGTCAATATCGATACGATGGCCAAGTTCGAGCAGCGCAAGCCCTCGGGGATAAAATGGACCGAAGAGGCGGAGGCGGCCCTGGAGAAAATTCCGTTTTTCGCAAGATCCATCGTCAGAATGGCGGTTGAAAAAAAAGCCGCCCAAAACGGAGCGGAGCTGATAACATCTGAAGTGATGAAATCCGCCGCGCCGGCGCCTCCGCCCATGTTCGGCCGGAAAGATGACGCCGAGGCGGACACTCCCGCTGGATCGGAGGAAATTCCGTGGGACGAAGACGCCCGCGCCAGGGTGGATAACGCTCCCGATTTCGTGCGGCCGGGGATTTTGAAGCTGATGCAAAGACGAGCCGCGGCCAGGGGAAAAAAGCGCATAGACTCACAGTTTCTGACGGAAATCCGGGACGAGTCGATGATGCTCGTCACAAAGCGGATGAAAAAGATGGGGTTCGCCGAAATCGACATGAAAGCATGGGACAAAGCGAGCGCCGGATTTTCCGGGAACCAGCGCAAGGTGGATGTCATCGGCCAGATAAAGTCTTTTCTCGGCGCCAGGCCGGAGAAAAACAGGGTGATAATGGAAAAGTTCGGATCGTTTTTCGCCGACGACGTGGGCAAAAAAATGGGATGGACGAAAGAGGCCCGTGACAGGCTTTCGCGGGCGCCGGCTTTTGCGCGCGGCATGGCCACGAAAGCCGTGGAAAAACACGCCAGGGAGCATGGCTACAAATATGTGACGCTAGAAGCCGTGCAGGAAGCCATGGCCGCTTCCCCCTCCGGAAAATTCGCCGCGCCTCCGGATGGCGGCGAATGACGGCCGCTTGCGGCTAATCGACCCGCAACATCCTGTAATTGATCAACTGCGTAAGGCTCAGGTGTTTAATTATCTGTTTTCTTACCGGCCCCACGAAAATATAACCGGGCCGCTCCGACGCGCTGATAAAATTCTCCAGGAAAAACGCCCTGGCGTCATCGTTGTAATACTGGAACACGTTGGCGCATATTATCATGCTAAACCGACGCTTGCGCGGCCTGTTCCTGATATCGAAAACCCTGAAAGACAGATGGCGGCGAATTTCCGGTTTCATGGTTATCCGGTTCGTGGTTACGGTACCGTAATGGTTCAGGTAGGCCTTGTATGACTTGAGGTCCTTATCGTTGATTTCGTATTCGCCGGCGATGGCGTTTTCTATCAACTGGGCGTTGATGTCTGTTCCGAACACGGTAAATGGTATGTTGGCGTTCGCCCGGTAAAGAAGCCTGTGAATATACATCGCGTACGAATAGGCCTCTATACCGTTGGAACACGCGGCGCACCACACGTTGAAGGGCTTTCCAGAATTGACCGCAAGATGCTCTGGAATGATCAGCTCCCGCAACGCCTTGAAGGTGGATGTCTCCCTGAAAAATCTTGTCGCGTTGGCCACGACACCCCCGGCGTGGCCTTCGCTGAACGCTCGTGTGCCGTCGGTCAGGGACAGGTTGGCCGTCGCCGGGTTCCAGCTGGCGGGGTTGGCTCGTTCCTTATATACGGATACATCCCCTGACTTCGGGTCAAAATATATTTTCCGGTAATAAAGGCCGTTTAAGTCAAACTCCTGGGGGGTGACGGACTCGGCCATGGCGGCTTTACGAAGCTTTTGAATTTTCCATTCGGAGCCGTCCGCGCCCCCTGTTATGGCCGCCTCGATGACGCTGTGTTTTCCTCCTCCCGCCGCGAACCGCCGTAAGACCTGGGCGAAGGTCTCTTTTATCTTGTTGGCGTAACCCGCCCCGGTTTCGGTCACGCAGATCACCGCCCCTAGTTTCCTGTCGGCGGTTCGCAACACCATGACAGGGTTCTGGCCCGCATCCAGGCTCAAAACCCCGGACCCGACACGCGACCCGTCAAGTTTTGCCGCGCCAGCTCCGGGGATGGCGTTTGGCAGGGGTTTGTAACGCAGCATGGAGACTCCCGGTAAGTGGTGAAAATTGATGGCTGTTAATTATCGGCTGTTGCGGGCATGATTTTCATACAGGGTCAACAATTCATCTGGAAACAGGCGGTGTGGTTCGCCTACAGCTATAAGCCATAGGCATACTAGCCGAAAAACTCCATGAAAGGCGAGTCGTGGTTGCCTAACCCGCCTTCGATAAGCGAGTTTCTCAACGTTTCACGATCCTTGCTGGAAACCTCCAGGAACCTGATTCCCATCTCCAGCGCGCCATCTTCTTTTTTCAGCAAATGGACCACTTCCCCTTTAAGCTTGAGCATTTCGTCGTCCAGCCCGATGACAATTTCCAACTGGGCCATGAATGGCAGGGGATGATCCGTTTCGAGAAGTATCCCTCCATCGGAAATGTTCAGCGTTTTGCCGACCTGGGCCTCTTCGAGCTCTCCGGTGGTGTCGTAACGTTTTACGGATGTGAAGCAAAGCTTGCTCACCCTTGGGCTTTTTCTCGACTCTTTACCAGCCATATCCTGCTTCCTGTAATAAAAGCGGTAGTTGGGATTTTCTGTCCAGCCAGGTTATCTCCTATTGTTTCGATGAAGGTTTCTTTAACGGTAGGGTAACATAAAAAGTGGAGCCTTGTCCCAAACTGCTGTTGACTCCGATCGTGCCGCCATGAAGCTCGACGATGTTCTTGCAGATCATAAGCCCCAGCCCGGAGCCCGGCTCTATCCCCTGCTGATGCCGCCTGACCTGCTCGAATTTGCTGAAGACGATCCCGAGATCATCCACGTCGATCCCCGGCCCGGTGTCGGTCACCTGGATAAGAACGGACCCGTCGTCCGTCTCTTTTGAGATTGTAACGCTCCCCCCGTGCGGCGTGAACTTCACGGCGTTGCCTATCAGGTTGTTCATCACCTGCAACAGCTTGCCCGAATCACCCTCCATTCGGGTCTCCTCGCCCAGGTTGACGATTGTCTTCTGGTTCTTCTTTTTTGTGGCGAATTCCATGGTCTGCACGCTTTCCATTATTATGTTATCGAGCGTGATCGGGTCGTAGGCCAGCTTCAGCTTGCCGGCTTCGAGCTTGGCTATGTCGAGGATGTCGTTGGTAAGCTGGGTCAGGCGGTTGCACGAGCGCAACATGCTCGATGTCTCTCTGTCGAAGACGGCTCCTTCCGGCGATGATTGTATGACCTTTATAAACCCCCGGACAACGTTGAGCGGTGACCTTATGTCGTGCGAGACTATGGCCACGAATTCGTCCATGCGGCGGTTCATCTCCTTTAGCGACAGGTTTTTCTCTTCGAGCTCCGCGGCCAGCCTAGCTTTCTCCTCCGCCCGCGCCAGCCGCCTGTTCACCCGTGTCAGCATCGAACCCCCGATAAGAAAAATAACAACCACGAAACCGACCAGCGTCACCGACTGGCGGAAACTCGTGGTTAACAGGTGGGATATTTCCGATTGCCGGGCCGCCACCGCCATGGTCCAGCGCTTGCCCAGAATATCTATGGGGGACGTGGCCAAAAACCATTGCACGGAACCCTTGTCCAGAAGCAGGCTCCGCTTGTTCTGGCCGATATGTTTCCAGCCGGCCACATCGTCGCCGTCGAGCAACCGTCCGAACTCGTCGGAGAACCTGTGCATGGCGGCGCCGGGGCCGTACAGGCCCATCGTGAACTCGGTCATGCGCGCGGGGTCGGCCATGATCTCTCCACTGGATGTCCTTAGCATGGCGAATCCGGATTTTTCTATCCTCACCGGTTTGATCAGGTTTTCCGTCAGGTCGTCCACGCTGATAAGGGCTATGACCATGCCGGAGGCGTAAATGGCGCTGGGAAGCCGGGCGGTGGCCTGGTTTTCCTTCAGCTTTCTGAATATGGGCATGCCCACCGCTATCCCGCGGTATGTGTCGGACTCGAACATATGGTCGGAGATGCGCACGCTCCATCCCGTCGCCGTGGCCCTGAAAAACTCCTTGATCTGCCCCCTCATCTGGAAAGGGTCGGGGTCTTTTGTCACCATGACCTTGATGTTTCCGGAGCCGTCCAGGAGCACAAGATGGGATATGCGCTCGCTCTGGCGGAATATGACACTCCGGAACGAGTCGTCGACCTTGTCGATTCTGTAATTTTTCACGACCTCGAGCTGGGTCTGGAAAACAATCTCGCTTATCACCCCTTCCATGAACAGCTTGACCGATTTTGCCGATGATTCGGCGATGAACCTGAGGTTTTTCTGAAAAGCGCGCTCCGCCTCGTTCTGGACGGTCTCGTTCAGGTTGACGAAGATCAGCGCCACACCCCCCAGGGCCAGGGCGACGCTAAGCCAGATCAGGCCCACATAGAAGTTGATATGCTTTTTTTCCATTAGTTTTACGTTACCTGGTTGACGCCGTATCTTATCACCGGTGCGGCCTCATCTTCCAACTCCTCCACGGCCGGTGTTCGTTCTTCTGCCGGCGGGTTTGCGGAAAATCATGCGGATGGGGGTTTTGTCGAACCCGGCGTTTCGCCGGAGCTGGTTTGCGATGTACCGCTTGTAGGAGAAATGGACCCCTTCGGGCATGTTGGTCATGAACACGAAAGTCGGCGGCATTACAGACACCTGGGTGGCGTAATATATTTTCACGCGCCTGTTTTTGCGCATGGGAGGCGACTGGGCTGCCTTTATGCTCGCCATGAGGCTGTTCAGCGCCCCGGATCCGATGCGTCTGCTGTATTGATCGAAAACCTCGTCCACCGCCGACCACACCCTGTCCAGCCGCTGGCCGGTGAGCGAGGATATGAACACGACAGGCGCGCCGGGCAGGAACGCAAGCTGGTTGCGGATCGCTTCGGTATAGCGAAGGGTGGTCTTGTCGTCTTTTTCCATTATGTCCCATTTGTTCACGGCTATCACGCACCCCTTGCCCGACTCATCGATCAGGCCGCCTATCTTCGCCTCCTGTGTGGTGACCCCCTCCACCGCGTCTATCATCAGCAACGCCACGTCGGAACGTTCGATGGCCTTGACAGCCATGATCACGGAGTATTTCTCCAGTTTCGCCGTCACCTTGGCCTTGCGCCGTATCCCGGCGGTGTCTATCAGGGTGTATCGCTTGCCATCATGGGAAATGTCGGAATCGACAGCGTCACGGGTGGTACCCGCGATATCGCTCACCATCATCCTGTCATACCCCAGGAGCTTGTTGACCAGCGATGATTTCCCCACGTTGGGCTTGCCGACCACCGCTATCCTGACAGCATGGTCCGGTTCAACATCTTCGGGGCGCGTCTCCTCGTCCTCCGGGAAAAGTCCGGTCGCTTCATCGAGCAGGTCCTCTATTCCCAGGGAATGCTCCGCGCTTACGGCGTGGACCGACCCGAACCCCAGGGAGGCGAAATCATGCGCCAGCGATTCTTTTCCCGGGTCGTCTATTTTGTTCACCACCAGGTAGACAGGCTTGCTGGTTTTGCGCAGGTCGCCGGCGATCCGTTCGTCCAGTGTTGTCATCCCTTTCCTGCCGTCCACCACGAAGAAGATGATGTCGGCTTCTTCGATGGCCATCATGGCCTGCTCTTTCACCTGCTCCATGAGGGCCTCCCTGGAGTCGGGCTCGAATCCTCCGGAATCGATCAGGCCGAATTTGCGGCCCCTTTTTTTTGTGAAAGCGATGTTGCGGTCGCGGGTGACTCCGGGAATGTGGTCGACGATGGCGGGACGGCCGCCGACTATTTTATTGTACAGCGTCGACTTGCCCACGTTGGGTCTGCCGACTATGGCTATGTAGAACATTGTCGAAAAAAGTTTCCTGAAATATTTTATTGTAGCAGTTTGGAAAAAACGTGGGCGTGAAACATGCCTTACGACGAAGGTGTATCGTATGTTTACGCCAAATCCTGGTTATCCGAAGGATGCTCAGGCTGTGTCCCGTCCTCCGATCGACCGGCTCAGCTGCCCGCACGCGGCCAGAATATCGTTTCCCCGGCTCTCTCTTATAAACACGTTGTGGCCACGGTTTACGAGAATGTCCCGGAACTTTTCGATTTCGGGCCGGTCGGGCCTGTCAAACGGCGCCCCGGGGCACGGATTGAAAGGAATCAGGTTTATCTTCGCCGGGAAATCTTTCGCCGCGAACTCGCTGAGCTCGATTGCGTTGTTTTCAGAGTCGTTCACCCCCTTGAGCATTACATACTCCAGCGTTATCCGTTTGCCCTTTGGGGCCGGAAACGTTTTCAGGGCGTTTTGGAGCCGGGCCAGCGGATATTTCCTGTTGATCGGCATCAGTTCATTTCGGAGATCGTCGTTTGGCGCGTTTATGGATACGGCAAGCTTGACCCTGGGGAAATCGTCCGCTATTTTCATGATCCCGGGAACCACCCCCGCCGTTGAAAGAGTGATCTTTCTCGCCCCTACGAGGCCCGCGTCGGGTTCTGTTATGACCTTAAGCGCTTTGAATGTGTTTTCGTAATTGTCCAGCGGCTCCCCCATGCCCATCAGCACCAGGTTTGTCACCCTACCTCCAGGGACCGATTTGCGGGCGCAGATTACCTGGTCCACGATTTCGGCGGCGGAAAGATTCCGGATAAAGCCGCTTTTCCCCGTCAGGCAGAACCGGCACCCCATCTTGCATCCGGCCTGGGTTGATATACATAATGTTTTTCGTTTTTCCTCGGGAATCCAGACGCTTTCGATAATGGCGCTGTCAGACAGCTCGAACGCCAGTTTTATGGTACCGTCGGCGGATTCGGTTTTTCCGATCTGTTTCAGGCATGTCACCGAAGCGATGTGGGCCAATCTGTCACGTAATGATTTGGACAAATCTGTCATGGAACCAAAATCGCAGACACCCCGATGGAAAATCCATTGGCGAATCTGCCTGGCCCTGTATGGATTTTCTCCCGCCTTGGAAACGAAGTGTTCCGTTTCGGCCAGCGTGCTCTGCTTCAAATCAATTATATTCACAACTTTTCTTGAGTTAGGGTTATTATTGCAGTAAATTCGGAAAGTGCTATAGTCTATACTTAATTTAACTTTAATATTTAAATATTTCACCATAACGCGAATATGAGGCCTTTGTTGATTTTCCTTGCGGCGCTTCTCGGCGCCACGAGCGTCTCATGCGCCAGCAAACCCATCGATAATGCGTTCGCAGGAAAGATGGCGCCGTATGAGGAAACCAGAACAATCGTGGACTATTGTGAAAGCTGCCACGTCCATAGCAAATTCAAACCAGCCCAACATCTGGCCGAAGTGACGAGTATGTACAGCAAAGAGCCGTACAGATCCTCGAAGGATTGCAAGACCTGCCATTGGATAAGCAGGGATATATGGAACGATATCAAGCAGTACACACATTTTCCCAAGGGACGTCTGGTTAGTGATTCATGATTTGAATCTGATCAAGATTGGAATAATCGGGGCTGGAGAAGGCGGAGCCTTCCTGATTGATATTCTCGAAGAAAACCCGGAAGCCCGTATTGTGGGGTTGGCTTACCGCTCGGAACAAAGAGAGGCGGTCAAGATGGCGCGGCGGAGAAACATCCGCCTTTTCTCCGACTACAAAGAACTGGCCGAGTGGGACGAGATCGATATCCTCATAGATGTTACGGGCAACCCCGCTGTCGATGACTACCTTCGCAAAGAGAAAAAGTCCAGGTCCATGCTCCTTTCGCCGCTGGGGTCGTGGCTGATGTGGCAACTTCTGGAGGAACAGAAAAGACGTGAGCGGGAAATCGCGCTGAACCTGGCTGAGCAGGAGGTGCTTTGCAGCGCGGGCATAATGCTGGCCTCCGCCGCCAACACACAGCAGACCCTGGACCTGATCATGGAGTCTGCGCTGAGCATCACAGGCATGTCCGCGGGGACCCTGGCGCTGTACGACGAGGAGCAGGGGATCATGCAGGTCAAGGCGACGCTCGGATTCGAGCAGTTGAATCTTCCGGAAAACTATGAGTGGAAAGTCCGTCCCGGAGGCCTTACGGGCCATATCCTTTCCAACAACGGCCCAACTGTCATCGAGGACCTGGAGGCCGACCTTGGTTTTGACACGACGCCACTTTTGGGGTTGGGGCTGAAGTCGCTGATAGCCAGTCCCATGAAAGTGACGGGCAAAATCATGGGTATTTTGTACGTGGACGATTTCAAGAAGCGAAAGTTCGCCGCAAGAGAGATTAACGTGATAAACCTGCTGAGCCTCCAGGCCGCCGCCGCGATCGACAAGGCGCTTCTCCTGGAGAAAGCGGAGCTTATGGCCACCACCGACGGGTTGACAAAACTGTATAACCACCGGTACTTTGTGCGGGCGTTGGAGAGCGAGATCAAGCGGAGCAGCAGATACAAACACGAGACTTCCCTGCTTATGCTGGATGTCGATCATTTCAAGGTGTTCAACGACACCCACGGCCATCTGCTGGGCAACGCGGTGCTGACCAATCTTGCGGACATACTCCGGCGGTCGGCCCGCAACACGGACATCGTGGCAAGATACGGCGGAGAGGAGTTTGTCATCATACTGACACAAACAGACAAAGACCAGGCCGAGGAAATAGCCGAGCGCATCAGGTCGGAAGTGGAGGCCACCAGGTTCGATGGTGAGGAAAAACAGCCGATGGGCACACTGACGGTGAGCGTGGGGGTGGCGACTTGTCCCGTGGACGCCAAAGACCCGGTGGGCCTGATAGAAAGGTCGGACCGGGCTCTTTACAAATCAAAAGAGCTGGGTCGAAACAAGGTGACAGTCTGTTGCCCGTAATTGCTGAAAACCGGGGACGGCCTCTCAATCATCCAGGTCGGCGGGGATGATCTTGACGAACCCGTCGATGATTTTTTCCGGCTGTTTTGCATAGCTCTCCAAGAGCGTGTCGAGCCTGTGCTGGTACGATTCTGTTATCCTGCCGCTGAAGGTGTTGTAAAAATCATTTATCTGGTTGCTGATAAAACTTCTGTCAATCTCCGTGAGAACCGCGAACTTGACATTCACCCCCAGCTGTTCCGGGTTGATTTCGCCCCGTATAAACGCTTTGCCGGCCGTCATCCCGGAGCAGATGTAATATCCCGCCGGGCTCTTGACATCGTAAACGTTCAATATGACCCCGTAGGTGCCCTGGGCGTATTCCATGAAATAATCCCGCACCTTGCGCCCGAACACGATAACAGGCGGCTGGCGGTCTTCGGCTTTGCGTTTGAACTCGAGGAGAAATTTCTGAAACCCCAGCTTGTTTAGCTTGGCTTTGCGGGACTGGTATTTGTACAGAAGATCCTCGTTTATCTGGGCGGCGGTCATGCCGGCGAACGCGGAGTAGTCTATTTTCCTCCATACATGAGGTATGCCGGCTCCGGCCCGCAGTCCGCAACGGTTGCCCCCCTGCCCGGCCACACGGAACATTCCGGAAGGGCAATAGCTTGTGAACAGGTCGTCCACCGAGCCGCCGATGTTCAGCTGTGTCGGGTTGGACGTGTTGCCGATGGCCACCTGGGCGTCACCGGGGCACCATACGTCGTTGGGAAAAAACGTGGGGTATGTGTTTAGTTCTATATTGTCGATAAAGGCGGCGGAGTGGTTTCCCATCAGCCCGTACACGGATATTCTGGCGCGACCCGGCACGCCGGTTCCGATGATGTTCTGGCCGCACACGTTTATCAGCTCAAACTGCGTCACCCCTTCGGCCCTGGCGGTTTTCATCATGTCGTTGAGCTTGAGCCCGTCCATCTCCATGACGCCACAGTCGATGGTGACGCTGTCGCGGCCGCTGACGAGCTTGCGGGTTTCATCCAGGGTGGTGGAGTTGGAAAGCGTCAGCTCGTCGGCGGGCCTGTTTTTCCTGTTCACGCTAAACATCGCATCAGGTGTCTGGTTCATCAAAAAGGCTCCTTGCCGAAGGCTTCGTAGAGCATCGGGTTGGTCCCATGATACCGGAACTCGCGGGACCCGACCACATCTTCGTGGGTGGTGAATCCCAGCCCCGCCGCCAGACCCTCCATCCCGCGTTTCCACGATCCCATCATGTTCACGATCCGCCTGCACCCCTCCTCCGGGTCGATGCGGTGCCCGTAAGGCCTGCCGGTGATGCCCCACGCGCACTGTCCGGTGTGGCATCTGCGGCACATGGTGCAACCGAGCGGGATGAGATGCCGCGTGCCGGTCCCGATGAAATCGTAACCCACCATAAGGCCCAGCATCGCCATCTTCGGGTTTAAAAACGCCCCCTCGCCGATTAACGAGACCGATTCGCGCAGACCTTCGCGTTTGAGGGCGTCATGGGCTATTTTGCCGATATAAAGCGAGCTCAGACCACGGTTCTGCAGGTCCGTGATGGAAGCCGCCCCGGTGCCTCCGCCGCCCCCGCGCAGGGTTATGTAGTCGAACCCGGCCCTGGCCAGGGCCACCACTATATGGTCCACGTTCCATATTTTGCCATAGATATCCGCCCCCACCAGCTTATTGGGCCCCAGGGCGGCGCGCAGGCTGGCGATGCGCATCCGAAGCTCTTCTATGGAGTACTGGAGATGTTGCGGGTTCGGAGAGTTCACATCGCGGTATGGCTCGATACATCGGATAAGCGCGATCTCCCAGTCGTTTTTCGGGGCGGGTAGTTTGCCGCCTTTACCCTTTTTGGCGTCTTGTCCGTACTTCATCGAGATGCCGAGAAACTGGTCCAGATCCACCCACGGTCCGAACCCTCCCGTGCCGAACTGGAGAATGCAGTTTCCGAAGGCGGACGCGAAGTCGGGATGGATGTATCCCTCGCCGACAAAGAAGGGCCTGCCAAGCTCGACAGACGCCATCAGCCGCGCGAGGAAAGCCTCGTGGCTGTTGGATCCGTAGCTCATGTGCGAATCGAAAACAGGCGTGTTCACCCGGATTCGTCTTTGCGGATGTTTGCCCAGGTAACAGTCGTTGAGCTGGCCTGCGAACTCGTTTCTGTTGTCTCTTGGCGGATTGAGTATTATCGACGCGTCTATGTGGAAATCCTCGTAATCGGGAGGATGGCTGTATTCCATCATCGAGTTGGTCATCAGCTTGCCCTCGGACCGGAGCAGGTTCTGGAATATGGTAGTGGCCCCGTGGTCCGGGGTTCCTATCTCGTGCCAGTTCGGGTTCTTGTCCACCATGATGGCGTTTGTGGGGCACATGGCCACGCAACGTTTGCAGTTGCAGCAGTCCCGGTCAGCTATCCGCAGTTCCTGGCGCAGGTACTCGCCCTTTGTGGCCCCCTCCGGCAGGCGCCGTTTTTTATTGTCCAGAAAAATATCCCGCCCTTCGAACACGCCGTTGCGCAGGCCCTGGTATGAAAGGTTGTGGGTGCACTCATGGACGCAGGTGTAGCACCATACGCACCTGTCCGGATCGACAGTCACCCTGTAGGGGCCCCCCACCTGGCCGATTCCAACTTTCAGCGGGCGGTCGTAAACTATTTTCCTGTCAGCGAGTCGCATTGATCAACCTGTTTAGCCGGCTATATGGGAATTGATTCTCTTTTCTGTTTCAAGGTGTCGCCGAAAGTGTCCGTTATGGAGCCGTCATCTCCCAGTTCGAACGCCACCAGGCGGCCCGGTTCGCAATTTATCGCCTTGAATTTTTTCTTGGCGATCCACGCGCTTTGGTATATCACCTTCTCCTCCGAGCCCCAGATCACCGTCTTCTGATCGTCCGACCTGCCCATCCAGAGTTGCCGGAGACCATCCCTGTCCCTGCCGGCGATTATCTTCGCTCCGATTATGGAGACGAAAGACGATGGGCCGCTCATTTTATACCTTGCCAGGATCGGGTTGTTAACCAGCTTCTGGTACTCGTCCCGTCCGGCGGCGTCGATGTTGTTGAGCTCGTCGGGGAATTTTCTGCACATAACCCATTCCACCTGCTGGTAATCGAGGTTTCTTTTCCTGACCAGGTCGTCCAGTTCCAGCAGGATGGCTTCAGAATCGGTGCCCACCATCCTCTGCACGTCCGCCGCTTCGAGCCCCTGCCTGTTCGACGCCGATGACGACAGGTCCCCGTTGTGGATTATCGCTGAATTAAGGAAGCTTATCGGGTGCGCGCCCCACCATACGCCCGATGACACGATTTTTGTCGGCCAGCGCATATGGATCATGATCGCGGTGAGCGGTTTTTTTTCGTATTGATACAGATCGAAAGCCTCGATGGTTTCATTAAGCTCCATCGCCGTAAGAAAAACACCGACGTTCTTGCCCGAGGAGAATATCCTCGAATCACCCATGTACCGCCGGTTGTACTCCTCCACCACCGCCCGGACATATTCGTCTTTTACGCTCGTGTGCTTTTTACGCATCATGTAGTCGACCGAGGGTGCGCTGAGGAAATACCTGCGCATTTCCGGCAGGTCGTATTTGCGGTACGCCTCCGGCGTCACCAGCGGCTCCATTTCGCCGAAATGGCGCATGCCGATCTTCTCGTCCGTAAACACCGGCTCGATGGTTTTGGCGGTCGCCCTGTTTCTGTAAAGCACATGGAAGGCGTAATGGTCCGGCCGTTTCGGGTATATACCCCGCAACAGCACTCCCGCCCCGAACGTGCCCCGTTCCTGCATGGTTATGGCCGATTCGAAGGCCGCGCGCAGGTTTACCTTGCCGATGGCGGCGTAAAGGCCGCACGCCCCCGGCCCGATCCCCGCAGATCCGCAATCCGTGCGGGCCGGACCTTCCTCCTGGTCCACATGATCCGCCGATGGCCAGGTCTGACTGTCTTCGAAAGGTTTCATTATCAATCCTCCACCGGAGCCGGCAGAACCACGTAACGCGGGCAATCTTCCCAGCATTTGCCGCAGGAGTTGCAGTTGTCGCTCTCGAACAGGGGCCCCTTCGGGTTCCACTCGACCATCATCTTTTTCACGGCGCCATCGCCGCACGCTCTGAAACACCAGTCGCAATCGGAGTTCAGCCCTCCCACACAAAGCCCGCACCGGAAGCATCTTCCGGCCTCGACCACCCCTTCGTCGAGGCTGGGCACAGGTTCGACGACGTCGAACGAGCCGAGCCGGTCGGCCACGTTGATGGCAGGGGATCGCATCCTCATCTGCGGAGTGAAGTAGCGGTCTATGTTCATCTTGTCATACGCGACTTCCTCTTCTTCAGGCTCTTTAAACATAGGCCCGCCGGCCAGCGACTCGCTGACACTGCTGGCGGCCTCCTTGCCGGAGGCTATGGCGTGGATTACCGTACCCTCGGACTCCGGGTTGATATCGCCCGCCATGAAAATGTTTTCGTTCTTATCGATCTCCCACCGCACGGGAGCCTGGCCGATGGCGGTTATCAGGACGTCCGCCTCCATTTCAAAAGTTTCATCCGTCGGTTCGGGGCGCATCCTCCCAGACTGGTCTGTTCCGGACTGGTCCGGCTGGCCCAGTTTCATCACGCGGATTTTCACTATCCGCCCGTCATATTCCTCCGGCGACCCCATGAACCTGAACGCCACACCTTCGTTTTTCGCCTGTTCCATCTCGTTGACGTGGGCCGGAGCCATCTCCTCCGTCCGGCGATACACCACCGTCACGGACGACGGGCCGAGCCTGATGGCGGACCTGCACGCGTCCATGGCGACGTTGCCACCGCCGATGACCACCACCTTTTTCCCCTCGAACAGCGACCTGTCGTGTGTGCCGTTGTTTATGTCCCGGAGAAAATCAAGACCACGGATCGCCTTGTCCTCGCCGGGAAACCCGGCCTGGCGGCTCTTTCCGGCTCCGGAGGCGATAATCGCGGCGTCAAAACTTCCGTCCGACATCAGCCCGGGAATATCCTCCGCTCGTGTCTCGCTGTTGAGACGTATTTTCACCCCGCACGTTTCGATGAACCCTATTTCACGGTCCAGCGTTTTTTTGTCGAGGCGATAGGGGGGGATCCCATAGAGGAGCATGCCGCCGGGCTTATCCTCGGCTTCGCGTATTTCCACATCAAACCCCGACAGGTTCAAAAACCAGCCCGCCGTAAGGCCGGCCGGGCCGGAGCCGATGATAAGGACACGTTTTCCGTTGGCCGGGGCGATGTCCGGCCTCCAGTCCGGGTCGAACCCGTGATCCCCTATCACGGCCTCGAGCGCCTGTATCGATATGGCCGAATCGAAATAGCGCCTGTTGCAGGGGAGTTCGCAGAACTTGTAGCAGACCCTGCCGAGCACCGCCCGGAGCGGGTGGCTGTCCATCATTATTTTCCAGGCCTGGCCGGTGTCGTTGATGGAAAGGGCGTGCAGAGCCGCCGCGATGTTCGTCTGCGCGGGACATCCGCCCGACCCGCCGCATGGAGCCGGTTTGTTGCGCCAGACAGGCGCTATGTGGCTTTTTGGTTCAGGCATACATCTTCTTTGCTAGTTACGGTTTGAAAGACACCAACGCAACGGCGCAAGGGCGACCTCGACCGAATGAGGGTGACCTCGCCCAAATGATGGACTGACGACCGACGGCCAAACTTCCCGGTGGGCGGCTTAAGCCGGTTATTTCCCCAGTTCAGTTTCGATTATAGCGTTGATTTCGTCAAGTATTTTTTGCGGATCAGTTCCATGCATTCCCGCGGTTTGCTCCACTGTTTCAGTGGCTTGTCCGGGACATGTGAAACACGCGGCTCCATAGTGCTTTTCGAAGACAGATTTGGTTTGCGGATATTGGTCTAAAAGCGGCCCTATAAGCGTCTTGGCGGTGGCCATCTCTCCGCGCTTTATGCCGTTTTCCGGAGAGACAGTCCCCGCCGGCGTGGCTTGCGGCTCCGCGCCGGCTGTGTCATCGGCCGATTCGACGATCTGTTTCCCCTCCAGCTTGGCCAGCAGGGGAAAAACCTCTTTTCCGGCTTTTTTCGCCGCCATTTCGAGGGTGACCATTTTCGCTATGGAATTTTGCGCCGCCGGGTTGACAAGCTCTTCAAAACCCTCCTGGGCCAGTGTCTTGCGCAGGTGAGGATATTTTTCGAGTATCTCCGCTATTTTCATTTTCGGTGACAGCTTCACCTCCGGGGCTTGCCCCTGGGGAGCCTGCTCCTCGTCCGGCTATCGCTTCGGTTCTGCTTTTATTTCCGGATCCTCGCCCAATACGTGGAAAATATTGATTATGAAAAGGAAGATGCCTGTCCCCTCCATAAGCCCGAAAACGCCGAACAGCATCCTTGGCGGGCCATCGGTGTAGAATCCGCCAAGAGCATACATCACGCACATGCCCCAAAGCCCCGCGTTGGACAGCCAGAAATGCAACGGCACCCAGGATGGGTGGGGCAGGGGTCTTGCGTTGAACCTGGGCAAGATGTGGTACGCCACTCCGAATATTATCATCGCCACGAAGCCGAGTAGCATTATATGGACGTGTATAAACCGTAATTCGTTTATGCCGTGGTCGGCGAAGGACATGTGAACGCCGAAAAATACGCCAAGCCCCAGGTATATCACCGAGGCTTTTATGAACAGTTTTCCGTATCGATCCATTTAGATTATCTCTCCTGCAAAATATCTCTTCACAGAGATGGGACTGCTTTAGATGATCCACGGTATTTAATTTGCGCCTTGGGGTGTATGACAAAAATCATACAGTCGACGCCGGAGACGATTTTCACTTGTGGTATTTGGCCCATCAACGGGCTATACTGTAAAGCTTGAAGGTATGGACGCCTTCGATAATTGTCGGATAACCTGGAACGGAGCCGAACGGACAAATGCTCGATACCGCCAACACCCTGGATATTCTCAAGCAGGTAAGGATATTTTCGACTCTGACCAGGGAAGAGTTGAAGATCCTCGACGGGAGCGTTTCCTGGAAAGAGTACAGGAAAGGGGAAAGGCTGTTCGATGAAGGCGAGACGGCCGACCATATGTTTATAATCGCAAGCGGCCAGGTGAAGGTTGTAAAGGAGTTTCCAAGCGGGAAAAACGTTATTATGGGTATGTTTGGAAGGGGGGGGACGGTTGCGGAGATCGCCGCCATTGACAAGCTCCCGTATCCCGCTTCGGCTGTGGCCCTGGAGGATACGACCGCAGGCTCGATCAAGGCCGAGCTGTTCGTGAAGTTTCTGAAGCAACATCCGGACACGCTTATCGGCATGATTGTCGGTCTTGGCTCCAAGCTTCGGGAGATGGTGGGTAATATCGGCTCGCTGGCGGTTCAATCCGTGGAGAAGAGGCTGGCGCGGTTTCTGGTGAAACTGAGCAAGGAAATCGGGGAGAACAAAAAAGACGGCCTTTTGCTGACGCTCCCGATGACAAGACAGGATCTAGCCGAAATAATCGGCACCTCGTTCGAGGTTGTCGAGCGAAGCTTGAAGAAAATGCGCGAAAAAGGGATAGTGAAGGTGGAGGGAAAAAAAATCCTCATCTTAAAACCCAAACAGCTTGAGAATATTTTCAAGGAGGAATAATTTTCTCTCGCCGGCGCGCTACCGCCGGGGCTGGTTTTCTTCCAGACGCCCGGTGTATGAAGTAATTGTAAAAAAGCGTTGATCAGGGCGCTTTTGGCTATATAATCAAACAACATAACCGTTTGGAGTGCATATGGATTCGGAAAAACTGAGCAGGATTGTCGCCGGGATTAACAAGGCGCTCCTTGAAGAGGATGTTTCTCTTGAAGAGGTGGAGTCTGTGATTCATTCGATTACCCGTCATTTTCTCGATAATCTGACCGATATAGCCGGTATAGATTATTTTCAGGACAGGCTTAACGAGATGATCGACAACTATGTGGATACGCATTTCGAGGAGAACTTCGAGGAGGAGGTCGGCTGATTTACGCAGGGCGGCCGCTTGGCCGGGCTCGATCCATATGGGGCGCCATGATGTTTTGATTGACGGCGACCTATGTTTTTGTTAGAGTTAAGCCGTTTATTGCAATGTTAAACCATATTTGGTTTGTCGCTGTTAATCTTCTGTTTTGTCCTTAGAAGGGGGGCTTGATGACGAAATCGGAAATGGCTGAAAAGCTAGCCGAAAAGGTGAACGTCAAAAAACAGCAGGCCGAAGACATCATTAATATTTTTACCAACAGTATTATCGAGGCCCTCGCCAAAGGTGACAAAGTGGAAATACGCGGATTCGGATCGTTCAGGGTGCGTGACCGCGCGGAAAAAGAGGGGCGCAACCCCAAAACCGGGGAGAAGGTGCATGTCCCTTCCAAGAAGGTCCCGTTTTTCAAGACCGGCAAGGATTTCCGGGAAATAGTCGACAGGGGGCTTCCCCGCGATCAATCCTCCGAATAGCCGTTTCGGCTAATAGCCGCTCCCGGTTAACTCTCCCTCACGCGAATCGCGATTTGTCAAAAGCTGTAATGCGGTTTGGCGATAGCGCTGTTCAGGCCGGGTCGCGCATGGTGTGGATGTCCACCGCTTGTTTCTCAAATCGTGACATGTCAACCGACCATACTGTTCAGGCCGGGTCGCGCATGGTGTGGATATCCACCGCTATCAACCCGAACCCTTTTTCCACCATGCCGCACACATCCACGCTCACGGTTTCATCTTTTCCCACATACAAATCGACAACCTTGCGCACCGCCTCTGTCCGGGATCGTTCCATGGCGGTTCTGGCGGTCGAATCCGGATAATAGCCGACAACCACCCTGTGGCTCCCCGCGGAAACCGGCTCGTCGAAAAAGACCCCGTCGGCGCGTAAAAGGTGGCGCTGGCCGTCGACTTCGGCGAAAAACCTGGCCGCCTCTATACGGGCGCCTGTCGTTTTGGTTTTTTTTACGAGCTGTCTGAAATCCTCGTAATGAAAATATTCCGCTCTCATCCCGTCGATGGTGTCGCGATGCGACAGGCTGATTTTGAGATGTCCCTTCGGGATCCTGCGGTAGTGGACCGTCACCCGGTCGATGGCGGGCGAATCGCCGGCGCCATGTTCGCGCGGGAAAAAGAACTTTCTCCAGGCCTGTCCGCGTTTGCCGATCGGGTGTGTGGGTTGAGCCAGCAGGACCAGCTCCAGCCCGTTGTCCACACGTCGGTAAAGGCCCGTGACGACGATGTCGCATTTGAGGTTGGCCAGCATTTTTCCTTTTATCTCCCGGTCGATGTTCGCCGAGGTGTAAACGCCGTATTCCGCCATCGCCGAAGCCAGCGTCCGAGCGTCGACGCAGTCGAACTGGGCTCTGGCGCAGATGAATTTTCGCACATCGGCGAACATCGACTCTCCGGCGACGGTTATGTTCCCATGGACATCCACCACGTCGACAACCGCCACGCGTAGCTTTTCGAGTATGGGGTTGTCCAGGTAAGTGTCCGCCATGGTTTGCATGAAGGGCAGGTAGGGGTTTATGTGCAAAGACGCCGGCAGGGTCAGCGACACGTAAGCCGTCGGGTATATCTCCCGGTACGCCAGCGTAACCTCTCCGGCGGGATCGGACCGGGAGGATGAAGTCACGATAAGCCGTCCCACCATCTCCATGGCGATGTTGTCTCCACTGTCGTTTTCCCCGCCGTCTGCCTGGTAGATATCGAGCCTGTCGCCTTTTACCACCGCGGCCCCGTTGATCGCGAGATCGACCCTGGATCCGATGGTCACAAACCTGGTCTCAAATGACCGGTGCGACATCACCCCCGCCATCCGGAAAAGCTCCCGCCCCGGTTCTTCGGCGTGACCCAGCGGCGCAGCCATGACAAGCGCACAGACCAGCCAGGCTGTTTTGGCGCGGCTCATCGCGCCCGGTCCTGGTTGATTATGGTAGGCGTGATGAACACGAGTAACTCCAGGTTGTTGTCGATTTTTCTGTCGTTTTTGAACAGCCAGCCCAGCCCGGGGATTTTGTGAAACCATGGTATCCGGTTTTGAAAGTCGCCATCTTCTCTTTCGTACATCCCCCCGAGCACGGCGGATCCGCCATTTTCAATGACCACGCTGGTGGACAGCTCCTTTTTCTTTATGGCCGGCGCTCCCTGCACGCTCAGGTTCGGGTCCACCTCGTTTTTGTTGGCCCTGATCTTCAGCCGTATTCTATTGTCCTTCATGATCAGCGCCCGGACAGTAAGAGAGATGACCGCCTCGCGGAACCTGACGGTCGTCCCCAGGTTGGCCGAACTGGACTGGTAGGGGATTTCCTTGCCCGACTTGATGGTTGCCACGTCCCCGTTCAGGGCGAGTATCTTCGGGTTGGAGAGGGTCTTGCTAACCCCCGCCTGCTCCAGCGCGAATAGTCGCGCCTGCAACAGTTGCGACCCGGACACCCCGCCGAGCGTGATCCCCAGGACGCCCCCTGTCAGGTTGTCCAGCGTAGCGCCGGTCTCCTGATCGATGGCGGATGCGGGAGGCAACGACACCATGGGAGCGTCGCCGAACCCCGTGCCGCCGCCGTATACGCCGATGGTGTTGGGAAACGTCTGGCCGGTGGTTCCGGTCATCCATCCACCCCATTGGATCCCCAGCTCTTTGACGGAGTTTCTCTGGATCTCCACGATCCGGGCTTCTATATACACCTGTTTGGGCCTGATGTCGATTTTCTCGATTGTTTCCATGATTTTTCCCATCAACCTGGCGGGAGCCGTAACGGTAACGAGGTTTTCCGCCTGGTAGACGGCGAACCTCACACCGGGCCACCGGCCCGATTCATGAAAAGAGACGTTCCCCGTCGAATCACCGGCGGCGGACGGCTGTTCCTGATTTATTTTCGTTTCGCCGGCTGTTGACGGGGAGCCGTTCGCTTTTCCGGTGGAGTGATAAAGAGCCTCCAGATATCGCATGGCCTCGGCGGGGTCCGCGTATTTGAACTGGTAGCTCCTGGTTGCAAGGTCGGTTAAATCTCCGATCCGTCTTGCGTAGGTTATCTCCTGCCTAAGCTCCCGCTTCTGCCTGGCGATCCTGGTGGAGCTTTGGGCCTGCGCCATGAGGCGTTTTGTTTTTTTTGCGAAGTTTGCGTAGGTGTCCATCACTATCACGTCATTTTTTCCGGCCGCGGGTTCGCCTTGCGCGAACATATCCCTGCCTCGAATGGTGGCGACCAGCCCGCTGGAGTCCAGTATCGCCTCGAGCGCTTCGAGCCAGCTCACATCCACCAGCGTCAGGTCGGATGATCTTTTCCCATTTACATCCGGGTGAATCACGAAATTGACCCCCACGACCCGGGCCAACGCCCGCAAGACAGAATCCACCGGGGCGTTTTTCGCGTTGATGGAGACCTTCGGGCCGCTCCCGGATTCGGGCAACATGGCGGACAGATCCACCACGAACTCCTTCGGGGAGGCTTTCGGCCGGTTGCGGCCAGACGCGGCGCCATCGTCGGGACCGGTCTTTGGCCTGTTGTGAAGTTGGAACTCCTCCGGCGCCGGTCCATATTCCGCGCCCCCCACCTGTGGAGGGTTGTATTTGAGTTCCGGAACCAGAGGCGGATCCCTGTCCGAGGCGCACGCCGCCGTCAGGCAGATCATCATATACGCAACCATCCGGAGGCTACGGCTCATCGATCGTTCCTCCGGATATTGAAAATCCTTGATAATCCCTCTTTGTCGCCGGCTGTGACCGTGTCGATAGTGATCGCCGTGATTGTGTAACCGTCGATAACGTCGCCCACCCGGTATATTTCCCCTCCAAACATGGCGATTCTGGTATTACCCGCGATCAGGATCATTTCCAGCGGGGCGGCGTTTCCCCCCTGGTATCCACGGTCTGTCCTCGCCGATTTTTCCTCGTGGAACCGGAACGGATCATCATAGGCGGCGGCTGGGCCGGCGGCCGGGAACGCCGCCAGGATAAATAAAACAACCGATATGCAAATGGGATGTCTGGTCATGCCGCGGTATAAAACTCCAGCTCGATACGCGTGACCGGCGAAGACCGGGGGGTCAGGGGGTCGGCGGATATCCGTACGCCGGATATCCGCAACGCCACTGGCAACCTTGCCAATTCATGCACGAATCTGGCGGATGACCTGAAATCGGATTCTATGGAAATGGTAATGGTGTTCCGGTCATACTCGGCTTTCCATCCGTGGTTTTCCGCTTTTACGGCAGGTGTCGGCAAATGACCATATTCGTTTTTCGCGGCGGCTCCGGAGAATGTCACACGTCTGGCGGAGCTGGAGATGCCCACGATATCTATCCGCGAGTTCGCCGCCTCCTCCTCCAGGAGAGATAGCACGGCCTGCACCTGGTTTCGTGCGGCGAGGGAGGTTTTCGCCCTGAACAGCTCCCTGTCGAGAGCCGAGCGCCTTTTTCTCGCCGCGGCGACCACCGAGCGCATATGTTCAACCCTGCCGGTGTATTGCTCCAGGCTGGCTTTCCTGATGATCAGGGAGTCTGCAAGCTCGCGTTTTGCGGCGTAGTCGCTGTAAATGGTGTCGAACAACAGGCTTTTCGCCGCCATTGCAACCAGCGCCGCGCCAGCCAGCAGGATCAACGCCCTTTCCCGGACGCTCAGCGTTGAATAGCTCATGGTCCGTCCGGCGCGGTATCTGCGGCGGGACGGACCATTATGGCTCCGGAGTTTCGCCGGACCTCGCCGGTGATTATAAACGACATGTAGTTGTCGCCGGAGCCGTCGACGCTTTTCCGCCTGGTGTCATCTATGGAGACGGAACCAAACGATGGCGACGTGGCGAGCCTGGTGTACAGCCGGTTAAGCGCGGCTATGCGGTTGGGTTTCGAGCCGCGTATCAGGCCCTCGAGCCTTATGATCCGCCCCCTCGCGTATGGAGCGCGTGTGGCGGCTCCATCTTTTTTGTCTGCGTTTATGGTCAGCCCGGTCAGGGCGACAGAGCCTGCGACCGATGTGGCGATTTCGTGGAACAACCCCTCCCAGTCCCGCCGTGGCCGGGCGGTGGATGGGTATGCGTTGATCTGGTCTGATATCGCCCGGGAGCCCAGCTCCAGGGCCGTCGCCGTGGACGAAAGCGTTTCCCACTCCAGACGCTGTTTTTCAAGGCTGGCGATTTCGACTTTTAACATGGATATCCTGGCGTCCAGCTCATGGTTTACCTCCATCCACCGCGTGACTATTGTTGTCATGAGAACAAGCGCCGCCACGAGGGTCGCCACAGCCGCTCCGCCCTTTTTCAATCCCGGTTTCCGGCTTTTTTGGACATGGCGGACAAGGTTGATTCTTCTTCCCCGCTCCACGGCCAGGCCGACCGCTATGGCGTACGCCGATCCCCGCCCCGCCAGCCGCTCCGACATATCCGGCCCGTGGCTTATGAAATCCTCGAAAGGATTGTATAACGTGAAGGTCATTTCGAAAGTTTTTGAAAGCCTGGCTTCAAGGGTTCTTGTTATCGGTCCTTCACCGATGACATACCCGCTGAGCTTCGGGGCTGGTTTGACGGTGTTTCTGTAATAATCGATGGAGCGGGCCAGCTCTTTTTCCAGCTTCTTCAGGGGCCACGTCACAGAGGCTGGAGCCGGATCGGCGGTTTTCATATCGTCAACCGTGGTGTTTATAAAATCGTCCGCGCCAACCGGCATCTCCCTGGTAAACAGGGGAACGCCGTTATTGAACAGATATATCCCCGCAAAAGCGCCGCCCACATGCACGAACAGGGAAGGGGCGCGGCTGTCCAGGATGTTGCTGTATTCAAACAGCGCTCCGATCGCGGAAGGGGCAGGGGCCGCTCCGGCCAGGTTGACGCCGGCTTTTTTCAGGCTGGCGCGGTAATTTGCCGCCTCGTCCCTTTCCATGGCAGACACCATCACACGCATGCGCCCGGCGCCTGAACCGGCGCCGAGAATCCATACGTCCACGTGTGAATCGGCCAGGGGAAAATTTGCGATATCCTTTTCGGTGTATTTCAGCGCCGCGATAGCTTCCGCTTTTGTCATCCGGGGAAGTTCGATGGTCTTGTTGAACACCGAAGGACCACGGACCAGGCTGAACGCGCGTGCGTTGCGGGGATTTATGGCGGATGAAAAGTCGCGCTGTTCCAAAGCTTGCGCCATTGTCCCCGTGTCGTTGAGCTGGCTTGAGCTTGGCCCGGATTGATACAGGGAGATGAGCCGAAACCGCGATCCGACTCTTCTGAGCCCGACTATCCTGATATGTTTCCCGTCGAAGGTGATCCCCGCGAGGGCTCCGAATCCGTATCGGCTGAAGATTCCACCGGCGCTGTTTTCTGACAGCAAAACCTCACCCCCCCCACACGCAAAAAGCAGAGTCACGCCGTTTATCGACGTTTTCAGATGACCACGTGAATAAAAGCGTCCGATAACCCGTTGATAGTATTATCATACAAATGAAAAATAATAAACATAAAACAACGTTTCGAAAGCTTTATACTACCGGAGCCGTGGTCCTTTGCAAGCCGCGCTCTACGGGGCCTTCGTTGCGGCCCCGTCCGCGGGGTGCGGCCCCGTCCGCGGGGTGCGGCCCCGTCCGCGGGGTGCGGCCCCGTCCGCGGGGTGCGGCCCCGTCCGCGGGGTGCGGCCCCGTCCGCGGGGTGCGGTCCCGTCCTC
>JAJRZK010000045.1 GCA_024275315.1 Nitrospirota bacterium
AGATTATGCTCACGGGCCGCCTGGGCCTGCGTAATGGCTCCACTATCAATGCGGGCTACCACGTCACGCTTAAAATCCCCGTCAAAATGGCGATACTTTCTCATCTGTCCGACTCCTTCCAAGGGAATTATCCCTCAATTATCGAACAGACCACCTAATTTCTTAGCCGATCAGTCCAGCTACAGGGGTGCACTCAAAACGCTGGTTTTGGAACCTATGGTCCTTTTTCGAAAGCCGATCTGCAACACCAGATCCAAACGATAAATCTGAATATCTCCTCGCTAGTTTAGCTTACGAAATATGCGATAGATGAGATGCTTAAACACGGAGGAGGACGGATACTCAATGTGGCTTCTACAGCGGCTTTTCAACCCCGGCCCTTCGCTTCGGTATACTTTGCAGCAAAGCGTTTGTTCTACAATTTTACGGAAGCTCTGGACGTGGAAATGGATGGGAAGCCTGTCAGCGTCTCCTGTTTGTGCCCGGGCCCTACAGATACCGGTTTTTTCAAAACCGCGGGATGGGGAGAGCCCCCCTTGTCAAAGTTCGGGAAGCTTACGCCGCGCGAAGTGGCAAAGGCCGGGCTTAAAGGAATGGAGCAAAACAGATCGGTCATAATACCAGGCCTTTTAAACCAGATGTTGACGCTAACACCAAGGTTCGGCCCCAGAAGGCTAACTGCGCGTATTACGGCAACCTTGATAAAACCTTCTTACACCTGACATGCGACGATCACTGGATTTTTTTATTCGCTAAACCATAATACCCTCGAGCGATGCCGGCAGAGGCTGAACCGGATTTGTGATTGCGGGCCGCCTTTCACCCGCAAAAAAAGGTGGTTGACGCCCTAATTACACCATGATGGTGTTTTTCGCGACTCGGGCATGCCGAGATAGCCATATTCCGCTGTTCGGGACCGCCGATTATTGACAAATATCGTAACAAATAAAATCATTTTATTAATCAAGTATATGTGGACAATACAGGGGGAAATATTGGAAAATAATAAAACCTAACAACGTATGGAAAAAGCTCCCGGGGAGAGTCAATGAAAAATAAAACATTGGTCAAGTTTCTCCCATTTTTTCTATGTCTGTCTTTCTATACCGCAACAGCTTCCTTCGGGGAGGCGGAGCCACAGAACTCCACAAAAGATTCCAGCGAAAGTTCCATCACAAATGAAATAGACAACCTCAAAAAACAGATATCGAAACTGGAAAAAAAGGTGGAGAACAACGAGGAGCACACATTATCTCCCGCTTTTTCCGGATTTTTTGACATCAACGTCGGCGATTTGGAAACCAGGAAAAACCCGTGGGCCATAGGCCCGGTCGAGTTGGATCTGGAGTGGACATATGGGGAAAACCTGGGCGCGGCTGGCGCGCTTGTTTTCGCGGACGGCGTCGCAGATGTTGGTGTGGCGTTTATCGATTATCATTTATATGATCACAATATCCCCGCCCGTGGGCGCATTTTCTTTAACACGGGCTTCCATATCCAGGTGGGGCGGTTCGACGTTCCCTTCGGCCTGGATTACAGTTTTTTCGCCACTCCCGACAGGGAGACAATCACTCCTCCGCTTGTTACGGATTATATAATGGATGGCGGATGGGGCGACGACGGTGTGAGGATTTACGGCGTCTACAAATTCATAGACTACACATTGTATACAACCAACGGATTTAATGATGGAATGGCCGTTGGGGGCAGGCTGGGAATTTCCCCTTTTATGGACCCATTCAGGTTACATAGGGACTCTCCCGGAAAGCTGTTGTCCATTGGAGTGTCCTGGGCGATTGATTTTACGAAAAACCTTTCCACAAACGACCAGGAGGAGGAGTTAATAGGATATGACGCCCAAATCAATCTGGGGAACCTGTCGCTTCGCGGGGAATATGTGAACAGGCGGAAAAACCTGGACAACGTATCCCTTTCTGGATATTATGTCACAATCAGATACACTATCTCATCTTTTCCTGTGTATGTCATTGCCGATTACAGCGAGTCCGAACAGACAGGGGCCGAAAAAATCAGGCAGACGACATACGGCGCGACATATGAAGTGAATGAAAACGCCATCCTCAAATTTGAATATCTAAACTTGCTCGACTCTGACACATCCGGACTGGATGGCCTTGCGGGCAATGAGGTTTATACCGCCAAAATCGTGTTGAGCTTCGAATGAACACGCTGCCATCCAATATACCAAACGTGTTGCAACCGCTGTTGCTGGTTGCTCTGTTTATCGCTGGAACGGCGAGTGCGGAGACGAGAGATGTGCACAAGGATCTGTTGTACCCGGAAAAGTGCCTGGAATGCCATACGGAAAAGCCGGCGTCCAATCCGGGGGAAATATGCACCGGCAAAAAATCCGCCCCCATCAAAAATAACGTCACGGAAATGTGCACCAGTTGCCACGATTACGGTGACAGGAGCCATCCCACAGATGTGGAGGTGGATTTTAACGTTCCAGGCGATTTGCCGATAATGAACGGGAGGATTACCTGCGTGACATGCCACTATCCCCACGCGAATTGCGAGTCGGAGCATAGATTCATATCCGTTTCGATTCTTGAAAATATTTTCTCAGGCGGCGGGAAATACAAAACATACTTTCTAAGAAGGTCCAACGCCCACGGGGAGTTGTGCCTTGCTTGCCATAATTATTAATGTCCGGGGAGGCCGATAATGGTTCAGGATAAAAATCAGCGTCAGAGAAGAACCTACTTTATCCAAAAGGGTTTTCAGGCTCGGATGATTTTGAAGTTCGTCGCTTTGCTGGTCATCATGGCGGTTATTTCTTCGACAATACTCTATTTCTTCGCTGGTAGCAGGCTGGAAGCAAGTTACTACGAGGCTCATTCGAGCATCAAGAGCATGTGGGACCTGCTCGGACCGATAGTCTTGGCCACAAACCTTATCAGCCTGGTCGTCATTTCGATTGCGACGGTTTATGTCATCCTGTTTATTTCGCACAAGATCGCGGGCCCTCTGTACAAGCTTGAAAAAAATATCAACGAGATAACAGACGGAAATCTGAATCTGCGCATACAGTTCAGGTAAGGAGACCAGATTAAATCCCTGGGAAACGCTCTTGACAAATTAACCGTCGAGTTTTCGGAAAAAATGAAAACTATCAAAGATACGGCGCAGGAAATTTCGGACCTCGAAAAAGCGCTCGAAACCCTCGTGGACAATGACCCTATCCCACGCGATGAGGCGGATCATATCCGCGGCCGGCTAAGCGCCAGCGTTTCAAAATTAAATAACGGACTGGCCAAATTTCAGCTGAGGTAAAAGCCGTGAAGATTACGGCGAGCACTCCGCAACGCGACACCCATCCCAGCCTCAACAGCCACGACTCGACTTCAGGTGAACCCTGGCTTTGCCGGAGCGCGTGGAGAGTTGGTCGTAACAATACGGGCAAGAGGCTTGTGAATTACGCCAACACTTGGGAGAACGCCTGTTATGTGTCGATACAGACAACCAAATTATTGACATCCAGATGAATGCCTGATATATCTTCTGGGACAATGAGTAGGTTTCGCAAACAAACATTATTAGCCTGGTTCTGCCTGCTTTCGTGCTTTTCCCCGGGGCTAGGAGCCGCCGAGGGCATAGTGCTCTGTTTCGATGAGCACCATGTGAAGGTGGAAGCGTCGGATCAAGCCAGGTGCGTCGATTGTGTCCCGCTTCAAACAACGCCCCGGGGCGCCGCCGATGACCATTGCGGAGACTGTATCGACGTTCCGATTTCCGTCGGTGTTTCCGAAAACCTCGCCGTCAGCACCGCGCAAGCGGACAACTCGGATTTTTCGATATTGTCTTTCTCCGAGTTATCATTCGAGAGGACCGCAGACTCCCGCTGTTTTTCAAAAATATCCGCGAAAGATAACTCCACCCTCAGCTCCCTCAGCTCCACAATTCTCCTGATTTAAACCTTCCGACCATCGTTCACTCCACATTGATATGGGGTGTGTGTGCGCGATTTTCAGCGCTGTTCCAATCCTGTCTTGAATGAAACACTGGTTATTTCCAGGAATATTTTTTGGAGGAGTTTAATGTTTCTGAAATTTTTTCGGCTTGCCGTGGTGGCGCTACTTGTCTGGACCACCGGAAGCGCCGCCGCGGAAACCGTGGGCCAGATAAACAGGCGTCCCTTAGCAGACGACCTGGCCACATTCCAGGCGTCAGACCTGCCGCCAGAAGAACACAACGTTGATCGCGCACTATCTGAACAGCCGACAGGAGTCATAACGTTGCGCCAGGCCCTGTCGCTGGCGTTGCAGAAAAACCCGCGACTTCGCTCGTTCGCCTGGGACATTCGGGCGAAAGAAGCGCTGGCCCTGCAGGCGGGACTTCTGCCCAATCCAGAAATATCCGTCGACATTGAAAACTTTGAAGGAACCGGGCCGTTGCAAAGTTTTAACAGAACGGAGAGCACGCTTCAGCTCAGCCAATTGATCGAACTGGGCGGCAAACGTATGAAACGCGTTAAAATAGCTGAACTGGAGTGGAATCTCGCCGCCTGGGATTACGAAGCCGCCAGAATCAATACACTGACCGAGGTGACAAAAGCTTTCATCGACATCCTGCTGGCGCAGGAGCAATTGTCACTTGCAAGTGAACTTGTTAACCTTGCGGATCGGGCGCTTGTCGCGGCTTCGGAACGCGCTCTTGCGGGGAAAGCTCCGCCTATAGACGTGACAAAGGCGAAGGTCGAGCTTTCCATCAGCCGCATCAATTTTACCAAAACCAAACACAGGCTCATCGCGGCCCGAAAACGCCTGGCGGCTCTCTGGGGATCCAGAGAGGCGGTTTTTGAAAAAGCCACAGGCCACCTGGATGTCGTAAAACCTATACCGGCTTTCAAGCAAGTCGAAGGATTAATCTCTCAAAACACTGACATAGCCAGGCAGGAAACGGAAATAAACCGAAGCCGGGCGATGATGAATCTCGCGAAGGCGAAAAGGATTCCCGATTTGACTGTATTGGGAGGTTTGCGACGCTTCAACGAAACAGATGATGACGCTTACGTTATGGGAATGTCAATACCTCTTCCGATTTTCGACCGGAACCAGGGGGCGTATCGTGAAGCGCGTTTTAACCTGGTAAAAGCGGAGGAAAAACGACGGGCCGTCGAAGCTCGTGTGCGCACCACTCTTTCGGACGCTTACCAGGTGTTGTCAAGCGCATACGCTGAAGTAACTTCCCTGAAAAAAGACATTATACCAGGCGCCCAAACGGCTTTCGATACAGCAAGAGAAGGTTACCTGTACGGAAAATTCAGCTTCCTGGAGGTTCTGGACGCGCAACGAGTTCTTTTCGAAGCGCGGAGCGGATACATCGACGCCCTCGCCTCCTACCACAAGCGGGCGGCCGACGTTGGAAAACTGATTGGAAGCGGGCTCGACGCCGTGCAGAACACAGTTGAAAGCAAGTAAATGGAGTAGAAGATGAACAAAAAGATTTTATCAATAGCTATTACCGTAGCCTTTTCAGGTGCGGCGCTTGTCGGATATACAAGGTGTGACGCTGAGCGTAAAAGTGGGGCTGTCTCTGGAGCCGAAAAAATCCATGAGGACGGGAAGCACGAAGAGCATGGCGCACATAAAAAGCATGAAGATGAAGAAGTGGTGCGTTTGTCCGACGAAGAGCTCGAAGAATTCGGCGTCCGGACAGCCATGGCGGGACCGGGAAAACTCGATGTCTACCTGACTTTTCCCGGGGAAGTAAGTGTAAACGCCAACAGGTCCGCTCATATCGTTCCACGTGTGTCAGGTGTCGTCCGGGAGGTACGAAAAAATCTGGGCGACCATGTAAAAGAGGGAGAGGTGTTGGCCATTCTGGAAAGCAGGGAGCTTGCTGATGTAAAAGCTGAGTACCTGACGTCCATCGAGCGGCTTAAGCTGGCTGAAACGAACTACGCCAGGGAAGAAAGGCTGTGGAGAAAAAAAGTCTCTTCAGAACAGGATTACCTCAACGCGAAACAGACGCTGGCCGAGGCTCATATTTCTGTCCGCTCCGCCGAGCAGAAGCTTCATGCGCTCGGATTCCCGGACACATACCTCGAGCGGCTACCGAAACATCTTGAAACAACGTTCAACCTATATAAAATCACGGCCCCGTTCGATGGGACCGTAATAGAAAAACACATCACGCTGGGCGAGATGGCCAAAAACGACACGGGGGTTTTCATTATCGCCGACCTAAGCTCGGTCTGGGTGAACCTCAGCATATACCAAAAAGACCTTCCCTTTGTGCGCAAAGGGGCCAGCGTCACCATTACGGCTGGTCATGGCATCCCGGACACTACCGGCGTTCTCTCGTACGTAGGACCGATTGTCGGCGAACAGACCCGCACCGCCCTCGCCCGCGCGGTCCTCCCCAACGACAAGGGAGAGTTGCGTCCCGGCCTTTTTATCACCGGAAAAGTAGCTGTCAACAACATATCAGTTCACATCCTCGCGCCGAAAACGGCGCTTCAAACCTTCGGGGGTAAAACCGTAGTTTTCATCAAGACCGACAAAGGTTTCGAGCCGAGCCCGGTTGTGATCGGCCGATCCGACGAGACAAACGTCGAGATTGTCTCGGGATTGTCGCAAGGGCAGAAGTATGTCACCAAAGGCGCGTTTACACTGAAGGCCCAGCTGTCAAAAAGCGCTTTCGGTGAAGGCCACAGCCATTAAGGGAGAACGAAACATGGAAAAAGTAATACAATTCGTTCTCGGCAACCGTTTACTGGTCGTTGTGTTTGGTTTCATGGTCATGGCGGGCGGGTATTACAGCTATTTCGAACTGCCCATCGATGCTTTTCCGGACGTATCCCCCAACCTTGTGCAGGTATTCACCGAAACCGAGGGGCTGGCGCCAGAAGAGGTCGAGAAATACGTCACCTACCCCGTGGAAGTGGTCATGAACGGCCTGCCGGGTGTGGTTAAAATACGTTCGGTCTCAAACTTCGGCCTGTCTGTGGTGAACGTCTATTTTGATGACGGGATGGATATTTATTTCGCCAGGCAATTGGTGAACGAGCGTCTGCAGGAGGCGCGCGAACAGATACCGAACGGTTTCGGCAACCCGACGATGGGTCCCATATCCACCGGTATGGGGCTGATCCTGTTTTACTATCTCGAAGACACCACGGGCCGTCTCTCCATGGAGGAACTGCGGACGATCCAGGACTGGCTGGTAAAGTTCCATCTCCAGACCGTTCCGGGCGTGACGGAGGTTCTGGGCATCGGCGGGTATGAAAAACAGTTTCACGTCGTAGTGGACCCCAACGCGCTCTTGCGCTACAAGGTCTCTCTGCCGGAGCTGATCGAGAGAATTCGCGACAACAACCTCAATGTCGGAGCCCAGTTTATCGAGAAAAACTCCGAAGAGTTCATAGTGCGATCGATCGGTCTTGCGTCCTCCATAAGCGATCTTGAAAATATTGTAATCAAATCCGCGGACGGAACGCCGGTTTTTCTCAAGAACCTGGCCGACATCCAGGTGGGCGGAGCGATCCGGCGCGGTGTGCAGACGAGAAACGGGCTTGAAGAAGTCGTCGCCGGAATGGTGATAAAGCTTTTCGGGACGAACTCGTCCACGGTGATAGGACGTGTGGAGGAAAAACTTGCGGATATTAACAAGATTTTACCTGACGGTGTCAGAATCGTCCCCTACTATGAGCAAAAAGAGCTGGTCGAAGCCTGTGTAAAAACCGTCACCGACGCGCTGACAGAGGGGATTGTTCTTGTACTCATAATTCTGGTTGTTTTTCTCGGCGCGTTTCGCCCCAGCCTGGTTGTCGCGACCGCCATCCCGTTCTCCGTGTTGTTCGCCATGATCGGGATGAATGTTTTCAACATTTCCGCGAATCTCATGTCCTTCGGCGGACTGGCCATAGCCATCGGGATGATGGTGGACGGAAGCGTTGTCATTGTGGAGAATGTAGAACGCCTGCTGAGAACAACTGATCCGGAAGAGCCGCGTGTCCATGTGGTGGCCAGAGCGTGCGTTGAAGTCGGGCGTCCTATCATCTTCGCCGTGTTGATTATCATCATCGTTTTCCTGCCGCTTTTCACGTTGCAGGGAGTGGAGGGAAAAACGTTCCGCCCGCTGGCCTACACAATCGCCCTGGCCATGTTCGGATCGCTCCTGTTTACAGTTTTCATCACCCCCGTCCTTGCACATATCCTGATGCGAAGGCCCAAAGACGCCAGCGCGCAGGGAGAACCGCACGAGATATTGATAGTGCGCCTGCTAAAAAAGTTTTACGAACCGATGGTGCAATTTTTCGTACGACACCGCCCCCTGGCTGTCGTCATGGCCATAACCATTATTCTCATAGGCGCTGTTGTCTTTCCACGATTGGGATCGGAATTCACACCGACACTGCAGGAGGGGACCCTGGTTTTGCGTCTTACAATGGCGCCATCCATCGCCTTGACTGAAACCACGCAAATAACCATGACTGTGGAAAAGCGATTGATGAAAATTCCGGAGATCACCAGTGTCGTCACCCGGATCGGCCGCGGTGAAGTCGGCGCCCATACCGACCCGGTGAACAGCGCCGAAATGTACATTCTGCTGAAACCAAGACAAGAGTGGCGGTTCCCCAACGACCAGGAGCGGCTGGAAGATGTCATACGTGAAGACCTGGGCGAAATTCCCGGTGTCATGACAAATTTTACCCAGCCTATCGCGATGACGGTCGATGAGCTCTTAGAAGGGGTGCGAGCCGAGCTTGCCATCAAACTTTTTGGCGATGATTTAGAAGCCCTGAAAACGAATGCGAACAAAATCGTCCAGGTGGTCAGCAAAATTCGCGGAGCCTCCGATGTGCAGGTCGATCAGATCAGCGGAACTCCGCAATTGCTGATCCAGATCGATCGCCAGGCTATCGCCCGCTACGGTTTGAATATCTCCGAAGTGCAATCGGTTATTCGCGCCGCTGTGGGTGGAGAAAAGGCGGGCCAGATATTCGAGGGTATTCGCAGGTTCGATATACTGGCCAGGTACGCCGCGCCGTACCGCGACACGCCCGAGGCGATCAGGGGGATCCTCGTCCGCGCCTCCAACGGCGTTACGGTCCCGCTTGAGGACCTGGCCAGTATCAGGGAGATAATCGGTCCCAGGCAGATCACCAGAGAAAACAACCAGCGATTTATCACAGTCCAGATGAACGTTACCGGACGCGACATAGGCTCTTTCGTGGAGGAGGCGAAAAAAGCGATTGAAAACCAGGTCTCCCTGCCGTCTGGCTATCTTGCGACCTGGGGCGGGCAATTCCGTCTTCAGCAGGAGGCGAACAAACGGTTGGCCGTGGTTATCCCCATAACCCTGTCAATTATATTTATCTTACTGTTTTTCAGTTTTAAATCACTTAAGAACGCATTATTAATCATCCTCAATATCCCACTGGCGCTGGTTGGGGGGATAGTGGCTCTGTGGCTTTCGGGGCAAAACCTCTCGGTTCCGGCGTCAGTCGGTTTTATCGCCCTCTTCGGCATAGCGCTCCTGAACGGAATAGTGCTTGTCACATATCTCAACCAGCTTCTGAGGGATGGCATACCCGTGGACGAAGCGTCCGTAAAAGGAGCCAGTTTGCGATTGCGGCCTGTATTGATGACTGCGCTGGCGGCAGGGCTTGGAATGCTCCCGCTTCTGTTTTCACAGGGTATCGGCAGTGAAGTGCAACGGCCGCTGGCGACCGTGGTCATCGGGGGGCTGGTGACTTCCACAATTCTCACCTTGCTGGTCATACCGGCGATCTACAAGTGGTTCGCCATAAACCCGCAGGAGAAAACATTATCAAGATAGAGGAGACACGAAGGTGAAAGAGGTAAAGGCATACATAAAACCCCACAAACTTTCCGACGTGACGCTGGCGCTACACAAAGTGGAGGGCCTTACCGGAATGAGCGTTGTAGACGTTCGGGGGTTTGGCAGGAGCAGGGGTGAAAACGAGGGCCACCGTGTCGTGGCTGATCTCGTCGATTACGTCCCGCACGTGAAAATAGAGATCATCTGCCGCGACGAGATGGCGGAAAAGGTCATATCCGTTATAGAAAACGCGGCACATACCGGTCTGCGCGGGGATGGAAAAATTTACGTCTCCAGCATAGAAGCCGCCGTTCGCATAGAAACGGGAGAAAGGGGGAACACCGTTGTCTAGCACAAACAAACCGTTATAGGAGAAATGTCATGAGACAAAAACAGGTCATGTTCATAGCGGGGTTGTGCCTGGCGTTTATCACTTTTTATGGTTGCGGTTTTGGAAGACCGCATCACAGGAGGTACAAAGCCGTGCCGGTTGAAAGAAGCGCCGACGCAAAGGATACCGTGTTCGTTGAAACAAAATCCTGCGTGGAAGTTACGCTGTCGGCTATCCGCGTATACCAGGATGGTGATGACACGATCGTAAAGGGGGATATCAAAAGACATAATTCCTTTCAGCCGAGCAGAGGACATGTCCGTGTCGTGGTTTTATCCGATAACGGCAAAATAATCTCGCAGGTGCAATCGAGTTATTATCCCGAAACCTCTCCAAGAAAGCCAAGGCACAACGTGAAAATGACATCGTCTTTTACCGCGCGACTCCTCCTGGTCCTGCCAGACGAGGCTGTTGTCAGGATCGTATGCGGTATATAGAAAGAGTAACCGCGGCAATCACTAACTATGTTACGATTGGGAGGAGGGACTGGTGATCGAGATAGAGATCATAAATGGCGCGCACCCGA
>JAJRZK010000046.1 GCA_024275315.1 Nitrospirota bacterium
CAATCCCCAAAACCTTTGATAATATGGATATACTTGTAACTGCCCAGTTTAATGAGCATACTGTGTGCCAAAATCGTCACATGCTGTTTCAGTGGGGTGTGGCTGTGGGAATGTCGAGATCGGAAGCGCCGGATAACTCTCGCACATCCATCTTGCGCCTTACTGGCAAGTTCGGTAACCTTTCAGCGGCTATGGTAACCTGTTTGCAGTTGTAACAGCTTAAGGGTTTTGGGCGGTAGATGAACAGATATGGCGTGATAGTCATAGGCGGCGGACACGCGGGGTGCGAAGCGGCGATGGCGGCGGCCAGGATGGGGCTGGATACTCTCATGTTTACCATCAATATCGACCAGATAGCGCAGATGAGCTGTAATCCGGCCATTGGTGGGCTCGCCAAGGGACAGCTTGTCCGCGAAATCGACGCGCTCGGCGGCCAGATGGCCAAATGTATCGACGCGACCGGAATACAATTCCGCATGCTCAACATGTCCAAAGGACCCGCTGTCAGGGGATACAGGGCGCAGGCCGACAAGGCCCTTTACAAAAACCGGATGCGAAAAACCCTGGAGGAACAGCCCCGGCTGGCCATACAGCAGGGCGAGATAAAAAAACTATTACTGAAGGGTAATGAAATTACCGGTGTCGAGACGGAGCTGGGCGAGGTCTTTTGCGCGCGGTCGGTGATCCTGTGTTCCGGCACGTTTCTGGACGGGTTGATCCATATAGGGTTGAGAAGCTTTCCGGCCGGAAGGGCGGGGGAGTTTCCCGCGATGGGGTTGAGTGACCAGTTGCGCGACATCGGGTTTAAGGTCGGCAGGCTTAAAACGGGCACACCCCCGAGGCTCGACGGCGCGACCATCGATTTTTCAAAAGCCGAGCCTCAGCCCGGTGATTCCGACCCCAGGCCGTTTTCGTTTTTTTCCGAGGGTGTCAGGCAACGACAGGTGCGGTGCCACATAGTTTACACAACCGATGACACCCGGAAAATCATCGAGGACAACCTGGACAGCTCGCCTTTGTATACGGGGGTGATCCGCGGTGCGGGACCCAGGTATTGCCCATCCATCGAGGACAAGGTGAAGAGATTTCCGGACAAGAGGCGGCACCAGGTTTTTCTGGAGCCCGAGGGCCTGTCCACCAGGGAGTATTATCCGAATGGCCTGAGCACATCGCTGGCCGTGGGTGTGCAATTGAAATTTTTGCGGACCATACCCGGGCTGGAACGGGTAGAGATAACACGTCCCGGTTACGCGATAGAATACGATTTCTGCCCTCCCACACAACTCTACCCGACGTTGGAGACAAAACGGATCAGGGGGCTCTTTTTCGCCGGCCAGATTAATGGCACCTCGGGCTACGAGGAGGCGGCGGCGCAGGGGATTGTGGCCGGGATCAACGCGTCGATGCGGCACAGGTCGCAAGAGCCTGTTGTGTTCACCCGCCGGAATTCGTATATCGGCGTGTTGATCGATGATCTTGTCACAAAGGGAACGGAGGAGCCGTACCGGATGTTCACATCCCGAGCCGAGTTCCGGCTGTTGTTACGCCCCGACAACGCCGATATGCGGCTTTGCGATATTGGTCACGAGGCGGGATTGCTTGATGAGGAGAGTTACGCAAAATTCCGGCGCAAACGTGAACGGCTGAACAGGGAGGCTGAAATTCTGCAATCAACAAAGCTGACACCTGGCAAGGTGGATGATGGATTGATGCAAAAACTGGGGGGCAAAATACAAAGTAGCGGGTCGACATTGTGGGAGCTTTTGAAAAGACCGGAGATGAAACTGCGGGACCTGCCGTTATACAGCCTCCCTCCGGATCTTGCGCGTGAGGAGATCGAGTGGCTGGAGACGGAGTGCAAATACGAGGGATACATAACCCGCCAGGAAAAGCTCGTATCGAAAACCCGCAGGTCTGAACAGAAGGTGTTTCCGCCCGATTTCGACTTTTCCAAAGCTCCCGGTCTTTCCATGGAAGTTATTGAAAAACTGGAAAATATACGCCCCCTTAATCTTGGTCAGGCGTCACGCATCTCAGGGGTCACACCTTCCGCCCTTTCTATACTCCATATCTACCTGGAGAAACTCAGCATTGAAAAATCGGGCGAAGGATTGTAGGCGGGAGGACTTTCATCCGGCGCTTTTGGCGAGGCTGGAAAAGTTCCAGGAGCGTCTGATAACCTGGAATCGCAAATTCTCGCTTACCTCCGTTCCGGATCACGAAATTTTCGAAAAGCTGATCGCCCCCTCCGCATGGTTGGGGATCGAATACTCCAGAGAGGATATCGGACATGTTATCGACTTTGGTACCGGACCCGGTGTTCCCGGTGTACCGATGGCCCTGGCCGATGAACGTAACAACTATCTCCTGATCGATTCCAACTCCAAAAAAATCGGGTTCATCAGGAATGTGATGACGGCGGGAGGGTCGAGGGCTGATAACGTAGACCTGCGGCGCGTGAGGATCAGGGGGGGGGCGTGGGACAAACCGGTGGACAGGGTCGTTACCCGCGGCGCCGGAAGCATGAAGCTGATCGTGGGACTGATGAGGGGGAAAATCAAGCCCGGCGGCTATATAGACTTTTTTAAAGGCTTCCGGATCAGGGAGGAGCTGGACGAGGTGCGGGAGGCGTATCCCGCCGTAAAAACAGATGTTCTGGACACCCCCGATTGGCCGGGCGGATTGATGATTGTCCGGGTCAGGATGGATGTCGAGTGACCATGACAGGCGAATGTTTCACGTGAAACAATTATAGACCTGGAAAATCAACAAGTTAAGAGATTTACTTATCGTGTTTAATAGGTCTGGCGCAAATGGTGTTAATGTTTCACGTGAAACATTCGCGTCCACGACATATCACGAAACCGTATGCAGGGCACATTTCCCTTGCTCCGGAAACATCCCTGCTGATATACTCCTACAAATGCTGGCCATGCAATATATCTCTGAACCTGGCCTTATCGGGACGATTATTTCCACTCTTGTCATTCCGGGACATATATGAAAAAAGTTATCTGCATAGCAAACCAGAAAGGTGGAGTGGGGAAGACAACCACCGCCGTCAACCTGAGCGCGTGCCTGGCTTTGGCGGATCAGAATGTGCTACTTCTCGATATCGATCCCCAGGGAAACGCGACGACAGGGCTGGGACTGCCCAAAAACGACGATGGGGCGAATATATACGACGCGCTGATGGAGGGGGTCGTGGAGAAAGCGATGATTCACGACACCGCCGTCGACCGGTTGAAGGCGATTCCCTCCACCACCGATCTTTACGGGGCGGAGATAGAGCTGGTTACGTTTGAAAATCGTGAGCAAAGACTTCTCCGGCTTATCCAGCAGGTGGACGAGGATTTTGATTTCGTCCTCATAGATTGTCCACCCTCCCTGGGCATGCTGACGTTGAACGCGCTGACGGCGGCCGATTCCATTGTTATCCCGCTACAGACCGAGTATTACGCCATGGAGGGGTTGAGCCAGCTCGACAAAACCATTGCACGAGTCCGCGACGCTTTCAATCCGGAGCTTAAGATCGAAGGTATACTCTTCACCATGGTTGACGGCAGGACGGTTCTTTCGCATCAGGTTATAAAAGAGGTCAGGGATTTTTACGGAGACAGTGTTTTTACCACAATCATACCCAGAAACGTTCGTCTTTCGGAAGCTCCGTCACATGGAATGCCGATCATTCTGTATGATTTCAAATCCAAGGGAGCCGACGCATACATCGATCTGGCCAACGAGTTGATTCGTAATAATAAAAGCGTGATCAACTCGGTTGTGAAGGATAACGCGGCTTCCGGGCCGGGCGACCGTCAGGATGTGGAAGAGGTGGCGCTGGAGGCAAACACGGAGGAGAACCTGGATGGAGGAGACTATGAATCGTAAAAGGCTTGGACGCGGGCTGGGCGCCCTGATACCGGAAAAGAAGGAGACATCCGGACCGTCCGATGGAATTACGGCTGTCCCCGTGGACGAGATCGCGCCGAACAGATATCAGCCCAGGACGGTGTTCAACGAGGGATCGCTCAGGGACCTGGCGGCTTCCATAAAATTAAGAGGCGTCATCCAGCCGATTATCGTATCCAAAAAAAGAAACGGGTATGAGCTGGTGGCTGGTGAAAGGCGGTGGCGGGCGGTAAAGTCACTGGGATACAAGGAGATTCCTGCAATTGTCAAAGTTATGCGCGATTCAGACTCGCTTGAGCTGGCCCTGATCGAAAATATCCAGCGTGAAAACCTGAATCCCATAGAAGAAGCCCAGGCCTATGAGAGGCTGATGAACGAATATGCGTTGACCCAGGAGGAGCTGTCCAAAAGGGTGGGGAAAAGCCGATCGACTGTGGCCAACCTGCTGCGGTTATTGAAATTGCCCGACAGGATAAGGGACGACCTGTCTGACGGGAGGCTTTCGATGGGGCACGCCAGGGCTTTGCTCGCCATCGAGTCCGACGAGGAAAAACTTCGTCTGCGTGAACAGATTATCGATATGGGCATGAACGTCCGTGAAACTGAAAAAGGGGCTAAAACCGGGGCGGCCTCCAAAAGTAAAAAATCGGGAGCGACCCCGCCGGCCGATATCTTCATCTAAAAGGTGCGGATAGATCTGGAGAGAAAGCTCGGCGCCAAAGTGGGCATAAAAACAAAAGCGGACAACAGCGGATCCATAAATATTTATTACCAGAATGCAGAAGAATTAAACCGGCTGATCGGCATGATCGGCTAGGGGCGAATCCGGCTGTTCTCCAGCCGGAAATTAAATTGCATAAACCAGTTCAATTAGTTTAGTATGATCGTTTGCTATTGGTGTGGAACACGACTATTTTAGGGGACAAGATGGCTCGCGAATCTCTGGATAAAGATGTAATAAAGGCCTTTTTAGGTAACGACACGGAATTCAAGGGTGTGCTCACGTTTGACGGCACCGTCCGGATAGACGGAGTTTTTGAAGGTGAAGTTATCACCAACGACAACCTGATCATAGGTGAGTCTGCGAAGATACGAGCCGAGGTGAAAGTCGGGACGATTCTCATCCAGGGATATATGGAGGGGGATATTATCGCCTCCAGAAAAATCCAGATAGCCAGCAAGGGCAGGCTTATAGGAAACATCGTGACGCCGGCGCTTCTCATAGAGGATGGCGCTGTTCTCGAGGGCGCCGTTTCCATGCTCAAAAAGGATGACGCGAAACTCAAGGTTCTGCCCGGCAAGACAAAAAAAACTTCTGGCGCCAACAGCAACGCCGCCTCAGAAACCCAGGAGCTTTCCCCGGAAGCAGAGGACTCCTCCGCCACGGCGGTATAGCCGCCGTTTTCACCGGACCAACCCTGTAGCCGGGGGCCGGGGGGCTGTGTTTATTCCAGGTATGTATTTTTTTACTCCGGCGGCTTGTTGACACACGTTGCGCCCGTGGCTCAATTGGATAGAGTAACGGACTTCGGATCCGTGGGTTGCAGGTTCGACTCCTGCCGGGCGCGCCACTGCCGTGGGCAGACCACCAATGCCGCGGGCAGACCACCAATGCCGCGGGCAGACCACCAATGCCGCGGGCAGACCAAACCTGCCGCCGCATAAGTCGCCAATGCCATCTCAAAGGCCGATCAAAATAGTTCTAAAATCCCCTGCCGGGCGCGCCGCACATCGGCATATCCGTAAAATCCCTCCCTCGACGCCCGGGGATGGACGCCGTTTTGGCTCGGCGCGATACGGGAATTGGGATTGAACAGTCTCCCCAAAAATGTAATCATGAAATCCGCGCACGGGGGATGACAGGATAGTGGTAGCGGTGCATCGGGAGAAACACGACGAGTTGAAATGCTGACCAGAGCCAGGCTTTTTCTCTTTCCCATTTTTCTTTTCACCATCGCCCTGTTCATAAGCAGGATATATTTCTACTTTCAGTATCAGAATTTTTTCGAGGTTGATTTCCAGTCTTTGGCGCTATCTTTCGCCAGGGGCCTGCGGTTTGACATCTCCACGGCGTTTATCATGTAGATTCCGTTTCTCCTGCCGCTGTTCGCCCCGATGGCGCTATCACCGAAACGTTTGGCAAAACCGTTTCTGTACGCCCTGGCGGTGTGGCATGTTTTTCTTCTTGGCTACAACTTCGTGGATATCCACTTTTACGCAGACACACAGCGTCATATGACCTATGACATCATGTACGCCTGGCAGAGCCTGGACGTGGTGTTGAAAATGGGGCTGGAAAGCCTGCTGGCGCCCACAATCGGGATGGCGCTGGGCCTTGCGGGCTATGGGTACGTTTTTCACTCGATCATCCGGAGGGAGCTGTCCCGGCCGGAGCGGGAAAATCCACACTTAAAGAGTGTAACGCAAATCGGCAAGGAGGCCTGCTTGGTTCTCCTGTTTATCGCAATCACCATTGTCTCGATTCGCGGTGGCTTTCAGCTCAAGCCCCTGGGAGTGCGGCACGCGTTCACAAGTGACAACGAGGCGCTGGGCAACCTGAGTCTCAACGGAATATACACCTCGTTTCAGGCACTGTACGAGCGGCTCCAATCGAAAGAGCGGCTGGACAGGATGAGCGACGAGGATATAGCCGCCCTGACGCCGGCCGCGGCGGAGATAGTCTCCCCGGACGCGGAGGTTATAGACCCCGATTATCCTCTCTACCGCAGATATCCCAAGCCGGGCGAGAGCAGAAAAAAGATGAACGTCGTCCTTTTCATCATGGAAAGCTGGACCGCAAAATTCACGAAATCGCTGGGGGGCGGGATATCGGCCGCTCCCTATTTTGATGACCTGACAAAAGAGGGCCTTTTGCTTGACAGCTGTTTTGCCAATGGTCAAAGAACTTTTGAAGGAGTGCTGGCGTCGGTGGGCTCCTTCCCGACATGGAACTACATGATAATTGGCAAAAGCGGCCTGACATACCAGACAAGGCTGCAACCGGCCGCGGCGCTGTTCAAAAAGCTGGGGTATGAAACGCTGTTCATACACGGTGGCAAGAAAGGGTCGATGGGGTTGAACAAGCTTTTAAGAAGAATGGGGGTGGACAGGCATTTCAGCGCAGACGATTTCAAGCAAAACAATATGACCACCGATCATATATGGGGGATATACGACGAGTATGTGTTTAAAAGGGCCAATAAAGAGTTTTCAAAAATAGACAAACCCTTCTTTGCCGTCGTTTTGTCTCTCTCGTCTCACCTGCCCTTCAAGCTCCCCTCGAAAAGGTTTGAAAAATTTACCGATGTTGAAAGCCCCATGAAAGAGTTTCTAAACTCGTTCGGCTACTCCGATTACGCCTTGCACACCTTCTTTGAAGCGGCCAAAAAATCTGACTATTACGAAAACACGCTTTTTGTAATCACAGGTGACCATGTGGCCGGTTATTTCACAAAAGACAGCCTGTACGACGCCTACAGGGTGCCATGCCTGTTCATCAACTCAAAGCTGGGGCTTTCCGGAGTGTACGGGAAGACCGCCAGCCAATACGACCTGTTGCCGACGGTGATCGACCTGCTGGATATCCAGCTACCCTTCACGGCCTGGGGCAAATCCATATTGCAAGGCGGGGACAGAACCACAATACTGCCCAGGGGGGATATGCAGGTGTATGTGAAGAACAATCATATGCTCCTGGCGGGACGGAAAAAAATTTACGGGCTGTACGATTACCTGGCCAACCCGGCCGAAAACCTGGGGGAGGGGGGGGCGATCGACGCGCGGGCGCTTCACAAAAGCATGCTCGACTACATCGATCTCAGTGAACAGTTGATTTTGAAAAACAGGGTGACGCCGCCGATAAAAGCGGAATGACAAAAGATAACCGCTGGCGCCCAAAATATAGAGTGATAATGCGGGACGTCGCAACTTATGGTACGATACCGTAACAATCAACCGCCCCGTTGAATGCGCATGAAACCTACCGCCGAGAGGAGGGAATTTTTCAGATTTGATTTGAATTTTTCCATACGATATCGCTTCGCCAAAAAACTGGCCGACAACAAATACAAGACATCAAAACTCCTCAAAGGAATCGGGATCAATTTTTCCGCCTGCGGAGCCGCCGTGAAGATCACAAAACCTCTCCCCGTCGACACCCTGGTATATCTGGAAATAACCTTGCCATTTTGCGATGAGCCGCTCCTTGCCACCTCGCAGGTCATCCGCCGCGACTTATCCAGCCATAACGACAAACCCGTCACATTAATCGGCGTCAAATATCTGGTTATAGAAGAAAAGACCAAGGCGTCGCTGGCAAGCTACAGACCAGAAAACAAATAAACCCGTACATGTACGCAGACTAAAACAGTTGTAAAGAAGCGCCCCGCCCAATGTTCGACCATCTGTTTAAAGAAAGCTCCATAGCAACCATAATATCCTCGATTCCATACTTTTACCCTCGCCACCATGTCACTGGTCACGTGGAAGCCCCACAGGCGTTCGCACAGAACATGGTCGCCTAGATTGCGGCCCTGGTTGTCAGGGAATTTATGGCCATACACTCGGCCGGGTTCCTGGGATTCGCCCTGGCCTTCGCCACCAACAAGCTGTGGGTAACATTGATCTTTCTGGCCATAGGCTACTTTCTGTCGGGTGTGGTGAACGAATACGCGAACGAACACGGCCAGCTTTGGCTACTCTGGGCGTTCTGGGCTTTGCTGGCCATATCGGTATACGCAGGATTCAGGATGGAAACCGAGTCGAACATAATCTACATAGTTTATCATGCTGTTTCCATTGCCGGAGCCGGGAGTGTCTGATGACCTGGCTCCTGGCTCAATCGCTTCACCTGGACAGGGCTGGGATTTCAAAATGAACGGCAAACACGTGAAACCCCACTATATGCTCGCCCGGGGGGTGGTGTATTTTACAATCAGCGGATTTTGGGTTATGTCGGGAAGGGGGGCTGTCGACAACCTGCCGGGAATCGAAGAGCCGAAAGAGAAGAAAAACGACACCAACTAAGAATCAACACAACCCGTTACAAGCGACAGTAACACCACCCGCGCTGAACGAATTAATATTGCGGTATCTGGAAACATATAATATATTATTGTGGGGTTTTAGATATTTTGTTTCGCGCTAATACAGTTGTCGCTCATCAGCGTAACTATTTGTCCTGTGGTGCAACCTTGACTTTCTTGGGGGATTGGTGATGAACGTCATAACAAAAATACACGGTGGCTTTGCCATAACCATCGGTATTCTGTCGATTCTGGGTATCTACACACTCTTCTCCAGCAACCGGGTCATGGAGCAGTCCGATCGTATCGCCATAGAGACAGCGCGCCGCCAGTCGGCAAATGATTTGCGCATGGCGGTGGTCCAGGTGCAACAGTGGCTGACAGATATATCAGCGACAAGAGGGATGGAAGGATTTGACGACGGATTCGATGAAGCCGCGCAATACGCAAAAATCTATCAACAGGAATCGGACAAGCTCAAGAGACTTTACGCCGGTACGAAATGGGTCAATTTCCTTCAAAACACCGATGCTGATTTCAAGGATTTCTATGATTTTGGAAAAAAAATGGCCCAGGTGTATATAGATAAAGGGCCCGAAGAGGGAAACAAGATGATGGAGCAGTTCGATCCCTTTGCTGAAAAGATCAGCGTCAAGGTGGAAAAAATCGTGACCGCGACGGGAAAATCGATGAAGGGTGAGCTTCAGTCGCTCCAGGACCTGTCCGCCACCACCAGATCCTTCGGGCTGATCCTCGCGCTGGCAGGTCTGGTTATTGGCGCGATCGTAGCCTGGAGAATCAGTTCGATCGTTAAAACAAACCTGACCGCTATCGCGGAGAATTTATCTACCGGAGCGTCTGAAGTAACCGCCGCCTCCGGGCAGATTTCGCTGTCGAGCCAATCCCTGGCGGAAGGATCGACAGAAGAAGCGTCATCACTGGAGCAGACATCGGCGGCGCTGGAGGAGATGTCGGCCCAGACCAAGCAAAACGCCGATAACGCCCGTCAAGCCAACACGTTGTCGGAACTGGCGAGAGAAGAGGCGGAAAAAGGATCCCATGCCATGGAGGAGATGATTTCCGCTATGGCGGACATCAATAAATCGTCAGAAGAAATAAGCAAAATAATAAAAGTTATCGAAGAAATCGCATTTCAAACCAACCTCCTGGCGCTTAACGCCGCGGTGGAAGCGGCCAGGGCTGGCGAGCACGGCAAGGGTTTTGCCGTGGTGGCAGAAGAGGTCAGGAACCTGGCGCAACGATCCGCCACAGCGGCCAAAGACACCGCGAGCCTTATCGAGGATGCGGTGAAAAAGGCGACCAATGGTAACGATATCGCCGCGCGGGCCGGAAAGGCTCTTGACGGAATCGTAGATGGAATAAAAAAAGTAACCGTCCTGGTGGGTGAAATATCCTCCGCGTCTGAAGAACAGGCCCAAGGTGTGGATCAGGTCAACACGGCCGTGTCCCAAATGGACAAGGTGACCCAGTCGGGCGCCTCCAACGCGGAAGAAACCGCGGCCGCCGCCGAAGAGCTTAACGCGCAGGCGAAACAGCTCAGCGATATGGTTGAAGGTCTGACGGCCTTGGTTGGGGTAAATATAGATGGCAGGGGCAATGGCGGCCTGCTGACCTCGCGAAAAGAGAAACACGAGTTTTCCGAAATGGTGTAGTAAGATCTTTTTGGCTGGATTATTTTGATATGTCGGAAGCTATGATATTTGAAGGAACGCTGTTTAGTGAATTCATATGTGTTGAAAACTATTTTGACGGTGGCGCTGTTGGCCCTCGCGGCGTCATTGCTGTCGGCTACGGTGGTGTGGGCCGGGGAGGAAACCCCATGGCATGACAAGATCACTGTCGAATTCGGCGCGACCTCCATTTTTCAGACGACCAGCGGTAACAATTATGGAGATAACAAGGACCAGACCGACTTCGCCTTTTCCGCCGATTTGGCCCTGATAGGCGAGATCGCCGAGGGACAGACCCTCAACCTGGTTTTCGAGGCCGGAGAGGGCGACGGCGCCGCCGGCAATGTGGGCGCCAGGGCGACTCCGGATTATGACGCCAGAGACACCTCCGAGTTTGCAGGTGTCAGCGCGACTGTTACGCAGGTCTTTTACGAAGGGGGGTTTCTGGACGGCAAGCTCTCCCTGGCTGTCGGCAAAATGGACGTCCACGCCTACACGGATAACAACGAGTATGCAAACGATGAAACAACACAGTTCCTGAACGGGTTGTTCGTCCGGTCGATCGGGGTTATATTCGCCGAACACGCCAAATATTATGCGCCCACGATCGCCTTTACCGCCACTCCGTTTGACTTTGTTTCGATAAAATACACCTACTCGCATGATGGTGGCGAAGATTTTTTCAGCGACGGGTACCACTGGCTGGAGCTTGGACTGCACCCGATGCTTGGCGAACTGTCCGGTAACTACAGAATCGCGTATATACAGCATGACATAACGTTTACAGATAGAAACAGCGGGCAACCAACAACAAACGCCGCGATGATCAACGTCAGCGTCGACCAGGCGCTAACCGGGAATCTGGGGATTTTCGCGAGATACGCCGCACAGGATGACACCCTGGCGGAAAACAAGGTTGTCTCCGCCATATCCGGAGGTGTCTCAATAGGCGGGGCGTATTGGGGGATGGACGCGGATACCGTCGGGATCGCGTACGGACATCTGGAGCTGAACAGGGATATCGTCACCATCAACAACGATGGCGAATCGGTCGCGGAGATATACTACAACCACGAAATCAACGAACATATGAATATAACCGCCGATGTGCAGATGTTTTCAAACCTGGAACGGACCAGCAACAGGGATGTGGCGGTGTTCAGTCTCCGGGCCCAGGCGGATTTTTGATTGAGGGCCATCAGGGTTACCACCGGTAATATGTGATATCAAAGCGCCAGTTTTCACTCGAAGAGCTTGTCAAGCATCTTCTGCTCCTTTTTGATATATTCTTCCAGCAGATCCCCGGCCTCAAGAAAGTCGGGGTCGATCTCCAGGGCCTCCTTAAGCTTTTCGATGCCTTTTTGGATGGACCCATCATCGGCGTAGGCGCGGCCAAGATTGAAGTAAAGCGCAGGATCGCGGCTATCTATGGTAATGGCTCTTTCATAACAATAGATTGCCATACTGTACAACCCGTTTTTTCTCAAGTAAATACCAAAATCATTGAAGGTATGCTTGTTTGACATTTCAAATATTGCATTATTATGCACCAAATCTTGAAATATTTTGACGGCGTCGTCTGTCAGGTCATTTTCCATTTTTATCTTACCGACGCCAAACAACGCCCGAACGTTCCCCTCGTCAAACTCCAGTGCCCGCAGAAACTTCTCCTCGGCGGCCTGCATATCTCCGTTTTTAAGATGCTCCTCCCCCAAATCGACCCTGTTTTCGGCCATCTTCTTGGTTATCTCCTCCAATGTCCTTGGTTGGAGGGAGCATTTGTGCCTGGAGCAGGAATGATAGGTTTTGTTAAACTCCTCGATCGTGATCCCTTCTTTTACGATTTCGCCTGATGGCTCTCCGGTGGGATCGACTTTTTCAATAGCGATGGAACCCTTTTTCAAAACCTCGATATAGTAGTGGATCGTGGTCTCCTTGTTGTTGAAATCGTCGAGCTTCTCCACGACAACCTCGAAACAGCGGCCGACACTTTTCTTGACTCTGGATCGGGGGTCAGGCGCGTTCCTGGCGGGCATGACAATTTACCATTTGGAAAGCAATATCGAGTAACAGCTGGCTATAGCCTCAAAACGAGATATACCTCATTTTGATTGAACCTAACCTGGCCGTGAAACCTTATGTTGTATTATAGAAAACAAAATCCGGGAAATCATTGATAAAATATAGTAACCAGGGAGGAGCGACAATGTTCAGCTACGTGTTCATGAAAATCCTGGAAACCCGGCCGCGGTCATATGACAGAAATATCAACAGAGCCAGCCTTGGAAAAATAAGAGCGATAAAACGTCAGATAGCAAATCAGGCCACCCCCGGAAGCAAGGTTCTGGAGATAGGATGCGGCACAGGCGAGCTCGCCGGGATGCTTGTCGCCGCCGGGTGCAATGTCGAAGGGTTCGACCTGAGTCCCTCGATGGTCGGCGCTGCAAGGGAAAGGATAAAATCAGAAGGTCTTGGCGACAGCTTCACTGTTCACAACGCAGGTGTCGATTCCATGGACATTTTCGCGGACCGGTCGTACGACACGGTGGTATCAACCCTTGTTTTCAGCGAAATGTCTGATGACGAAAGAAGGTATGCCCTGGCAAACGCGTATCGCGTGTTGTCTCCCGGAGGAAAAATCATCATAGCGGATGAGGTGTCTCCACGTTCGGGTGTTCTGAGGTTTCTCCACTCGATGACGCGGGCGCCGGCCCTGCTGGGGACGTACCTTGTGACCAGCGCAACCACCAGGCCACTCGATGATATCGCGGGCGAGCTGACCGCCGCGGGGTTTGTCGTGGGAAAATATGCGCGTAGCCAGGGTGATTCGTTCGCCGTGGTTGTCGCTGTCAAACCTGCGGGTGATAAAAATGATGAGCCTGCTTAAAACGATATGGGGCTTGCTGTTTCGCCTCTTTCCATGCCCGGCGCCCACGGGGTTGCGGGAAATCGGCCATCCCGGCCCGCAGAGCCCCGTGCTTGTCACCTGCAATTTTGATCTTACCATCAAACGTCTCAAAAAAGCTCTTGAGGGGCTTGATGTATGGCTACTGGTGGCGCAATCTGGCGGTGTGAACGTCTGGTGCGCCGCGGGCGGGGATGAGTTCAACACCCATTCGGTCGTATCCGCCATCAAGACGAGCGGGATCGGGCGAAAAGTCACACACAGGACAATTATTCTGCCGCCCCTGAGCGGGCCGGGTGTAAGCATAGCGGCGGTGAGAAAAGCGACAAAATGGAACGCAAGATGGGGACCTGTCCGGGCGGAGGATATTCGGCGATATATCAAAACCGGATTCCGGAGGGACGAGGGGATGAGGCGGGTCACATACACGCTCACCGAGCGCCTCGACACCGCCCTTGGAAGCCTGTTTCCCTTCTACCTTTTGGGCGGGGCGCTGTTCGCTCTTTTTGACCCATCCCTTCTTGTCAACTATCTCCTCGTCGCCACCGCGGCGTTTCTCTTTTTCTTTCTTGCGCTTGACTCGATTCCCGGCGAACGAGGGATAGTCAAGGCCGGCTATGTAGCCCTCGCGTTACTGGTGACACTTGCGATTACAGAGTTTTACCACCCGAACGGGTCGCCGTACCGATCATCACTAATCATCGCTGTTGTAATGATTTTCGTGTACGGATCGGAGCTGGGCGGGCTGGCGCCCCATCTGCCCAGTGACCTGGATCCCTTTCTCGCAAGGCTGGGTGTCGGCGCAGTGGGGAACGTGGCTTTTGCGGGAACGGTGCGTACAGAGCTTCTCAACGGATACCGGGAGCTGACCTATGATCACGAGATATGCGAAGGTTGCCGAAACTGCTTTGAGATATGCCCGCAAGGTGTGTGGCGCATGGGTGAGGATAGCAAAAGGGCCATCCTGGCCGACAGGGACAAATGCACCGCCTGCCGGGCCTGCCTCTTGCAATGTCAAAGCGGCGCCATCCAGGCGAAAAAAAGAGACCGGAACGAGCCGGCTGGAAATTCCTATATATATTTGTAGACTTTTCGCAGATATAGGTTATTATATACCGTACACTGGGGGGTGTATTCGTTGAGGGGGGTACTTTCTTTGATCTAAAACTGGGGATATGTGGGAGGAGTTTGCATGAAAAGGGTATTTACGCTACTATCCATCTTTGCCGTCGCGCTCGTGGGCGTTATGGCTACCCCGGATGAAAGTTCGGCCATCCCGACTTACGCCCGGCAGACAGGTAACGCGTGTTTCGCTTGCCATTTCCAGTTTTTCCCGAAGCTCAACGCCATGGGCCGCGCTTTTAAGCTGAGCGGCTACACGGACGCTTCGGCGTCTCTGATCGAAGACGAGCATCTTTCGATCAACGAGGTTTTTCCTGTTTCGATGATGTTCAAGCTTCGCTACAAGCTGACCACCACTCCGAATACGACCGGTGACGACGCGGGTTCCGACCGTGGCGAGTGGGAGATCCCCGATGAAGCCTCTATTCTTATGGGTGGCCGCATCAACGAGAATTTCGGTGCGTTTATTGAGTGGATGGGGATGCTGAGTAAAGGTATTTTCACTTTCAGCGCTCCGATTGGAGACAACCGCGCCGGCTTGACCATTTTCACGACCGACGCCGCCGGTCCTTTTGTTTTCGATCTTTTCAACACTGGTCTGCATCGCTCGATCAGGATGTTCGAAAGCAGGAAAGAGTACAGCATCGCGCAGAAGGCCGGATTGGCCACTGCCGCGACGGGTCTGAGCCTCTTTGCAGGCGGCGAGACGTTCTTCGTCAACGCCGGTCTCTGGGGCCCCGCGGACAAGCCGTCAGGCACGGTCATCGACACCGGCCTCAATCTCAGCCTCTTCTATCGCGCCGCCGCTATCATCCCGGCTGGTGATTGGGAAATCGTGATCGGCGCCGCCGGAACCGCTGGCGAGACCAAGTGTGTCGAGTGCGTGGCCGGCGCGACAG
>JAJRZK010000047.1 GCA_024275315.1 Nitrospirota bacterium
GAGAAGGCCATGGGCAGGATCGCGCAGACAGCCTCTACGGATAAAACAGGTGACGGGAAAATCTTTGTCTCATCGATAGAAGAAGTGGTGCGCATCCGCACCGGCGAACGCTGCGAAGAAGCCATTTAACGGAGGCGGAAATGACGAAATTCATGGTTTATCTTTTCATATTTTTGATGGGGTCGCTTCTCAACGTCGACACGGCATTCGCCGGGGAAGCGCTCCTGGCGATAGACACAGGCTCGGTCGCCTGGTTGCTGACGGCCACGGCCATGGTAGTGTTGATGACCCTGCCCGGTCTCGCGCTTTTCTACGGCGGGCTGAGCCGTTCAAAGAACGTTCTGTCCACCATCATGTATTCGTACACAAGCCTTGCGCTGGTGAGCATTGTCTGGGTTCTCTGGGGTTACTCCCTCGCGTTTGGAGAAGATATAGGCGGTGTCATCGGCAGTCTTGCACATATAGGATTAAGCGGCATACCACTTCCCGGTATGGACGTGGCCGCCAACATCAACATGGGGCTGGCCATTCCCGACTCGCTTTTCGTCGTGTTCCAGGGGGTGTTCGCGGTCATTACCGTCGCTCTGATTTCCGGAGCGTACGCGGAGCGATTCAAATTTTCAGCCTTCATACTGTTTTCGGTCATGTGGGTGACGTTCATCTACGCCCCCCTGGCCCATTGGGTGTGGGGCGGAGGATGGCTGGCGAGAATAGGAGCGCTCGACTTTGCGGGAGGGACGGTTGTACATATCGCCTCAGGCATATCCGGCCTCGCCGCCTCTATGTTCCTGGGAAAACGGATAGGCTATGGGAGCGAAATAATCATCCCGCACAATGTCCCCATGGTGGTCACCGGCGCCGGGCTTTTGTGGTTCGGCTGGTTCGGTTTCAACGCAGGGTCGGCTGTCGCGGCTGACGGCCTTGCCGCAAACGCCTTTCTGACAACCAACACCGCCGCCGCCGCCGCCGCCCTTGGCTGGCTTGGGGTCGAATGGATTCATGGCAAGAGCCCCACAACCATAGGCCTCGCCTCGGGTTCTGTCGCAGGGCTTGTGGCAATCACGCCCGCGGCCGGTTTCGTAACGCCCATGGCAAGCATGATGATCGGCGCCGTGGCCGGTATTCTCTGTTATTTCGCGGTCTATTACAAACACAAGATGGGCTACGACGACGCTCTGGACGCATTCGGCATTCACGCGATTGGAGGAACCTGGGGGGCGATAGCCACCGGCGTATTCGCATCGACCAGCGTAACGGGCCCAACCGGGGCCAGAGGGCTGCTGGAGGGTAATCCGGCGCAACTGTGGATCCAGATCGAAGCGGTGGTGGCGACGCTGATCTTCTGTTTTGTGGGAAGCGCGATAATCCTCAAAGTTGTGGATCTGCTTGTGGGCCTGCGCCCGGATCCCGACTCGGAAATCATCGGGCTCAACCAGGCCGAACATCGTGAAAACCCGTACAACTAATTTTTAATGGAAGGATTATTAATAACATGAAACGGTTTTTGTTTGCACAAGCGCCCGTAATTAATTCCAACAAAGCTTTTCCGAAAAGGAAGGATTGACAACATGAAACGGCTTTTACTTATACTATCCGCGTTTTTCGTATTGACCTGCCCCGCCTACGCCGGAGAGGCGACGGTTGAAAAGCTCAAAGGCAAATGTATGACATGCCACAAGAGGGAAAGTCCCGGCCTTTACAACCAATGGGCCGACTCGACCCACAGCAAAAGAAACGTAACCTGCTACAGTTGCCATCAGGCCAGTAAAGGCGACCCGGACGCTTTCACGCATGAGGGGCTTTTGATAGCCACCCTCGTAACGCCAAAAGATTGCGGCAAATGCCATGAAAAGCAACAGGACGAGGTGGCGCAATCGCATCACGCCAAGGCGGGAGGAATATTGGCGTCGCTCGACAACTACCTGGCTGGCGTGATGGTCGGCCAGCCTGCGGTGGAGACGGGTTGTGAAAGTTGCCACGGCTCCACTGTGATAATCGACCCTGCAAGCCCCAACAGGCTTGCAAAAGGGAGCTGGCCAAACAGCGGAATCGGAAGGATCAACCCCGACGGATCCAAGGGATCCTGTAACGCGTGTCACGCCAGGCACGCCTTCTCCAAGGAACAGTCCCGAAGACCTGAAAACTGCGGTAAATGCCATCTGGGACCGGACCATCCTCAAAAGGAGATATATGAGGAATCCAAACACGGCATAGCCTATCGGGCCGCCAAGGATAATGGCGAAATGAACATGGAGAAGGATAAATGGGTCGTCGGGGTGGACTACTATCGCGCCCCAACCTGCGCAACGTGCCACATGAGCGCCACGCAGAAACAGAAGCCGACCCATGACGTGGGCGCTCGCATCTCATGGAACCTGCGGCCACCTGTAAGCAAACCGAAAGAAAACGGAAAGGAAAAGCGGGACAAGATGATGGATGTCTGCCAGGCCTGCCACGGCAAGCGTTTCGTTGAAGGATTCTATTACCAATTTGACGGTCTTGTTAATCTTTACGACCGGAAATTCGCCCTGCCGGCCGGGAAGATCATGTCCATCCTGAAAAAGAACGACTCACTGGAGAACAAAGCGAAGTTCGCCAACGAGGTGGAATGGCTCTATTGGGAGCTGTGGCATCACGAGGGACGAAGGGCGAGGCACGGGGCGGCCATGATGGGGCCGGACTATGCGTGGTGGCACGGTATGTACGAAGTGGGAAAGCATTTCTACATGAAGTTTATTCCCGCGGTCGAGAAGCTCGATGATAAGGAAGCGAACGCATATATCGAAACTCTGCTGAAGAGCGACTGGCACAAATGGTTTCGGGAATCATCCAACGAAGAAACGCTAAAGTCGCTCAAATCGGGAGAATCGACGAAATTGTATCAGCGTCTGTCAGCCCCCCCATGGGAGCGCACGCTTCAGCCAACGGCCAAAACCGGGAAATAGACCAGCGCATCGAAGCCGGCCAATACCCGCGCCGGCGAATGCCGCTACTGCATATGGAGGTGTATGATGCCCGACTCGTGGCTTAACCGAGGTCTGCGTTCCGCCCTGGTCTGGATCTCGTCGAACCCGGTCAGCGCAATCGGAGGCGTGCTGGCAACTGGCGGAGTTATCCTTTTTCTCCTTTTCGCCATGATTTACATGGCCAGTTCGGAGTCCGTCAACCCCTATGTCGGAGCGCTTGGATTCCTGGGGTTGCCCATGCTTTCTTTTGCAGGGATCGGCCTGGTTTTTGTCGGCAAGCTCGTCTTCAGGGGGAGGGTTGAAAAGGAGCCGTTCTGGGCTGACCAGCTCAACATAAAGAACGAGAAGAAAGCGCTGACGCTGTTCGGCGTATCTATCCTGGCCTTCGTCGCTTTCGTCTCCATAAGCGGTGTCCAGGCCGCCAGTTTCATGGACTCGGCGAGGTTTTGCGGCCAGACGTGCCACTTTGTCATGGAGCCGGAGGCCGTCGCGCATAAAAACTCCGGCCACGCGGCCGTGAAGTGCGTCAATTGCCATGTGGGAGAAGGAGTCGAAGGCGCCTTCATGGCGAAAATGCGGGGGGCGTGGCAGGTGATATCGCTGACACTTGATCTTTACGAACGCCCCATTCCGGCCCCGGTGGAGACGTTGCCCTCCTCCGAGGACACATGTCATAAGTGTCACAACACCGAAAGAACGCATCTAAAGAGAATGACGCTGTATACGACGTTCAAGGACGACGAGGGTAGCGGCAAGCTTGTGTCGGCCGTGATACTGAATACCGGATCCTCCGGGAAAGGCTCGTCGGCCGGTATACACGCACACGGTTCAAAAGATCTTCAGATCCGTTATTACACAACCGATCCGCGACGCGGAAATATCGTATGGGTCGAAGCTAAAACACCTCAAGGAACCCGGACATGGTCCAAGGAGGGAGAAACGCCGCCGATAATCGAGAAAGTAAGGAGAACCAGCAAAGGCCGCCCGATATACATCGTGAAAGGCGATGGGAACATGCGCGCGATGGACTGTGTGGACTGTCATAACAGGACAGGTCATAATTTTCCAACGGCTGAGCGGCTGGCCGACGAACTGCTGGAGAAAGGTGTTGTGGATCAATCACTGCCATACGCCAAGCTCGTCACAATCAAAGCGCTCGAGGCGGCCTCCCGCGGCCCGAAGGAACGTATCGAGACAATGATCTCCGGCGAGATCATGGCGGCGTGGCCCCGCGTGGAGGGGACGGAAAAAATCGTCCGGCGAATAGCGACAGAAGCGAGAAAATACCTCTACCCGCGGATGAATATAGACTGGGGCCATTACAAAGATCAAAAACGGCATTCCAGAGACGAAGGATGCTTCAGGTGCCACAATCAACGCATGAAAGATGAAAAGGGAAAAAACCTGGAACAGGAATGCGAGTCGTGCCACGAAACAGTCGCCGACAGGATACCGTTCGAAGATTGGCAAAAGAAATTGTACGTTGAAAATGGAAAAAAGGAAAACACTGAAATAAACTGAATATATCGGAGATTCATACAAATAGACTGGCTTGTTGAAGAAACGGGAAAACTGGGTTAAAGTAGCTTCCCGTCCATCAGGCGGCGGGGATGGCCGGACAAGGACTGGCGCCAACGCAGGCGAGTTTGCGCGGTCGCAAAGCCGCCATACAGCAAAGCGGGGCGGCGCAGGCTGACCATCAGAGGATACGAATTGAAACGATGAACAACCCGGCAGGCGAGCTTAAATGAATCTTGTTCCTAAAAAAATGTTTTTAACCAACGGGGTTGGAACCCACAAGGACGAGTTGCGCTCGTTCGAGCTGGCCTTACGAGACGCCGGCATCGAAAAATGCAACCTCGTTTACGTCTCGTCCATACTTCCACCCAAATGCAGAATCGTATCCCGGCGGGAGGGATTGAAACTTTTAAAACCTGGCGCGGTGACTTTTTGTGTGATGGCGCGCGTGGGCAGTAACGAGCCGCACAGGCTAGTCTTTGCGTCTATCGGATGCGCCATACCGTCGAACAAGGACGAATACGGATACTTAAGCGAGCATCACGGGTTCGGACAGACAGAACAGGTGGCGGGGGATTACGCAGAGGACATGGCCGCCGCCATGCTGGCGTCCACCCTGGGCATAGAGTTCGACGAAGACAAGGCCTGGGACGAAAAAAAAGAGGTGTTCCGTATGTCCAACAGGATCGTTCGCACAAGAAACGTCACCCAATCCGCAATAGTAAAAAGGGGTTACACCACCGTAATAGCCGCCGCGGTGCTGATCCTGTAACCAGACCTGGCGGCCACATACGCCCTGCATGGCGGCGGCGTCCACACGATTACGCCCACAGCTTCGTAACATCCGCAGCGACCCCATCGACCCGTGTATAATGATTGTTTCTATAAACCTTTTCGGGCCAATAATGAAGACGATATTTCTGGTTGTCGGTGTTGTCATGATTCTGGAGGGCATCCCGTATTTCACAATGCCCGAGCAGGTAAAATCCATCGCCGAAAAAATCATGGTGACGGATAACCGTGTGTTGCGCGTTATGGGGTTTTCCCTGATGATGGGCGGGCTTGTCATGGTGGCGCTGTTTCGGTCATGACCGCATACGTCGCCACGGCCGCGGCGGGACTGGTTTTCGTAATCACCGCCATCCAGATAGTTCTGTACGCGTTTCGGTGGTACGAGATATCCAACAGGGCGTACGACCCCGCCAACAGCTGGATCAAGGCGCTACGCCATAAAAAATTCAAACCTGTCCGGATGTTCGCCCGGGAGCTTTTTTATTTGGTGGTATACATTTTTCTTTATATCGTCGATTTTATTCCCCGCGTTTTCGCCCGTTCGGCCAACAGGTTCGAGCCGGGATCGCTGGTTAAGGGCAAGCCCCTGGTTATCCTGATCCACGGCCTGTTCGGAAGACCTGCGCACTTTGCCCTGTTGCGCCGTCGATTGGCGTCGCGGCAAATCCCGAACGTTCTGACTTTTCAATACAAGACCGGGAGCGGGTCGCTGGAGCAATGCGTATCTCAGCTTCGCGACTTCTTGCTGGGTGTCCACGCCAAAACCGGAATGAGCGATGTAATATTGATCGGTCACAGCCTGGGAGGGATCATCGCCCATGAATACGCCAGGGAATACAAAAAAACGGGCGAAGTCCGTGGTGTCGCAGGGCTCGGCGCGCCATTTCGCGGAAGCAGGCTGTCTGCGTTGGCCATGACCGGCATAGCCAGGAAGTTGCACCCGACAAATCCCATGTTCGGCCGTATCATAAGCGCCAGGCTGGATTGCTCGCTCCTTTCAGTCTTTTCCCGGTATGACCAGCTAGTGACCCCATACACCAACTCCGAACATCCCATGGCTGACGCAAACGTGGAACTGGACGTGTGCGGGCACACCGGTTTCCTTTTTAACCGGACGGTGTTTAAATCTATCCATGAATGGATCATCTCCATCACACGGCCAAAACCGAAACAGGCTCCATAGGAGCGTATGGTAATAGCTTGCCAGCCGACTCACCTTTTGAGACAATCAGGCAAGCAAGATAATCTGTCATAACAAAGGTTCAAAAGCCCATGTTCGGTATCGGCATGCCAGAGATGATCGTGATACTCGTGATCGCCCTGGTGGTGATAGGGCCGGCTAAACTGCCGGAAATCGCCAGGTCCATCGGCAGGGGTTACGCCGAGTTCTCCAAATCCATGCGAAGCGTCCAGCGTGATTTCAACACCATGACCGCGGAGCTAGAAGAGGAGAAGGACATTATCAAGAACCCGATGAAAACCCTGGGCAAGGTGGTTGAGGATTCTTTTGGAGAAGAAGAGGAACAAAAAAAAGAACCCTCCGCGGACACGCAGGACAAAACCACCTGACTCAGCTCCCGATCTTTTCCAGCAACACGTCGGCCACCCGCTCTGCGCCACGACCATCGACCAGGTCGCAAGCCCTGGCGCCCATCTCCGCCAGCCGCCGCTGATCATTCATCAGATCGTCTATGGCCGCCGCCAGTTGTAACGGGTCAAACCGCGCCGTTCCGGCAAAATGGACGCAGGCGCCCAGCGATGCCATTTTTCTGGCGTTTTCATATTGTCCATCGTTGAAAGTTATCACCATCGCAGGCGTCCTGAGGGAAGCTAGCTCCCACAGGGTGTTCCCGACCGAGCAGACCGCCAGGCTGGATTGCGCCATCAGCTCCCACGGTCTTTCCGACCCCACGTGAAGTTGCGCGCCTCGCCCGATCTTTTCGATACGCCCGGCTACCACGCCTGCGCCGGCGTAACCTTTTCCCACCAGGATTACAGCCGAAGTTATACTGCTGACATGAGCCAGTGCGTCCATGGTTCTGATCGTGAGGTTTTCCGGATCGGACCCGCCGAAACAGACAAACAGGCTCCCCTCCTGTTTCACCATTTCGCGGGTCGCGCCCATTTGTGCGAATTCCGGCCGGATAAGACAAAACCTGGGACCGGCGAGAACACACCCCCTGCCCCGTGTATAACCATGTTCATCACCTAACAGGCCCGGATGAACGATGATATCGGCTTTGTAATTGTTCCGACCGATATCATCAATGGCCACCACAGGAGAGGCCGTTGACGCAAGCAGCTCCATCAGGGCGCGGGTGGACTCGATCAGATCCACCACCGACGCCACCGGGCCGGCGCGTTTTATGACGTTCTTTACAGACTCGAGTTCCTGCGACGCCGTACAGTTGTCCGGGAGGTGATGCGCCGCATAGCGGTTTGCGATTATATTCGCACAAACACCGGAGCTGTCCGGCCCCGCCACAAAAACCGGTGACAGCCCGGCTGTCTCCAGACGTTGCGCAAGAGCCAGGCTCCGGAACAGGTGGCCATAACCTGTCCGCCTGTCCGCGTCCAGCCTGAACAAAACAGCGTTGCGCCCTTTCATCCCCCGCTCCTGGTTGTTTTCTTGATCCGTTATCGCCCGCATCCGGACACAGGCGGCCAGGGCCCATGAACAACCCGAATATTCCTGATAAAATCCTTTCGTTTATATTAACATCACTGTATTTTACAGATTACCTTTAACAAACCACAGGTTGCGCCGGGATCATGGTCGAGACAGCCCTTACACCGCAGATAGCCACGGTACTGCTCGTCATCCTGGGCGCTGTCATACTGTTCATCAGCGAGCTGATCCGGGTGGACGTGGTGGCGATGATAATGATGGTCATACTGCCGACGCTGGGGCTGGTCACGCCGCACGAGGCGTTTTCGGGGTTTTCCTCGAACGCGGTGGTGTCGATAATCGCGGTGATCATTATCGGAGCCGGACTCGACAAGACCGGGATAATGAACCAGCTATCCGCACCGATAGTGAGGTTCGGAGGCGACAGCTACCCAAGGCTGATAGCCGGCATCAGCGGCGCCGTCGCGGCAATTTCGAGCTTTATGCAAAACATCGGCGCGGCCGCCCTTTTCCTTCCCGCCACGATGAGAGTCAGCAAACAGCTCAACATCCCCCTGTCCAAGCTCCTGATGCCCATGGGGTTTTGCGCAATCCTGGGAGGCACCGTCACCATGGTGGGATCTTCTCCGCTGATCGTGTTGAACGATCTTATGGCCAACTCGGGCCTGGAGCCGTTCGGCCTGTTTTCCGTAACTCCAATAGGAATCATGCTGGTGGTCTCGGGTATAGTCTACTTTGTCGTCTTTGGAGACATCATCCTCCCCTCACGAAAGAGATCGTCCGGCGAGGAGATAGGGGGCGCGCTCAAAACCCTTAAAACCTACGCCCCTTTCGGCCATACATTCGAGCTCATCGCCCCCGAGGATTTCGCGTACGCAGGCAAAACGCTCGAAGAGCTTCAACTCAGGCGCATGTTCCTGATAAACGTAATCGCCATCGCGCAGGCTGGGGCGAAAGAACTCGTGATGGAACCGTCACGCAACCGCCGCATCAACGCAAACGACACCCTGGCCGTTATGGGTCATGAAAACAGCGTAAAAAAAATGGCGGATCATTACGGTTTTGTCATCAAGCCCGAGCTGGCCGTTTTCAGGGACGTTTTTTCCAGCTCCAACGCGGGCCTGCTGGAAGCTGTGGTGGCGCCGATGTCTTCGATGGTGGGCGCCACGCTGCGCCGGGTCGATTTCAGGAGTAAGTTCTTCGTTGGCCCTGTGGCGCTGTACCGTGGAGGAAAAGTGTTCATGACGAAGCTTTCCGATATCGAGCTGAGACAGGGGGACACGATACTTCTGCACGGGACCTGGGACTCGTTCGCAAAGCTCAAGGAGTCTGTGGACCTGATATTTCCCGCTACCGAGGCGGACGAGGTGTTCAAGATGGAAAAAACAGGCGCGGCCATCGCGAGTTTCGCCGTGGCGATCGGGCTTGTGCTGGTAAAGGACATGCTGAGCCATCCCATTTCCCTGTCTGTCTGCCTTATGGCGGGCGCGTCGCTGATGGTGCTGACTCGTGTCATCACCATCGACGAGGCGTATAAAGCCGTGGACTGGAGAACGGTGTTCCTGCTGGCCGGGCTCATCCCGCTGGGCATAGCCACGGAGAAAAGCGGAGCCGCGGCGTATATATCCCACGGCGCGCTCACAGCGCTGGGGGAGGTGACGCCGCTTATGTTGATGGCGGTAATCGCCATCCTCGCCACCGGGTTTACAATGGTCATCTCCAACGTGGGCGCCACGGTCCTGCTGACACCGCTGGCCATACATATGGCCAACGAAACGGGGGCCGACCCGAGGACGGCGGCGCTGGTGGTGGGGCTTGCCACGTCGAACTCTTTTTTGTTGCCCACGCACCAGGTCAACGCACTGCTCATGGGACCGGGGGGGTACCACACCACGGACTACATCAGGGTCGGCGGCGGAATGACGATCATTTTCATCATGGTGACAGTCTTCGGGTTGTGGGCGTTTTACGGTATCTGACAAATGCGCAAAGCAACCAATAGTTGACTGGACGCCCATCGTGCAGTAGCCTTATCATCCTTTAGAATCCATATGAAAAAAACAGTAGAGCGAACCATAAAAAAAGCGTTCTTCGCCCTGGCGAAGAACGAAGGCTGGACACTGCAAATGGCGGGTGGACAGGTGGGGGTGACCGTCCCGAAGGATGAGAGCCATGGCGATTTCTCGTGCAACCTCGCGATGATTCTCGCCGCGAACACAAAAACCAAACCGCGCGTCATCGCCGAGAAACTCTCCAGGCAACTCGCCGGCAACGGCCTGTTCTCCTCTGTCTCGGTGGCGGGACCCGGTTTTATAAACATGACCGTGCACCCGGACCACTGGGCCGCCGCGCTGGACCAGATTTTCACGGCGGGAGAGGATTTCGGCAGAATCAGCGTCGGCCATGGGGAAAAAGTGATGGTGGAGTTCGTCTCCGCAAACCCCACGGGACCGCTCCATATCGGCCACGGCAGGGGCGCCGTCGTGGGGGACACGCTTGCCCGCATCCTGTCATGGGCCGGATATGACGTTCATAGCGAGTACTACATAAACGATGTGGGGTTGCAGATGGACAACCTGGGCCAGTCCACCCTGGCAAGATGCAGGGAGCTTTTGGGCCAGCCCGCAGGAGAGCTTCCATACAAGGGGGATTATATCATAGACATAGCCCGTCAATTTCTTGAAGCGAATGGCGAGCGGATCATGGAAGCTCCGTTGGAGGAGTCGCTTGCAAAAGCCAGAAAATTTTCCGCCGACAAAATCCTCGATGGTATCCGCTCCGATCTTGAAGAGTTCCGGGTCGGGTTTGACGAGTGGTTTTCCGAAGCGACCCTTCATGACAGCGGCGAGGTGGAAAAAACCATAAACCAGCTCCAGCGGAAGGGGCATATCCGCGAGGAAGACGGGGCGTTATGGCTGAAAACCGGAAGCGCGGGGGATGAGAAAGACCGGGTGGTGCGCCGCGCCAACGGAGTCACCACCTATCTCGCCGCCGACCTGGCGTATCACAAGAGTAAAATTGACAGAAAATACTCCATGCTGGTCAACGTGTGGGGCGCAGATCATCACGGATATGTTCCCCGAATGAAAGCCGCCGTTTCGGCCCTGGGGCATGATCCTGAAAAGCTCATCGTACGGCTGGTCCAGCTTGTCAGCCTCAAGCGGGGCGGCCAGACGGTGGCCATGTCCACGCGCGAGGGGGTTTTTACAACCCTGCGGGAGATACTCGACGAAGTCGGGGTGGACGCGACCAGGTACTTTTTCCTTATGCGCTCTTCGGACAGCCAACTGGAGTTCGACGTGGAGCTTGCAAAACGCCACAGTAGCGACAACCCTGTTTACTATATCCAGTACGCCCACGCCAGGTGCTGTAACATTTTTGTAACCGCAAAAGAAACCGGCGTTAAGCGGATACCCTTCGACCAGGTCGACAAATCCCTTTTGACCGGCGGGGACGAGCTTCGCCTGATAAGAAAGCTTCTCATGCTTCCAGACGTGGTGGACGCATGCGCCCGGTCCTGCCAGCCTCATCCCGTAACCGGGTACCTGACCGAGGTGGCCGCGTTTTTTCACTATTTCTACAAGCACAACCGGGTGGTGACCGACGACGAGCCGCTGACCCACGCCAGGTTGGCCCTGGTGGAGGCCACGATGATGGTCATCAGGAACGGTCTTGAGATATTGGGAATAGACGCGCCAAGGAAAATGTGATATCTGCTGTAATACATGACAAAGAGAAAAAAGAGACCATCGGAATTCACATTTTCCAGCAACCAGTTGGGTCTGCTGGTGGGTTGTGTCGCGGCGATAGCCTTATTGGCTTTTCTCATGGGGTACGGTTCCGGCAAGGTATACAACAAGAAAGTGTCGTCGCCGCAGGAGACGACCGCCGCCGACACCGATTCCGGCGTGCCCCCACGCAAACAGATCGATCCTGGCGCGGTAAAGATGGAGACCAGCGCGGCTGTCCCTGCCGTGGACAGGTTTACGTTCAGCGAAAAACTTCAGCACGAGACCGCGCCCGCGACAGCTTCGCTTCCGACCGGATCGGCGCCGGAGCCGCCGCAAAAACCTGAAAGCAAACGCGCGCCGACTCCGCCAGCTCCCGAAAAACCCGTGGCGGTGAAAAAATCAAAACCCGCAAGGAAAAAAGCAGCGTCTCCGGCAGAACGTGGCGTCAAATCGAAAAAAATCACTATCCAGGTGGGATCGTTCAAATCCAGGAAGGACGCCGACGCGCTGGTTTCCAGGCTTTCCAAGGATAACTACAACGCCTATGTGACGCTATTTAATCTTAAAGGATCCACATGGTACAGGGTGCGGGTGGGTGTCTACGAAACCGCCGCCATAGCCAACAGGGTGGCCGCCAAGCTCGAACACGACCATCACCTGCCGGTGTTGATCGTAACGTACAAAAAATAGCGGGCCATGATCGCGATCGCCCAATATATTCACCTTTTATCCATTTGCGTCTGGATCGGATCGATGGTGTTTTTCTCGTTTATCGGCGCCCCCGCCATTTTCAGAACCCTCGACAAGAAAGCGGCGGGAGACGTGGTGGGCGTTATATTTCCCAAATACTACATGACAGGCTATGTATGTTGCGCGCTGGCTCTGCTGTCGCTCGGGTGGATGGCGACGAAAACCGGGGAGAGCGTGTCTGTCAGGGCCGGTTTCGCCCTGTTGCTGGTTATGGGGGGCGTAACCATTTATTCCGGCGGACCGCTCCACGGCAAAGTGGTGGCCATAAAGCGCCTTATCCGCGAGGAGAAAGACGAATCCAGGCTCGCCCCGCTCAAAAAAGAATTCGGAAAAACGCACGGGATTTCCGCCGCCCTGAACATGTTTACGCTGGCGCTGGGGCTGGGGCTGGTTTTCGTGGCGACCAGGTATATTTCCCTGCCGTAGCAGGGCTTGGCGGTCCGTTTCCTATAACAATCGAAAATCCACCTTTCCTGCGCTCTCGAACACCAGGTGGAACACGTCGTCTATCCCGATCGTCACAGGCTGGCTCGCGCTGCAACCGGCGAACCTGCGCAAAATGGTCTCGATAACACCGTAATGGGTTATCACCAGGATAGTGGCGCCGTTGTCGCGCTTAAGCCGCATGTTGATAAACCGCTCTGTCCTGCGGGTAAGATCATCTCCCGACTCACCATCCGGATATGATTTGCCGGTGTCGGCCTTGTGGCGCAGAATCAGCGGCATTATTTCGTCCTTCAACCGGCCCGTGTACCGGCCAAAATCGATTTCCCGCAATTCGGCCAGGTATCTGGCCCGGGGCAGGTATGGAAGTTTTTCGGCGATAAGCTCCATCGTGCGCCTGGCGCGGCCGATATCCGAGCAGTAGACTTTCGATATGTTGAAACCGCGTATTTTCTCCGCCATGCTGTAGCATGCCGCGATACCATCGCAAGACAGGGGCGAATCCCCATGGCCCTGGACGACGCCTTCCAGGTTCGCCTCTGTTTGGCCGTGTCGCAACAGAAGAACCTCGAGCATTTATCCCCAAAAACACTTGTTCCAAAAACGGACGGCCTGAAACGCCCGAAGGCTCAGCCGCGATCCGGTTTCGGAGTGGATTTACCCGACGCCGGAAGTTTCGGCAACACGATATCCGGCAAATCACCCATAAGTGAATCAAAAAACGCCAGAATGTCGCCCACCTCCTCGTCCGTGAGCTTTGCTCCAAGCTGTGTCCATCCCATGATACGAACCACCTCGCCCAAATCCCACACATTCCCATCACTGAAATAGGGATACGTAAGAGTAATATTCCTCAGCGATGGAACTTTGAAGACGTGCATGTCATCCTTGTCTCCGGTCACCCCGAACCGACCTTTGTCCGTCAGGTTTTCCGGAGTGTTAACCACACCGAATTGCTGATATGACCCGCCGCCCACCACCACGCCGTTATGGCACCCGGCGCACCCGCTATCCATAAAAGTCCGTAAACCTTTTTTCTCCCTGGCGGTAAGGGCCGATTCATCGCCCTTCAGAAACTTGTCGAACCGGGACGGTGTAAGCAGGGTTCGTTCGAAAGCGCCGATGGCGTTGGCGATGTTTTCGTAATTCATCGGTTTCTTCTGCCCCGCAAACGCCCTGGAAAAACGCTCGACATACTCCGGAATGGATAATAACCGCGCCATTACAAGTTCTTTGGTGGCGGCCATCTCCACATCAGCCAGGATCGGTCCCTGCGCCTGGGCTTCAACATCCCTCGCGCGGCCATCCCAAAACTGGGATATATGCAGAGCGGCGTTCCATACCGTCGGAGCGTTGCGTCCACCCACTTTCCATTGGTGGCCGGTGGAGAGGGTGTTGTTATCCACTCCGCCACCCGCCAGATTATGGCAGGAGTTGCAGGAAAAAACGTTGGACTTAGAAAGGCGCGTCTCGAAATAGAGCATCTTGCCAAGCTCCAGTTTTTCGGGATTACCAGGGTTTCCCGCTTTAAACACAGGCTTTTCAGGCAAAGGGGCGAATGTATCTTTCGCGTCTTCCAACAGACCGGCAAAAGCAAATGTGGGCGCGATTACGCTCGCAACAAAAATAAAAATGAATCTTCGCATGCCTATCATCCCCGCCTTAAATAAGTTCAGAACATTTCCATAATATAGACTGATTCTACAATGCGTATTATACGCTCTTCGCGGCTTTTGTAAACAGTATGTATGACGAATCAACCGCCGATGGAGAACTCACGGGGCGGTCAACATTTACCAATTCCCTATCACACATAAAGCTCATCGACCAGGTCATGCTCTTTGGCATTTTGCCGGTGGCGTGATATTCTTCATTCATGGCAGGAAGATTTCCTGTGACACAGTTTAACAACCGGCGCAGTTCAACAACTCCTGTTGCGGGTGTATCTGATCACAATTAACAACAGAACTCATCGACCGTCGCAATGTCCGCCTTACGCGAAGTATGTATAACCACCAGCTCACCAGATCAGACACGCAAGGCAGGCGCCAGCCTGGGGCGGAACCTGGAGACGGGGGATATGGTCTTTTTGACAGGTGACCTGGGAACCGGCAAAACCGTGTTCACCCAGGGGTTGTGCCATGGTCTTGGTGTCGATGAAAACGTGATCGTGCGTTCCCCCTCGTTTGCCATTATCAATGAATACACAGGATCACGCCTGGTGCGCCATGTGGACCTTTATCGTGTGGAAAGCGATGATGAGCTCGAGACCGTCGGAATCTTCGATTCAGGCCGGGAGAGTGTGACAATCATCGAATGGGCCGACAAGCTGAAAAGCACCCGTCCATGGAGCAGAGGGATAGCTGTGACGATAACGGACCTGTCCGAAACCCAACGGGAGATCAGGATAAAGGGCCCGGAAGAGAAGCTTGAAAACCTCCCGACACGCTGAATCATCCACCGATACCCATTTACAAAAGCAACTGATTATGGCACACTAATTGCCTATGGCCTATTCGCTCATAAGAATTCGCATATTGCTGGCATTTGGCATTGTTCTTGGCGTGGCTGTCATATTTTGGAACATATATTCATCCAATACCGATAAAACCACTGATTTAACATCGGTTATATTGAGCCCTGAGTTGGGCATGAACATGGAGGGGGTACACCTGTTCGAGAAGAAGAACAACGATAACGTTCTGGAGATCAAAGCCGAGATGGCCTCCATATCGGCTGACGAATCGAGTACGGAGCTGACAAATTTCACCCTGATATCCCACTCCCAGGATTCCGGTCCGGTCACAATCGTCGCCCGGAAAGGGGTTATAAACAACAAGACAGAGAACATGACGGTAACAGGCAATGTCCTCGTACGGGACTCCAAGGGCCGCGCCCTGATAACCGATACGCTTCACTGGAACAGTTTTGACGAGCAAATCAGCACCGATGACCAGGTCTGGATATTCGGGGACCGGTTTACGGTTCGCGGCCGGGGCATGTTGGCGGAGATGGAGACGGAGCGGGTCACAATCATGAATGACGTAACAGCCACATTCCGGGAGACCAAATGAGAGCAACGGTTATAGCGCTGGTTTTGGCCTTTGCGATTCCTGTGGCGGCGCTGGCGAAGGAGAAGTCTCTTTTTACGGAAGATGATTCCGACAAGAAAGCCCCCCTGAAAGTCACCTCCGACAAGATGGTCACCAACAACAAGGAGAACAAAATCGTCTTCACGGGGTCTGTGGTGGCCGTAAAGGGGAAGCTTACCGTGGAATCGGACAAACTGACTGTGTGGACTGACGAGGACCAGACCGATTTTACAGAGATATTGGCCGAAGGGGCTGTGAAAATCGTCCGGGGAAATAAAATCGCGACGGGCAAAGTGGCCCATTACTATTCCGCCGACAAGAAAATAGTGCTCACCGGCGATCCTGTTTTAAAAGACGGCAAGGATATCGCCACCGGCAACCGGGTGATCTACTTTTTCGATCGGGAAGATATGGTGATAGTGGGAAGCAAGAAGAAACGATCGAGCGTAGTGCTGTTTCCAAAGAAAAAGGAAAAAAAGGGAAAAGAGCTTAAAAAACGTAAATCCTCCAGATCGGACAGCCAGCCATGACGAGAACATTGCGAGCGTATAACCTGGTCAAATCGTACAAGGGGAGGCGTGTTGTGGATAATGTCTCGTTTAGCATGACCAACAAGGACATCGTCGGTCTGCTGGGCCCCAACGGCGCGGGCAAGACTACGACATTTTACATGACGGTAGGGCTCACCCGCAGTGATTCCGGCTCCGTGTTTCTCGACGATCAGGAAATAACACACATGCCGATGTACCAGAGAGCCCGTATCGGCATCGGTTATCTTCCCCAGGAGCCTTCCGTGTTACGGAAACTGACGGTGTTTCAAAACATAATCGCCATACTGGAGACCCTGCCCTACACCCGGCACGAGAGAGAAAAAAAAGCCAACGAGCTTCTGGACGAATTCGGTATACTGCATCTGTCCAAAAACATGGCCCTGTCGTTGTCGGGCGGGGAGAGGCGGAGGCTGGAGATCGCCCGCGCCTTATCGGCAGAACCTTCGTTTATCCTGCTGGACGAGCCGTTCGCCGGCATAGACCCTATCGCCGTTACGGAAATACAGAATATCGTTCTGCAACTGCGCGAACGGGAAATAGGCATCCTCGTCACCGACCATAACGTGCGCGATACCCTGGGTATCACGGACATGGCCTATATTCTTAGTGAGGGACAGATACTCGAAAAAGGAACTCCGGAGAAAATAGCCAACAGCGAGCAGGCCAGAAATATTTATTTGGGCAAGGATTTTTCGTTAAAATAGCATTAGAAAGTAACTGGTAGCCAGAGGGAAATCATGGGAATGGAAATGAAGTTGCAGATGCGCATGTCGCAACGCCTGGTGATGACGCCAATGTTGCAACAGGCCATCAAACTGCTACCCATGACCCGGCTCGAACTGATACAGGCCATCCGCTCTGAAATCGAGGAAAACCCGCTCCTGGAAGAGACGGAGCCCGATCTCGAAGAGCGTGCCGAGGAAACCGGGGCAGAGGAAAAAATCGAGGAAGAGCAACCGGTGAAAGAAGAGGTGTACGAAGAGCAAACCAAGCTCGAAACCCCCGAAAAAGACCAGCCGCCTGACGATATCGACTGGGACGCGTATGTTCATACGGACCTGTACGAGGGAAGAAGCGGCGACGGGTACGTGGAGTTTCCAAGCCTGGAAAACACGCTACGGCAAAAAGAAAAACTCGAGGAACACCTCATGTGGCAGCTAAACTGCTCTGCTGTGACAGAAATGGAGCGGGAGCTGGGCGAGTATATCATCGGAAACATAAATATCGACGGATACCTGACCGAAAGCATCGAATCACTGGCCGAAGCGGCGGGATCGACCGTGGAGGATATGGAAGATTCGCTGATACTCGTGCAAAGTTTCGACCCGCCGGGGGTGGCGGCGCGGGATTTGCGGGAGTGCCTGCACATACAGGTGTTGGCGGCGAACATGAGAGGAACGCTGGCGGAAACCCTGGTCAAGGGCCACCTGGCGGAGCTTGACGAGCGCAATTTCAAGAAACTCGCCAAATCCCTGAACGTAACCATAGACGACATAATAGGCGCCGTCCGAACAATCAGGGAATTCGATCCCAAACCGGGACTGGAGTACAATACCGAAGAGGCTGTATACATCACGCCTGACATCTATGTCGTCAAGGTGGACGGCGACTACCAGGTGCACCTGAACGACGACGACGTTCCCAGGCTGAGGATCAACCCCTATTACCATTCGATACTGAAAAATAAAAACCAGGACCAGAAAAACACGCGCGATTACGTGGAGGGCAAGTTCCGCTCCGCCCTCTGGATGATAAAAAGCATAGAACAACGCCGCCAGACCATGCTCAAGGTCGGCAGGAGCCTGTGCCGGTTCCAGCGCGAATTCCTGGACAAAGGGCTCAACTACCTCAAACCACTGATCCTCAAAGACGTCGCGGACGATATCGGCATGCATGAATCGACCATAAGCAGGGTCACCACCAACAAATATATGCACACACCCCAAGGCCTTTTTGAGCTAAAATTCTTCTTCCACTCTTCTGTCGGGTCGTACCTTGGCAACGAGATGTCATCGGTGCGGGTCAAGGAGATGATAAGAAAGATATGCAAGGAAGAAGACCAGGCCAAACCATACACAGACGACCAGATAGTAAAACTGCTTCAGGCGAAAAACGTGAAAATCGCGAGACGAACCGTCACAAAATACAGAAAGGAACTGAACATACTTTCCACATCAAAACGTAAAAAGCTTTTTTTGTAACTCTTAGAACAACCCGGGAGCTGTATCATGCAAATTTCGATAACAGGCCAAAAAATAGAGATCACGCCTGCCTTGCGCGAATATACGGAAGAGAAGGTCGCAAAAGTCAGACGATACCTCAACACCACCATCAACGCCCATGTGATCCTGAAAGTGGAAAAACTCGACCACATAGCCGAAGTTACCATCCACGCCAACGGTGTGGACCTGCACGGTGTCGAAAAGACAGACAATCTCTACGCCGCCATTGACAGCGTAATGGACAAAATCGACCGCCAGGCCAAGAAGTTCAAGGGGAAGATACAGGCCAAACGCAAGGGCGGGAAAACGGCGATAGACGCTGTCAGGGACGTCAAGTAAACATAACCAACAGATCAGCGGGATAGCGGACAGTGAAAATAGCGGAATTTCTGAACAAGGAAAACTGTATCGCGTCCTTGCGATCGGAGGACAGGGAGGGAGCGCTCAGGGAGCTTGCGTCCGTGCTTGCCAACGGCAAGGGAGTGGATGCGGAGACGGTTTTCAACGCTCTGATGGAGCGGGAAAAGCTGGGATCGACCGGGATTGGCAACCATATCGCCATACCCCACGCAAAAATCAGTGGTGTGGATTCACTGATAACGGCGTTCGGCAAATCTGAAAAGGGTATAGAATATTACGCGGTGGACGACAAGCCCGTCCGGTGGATTTTCGTGTTGCTCGCCTCTGAAAACTCCACCGGCACGCACTTGAAAGCGCTGGCGAGAATATCGCGCCTGTTTAAAAGCGAACGGTTCAAGCAAGGAATTGAAACCGCAAAAACACCGGAAGACATTTACAATCTCGTCGAAGAGGAGGACAGCAACCTTGAGTGACACAACACCGGCGCTCCGGCCCCGGGGGACAAAACCTTGACCAGCCCGGAACAGGAGCAAGCGCCCGAAAAGAAAAAACCGGGGGTGCTCCTGATAGCTCACGGGAACCTGGCCAATGAGATGCTCAACACGGTGGAGTTTATCGCGGGGCCGATTCCGAACTTTCGCGCGCTGGCTCTTGACCATGAGCTGGAGGTGGACCGGGCGAGAAACATCGTGATGAACGCCATAGACGAAATAATGACAGACCATGGTGTCCTGGTGCTGACCGACCTGTTCGGCGGCTCCCCCTCCAACATCGCGTTGTCAATGCTCGACGAGAAATTCATAGAAATCGTGGCGGGGGTAAACCTTCCCGTCCTGTTGCACGCTGTAACCCTGGACGACGATACGCCGCTGAAGGAAAAAGCGGAGAAACTGCGCGACTATGGCCGTGTCAACATCTTCGTGGCCTCTGAAGTTCTGTCGGGCGGAAAATGACACAGGCACGGATATGACCCGCGGCCGCGCTTGAGCCTCCAGGGACGTCGCAACAGGTTTGGAAGGTTGATCAGGGCAAACGTCATCTTGTCGAACAAATGGGGATTGCACGCCAAGACGGCGTTTATGCTGGCGAAAACCGCCATGCGGTTTGAATCGGATATTATTGTGCAAAAAAACGAAACCCGGGCGGATGGAAAACATATGGACCAGTTGCTGACTCTTTGCGTATCGGGCGGAGACACGCTCGACATCATCGCCGAAGGGCCGGACGAGGATGAGGCCCTAGGAGAGCTTAAACGCCTGGTGGAATCGGGATTTGGAGAAAAATGACGGGAAAAGAAACGAGACGCCTGAAACCCAACGAGCACAAGGGCATCCCCGCCTCTTCAGGCATTGTCATCGGCAAGGTGTACCTGATCGATCGTGACAATTTCTGCGTACTCAAACACGAGTTGCGCCCCGACGAAATCGACACCGAGATAGAAAAATTCAAAGCCGCCCTGGACACATCGCTGATGGAGATGAGCGAGATCAAGGACCAGGCGTTGCGGGAATTTGACGACGAGCTTCCGTTCACGATTTTCGACGCGCACACCCAGATACTGCGCGACCCGTCCATGGCCAAAGAGGTGGAAAGAATAATCAGGGACAGCAGGTGCAACGCCGAATGGGCGCTCAACATTCTGCTCAAGGGGTATCACGCCAGGTTTTCAAATATCAAGGACAAATATTTCCGTGACCGGTTGCAGGACATCGACCAGGTGGTCACCAAGGTGTTGCGAAGCCTCGTCCAGGGGGAGGACGCCCCCTTTTCCAACCTCGATGAGCCTGTTGTGCTTGTGGCTCACGATCTCAGCCCGGCGGACACGCTGTCGCTAAACCAGGATATGGTGATCGGAATCGCCACAGACGCCGGCGGAAAAACATCCCACGCGGGCATTCTGGCCTCTTCGATGGACATCCCGGCTGTTGTCGGACTCAAAGACGTTTCCAGAAAAGTGAGCACGGGCGACCCGGTGGTAGTGGATGGCAACGCCGGAATAGTGGTCACCATGCCGACCAATGAACAGTTCATGGAATACAACACCCGCCGGCAAAAATATGTATATTATGATCAGGCCCTGCACGCGCAAAAAGACCTCGAGGCGATCACGCTGGACGGCGAACGGGTCGCCATACGCGCCAATATTGAATCATCCCACGACCTTGTGCACCTCGAAGAACATGGGGCGGAGGGGGTCGGGCTGTATCGGACCGAATACCTTTTTCTAAACTCCAGCAGCCTGCCGGACGAGCGGGCGCAGTATGAGGATTATAAAAAGGTGGCCGAAGCCGTCGGGAAAAACCACGCCGTCATCCGCACGTTCGACCTGGGGGGAGACAAGGTGGGGAAATATATGGACTACGCGGACCCGGAACCCAACCCCGCCCTGGGCCTGCGGGCCATCAGGTTCTGCCTGAGCCATCCCGATATTTTCAAAACACAGCTCCGAGCCATATTGAGGGCTTCGGCTCATGGGAACCTGAAAATCATGTATCCCCTGCTCACTTCACTCGAAGAGCTGATACGGGCCAACGAACTGCTGGCAGAGGCCAAGGAAGAGCTGAGGAAAAGCGGCGACCCGTTCGACGAGTCCATCCCGGTGGGAATAATGATAGAGACACCATCGTCGGTCATGATAGCCCCGGAACTGGCCAGGCACTGCTCCTTCTTTTCCATCGGAACAAACGATCTCATCCAGTACGCGATGGCCATAGACAGGGTCAACGAAAGAGTCGCCTATCTGTATCAACCCCTGTCGCCTTCCATACTGCGGATGCTGGCGATGATCGTTCGCGCGGCGGACGAGGCGGAGGTGTCGTTGTCCATATGCGGCAAAATGGCGGGAGACCCAACCTATGTGATGCTGCTGATGGGGCTGGGCGGGGTTCGTGACCTGTCGATGGATGTGCACTCGATCCCCAGGATCAAGAAATTCATCCGGTCTATCAAGCTCAAAGAGGCGCAAACCATCGCTTCTCACGCCATAAGCCTCGGATCCACGGAGCAGATCAAGGAATACGTGGTAAGCCAGGTCGGCAGATTCTTTGTAGACGGGGTAAGTTCCGACCTGGTGGAGAATGACGGCTGAGCCGACCGGAAAAGAAAAACTGACCCGCGCCGCTGGGTCTGTCAGCCTGGCCACGCTGATCTCCAGGATTTTCGGGTTTGCCCGGGATGTGATCATCGCGGACCTCTTCGGCGCAAGGGCCGTGGCGGACGCCTTTTTTGTCGCGTTCAGAATTCCCAACCTGCTGCGCCGGTTCACCGCCGAAGGGGCTCTGACCGCGGCTTTCGTGCCTGTATACACCGACAAGCTGAAAAACGAAGGCAGACACGCCGCCTTCGCCCTGGCCTGCAACGTGCTGACTATCATGGCCCTGTTTTTAATTGTTGTAACCGTAGCGGGCATGGTGTTCGCCCCTTCGGTTGTGAGGGTAATCGCCCCCGGTTTCACCCGGGACGGGCAAACCTTTGAGCTGACGGCGCTGTTGACCCGGATGATGTTCCCCTACCTTTTTTTCATTTCCATCGCCGCGGTTCTGATGGCCATGCTCAACTCCATGGGAAAATTTTTCATACCCGCCATCGCGCCGGCGCTTCTGAACATAGCCATAATCACCTGCGCCCTCTCGCTCCACGACATGTTCGCCCGGCCCGCCATGGCCCTGGCCATCGGTGTGCTGGCGGGAGGGGTGTTGCAACTGTCGTTGCAGGTGTGGCCGCTGTACAAGATGGGTTGGCGCTACCTGCCCCGGTTCGATTTCGGCGACGCGGCCACGCTTAGGGTTGGAGCGTTGATGATACCGGCGGCGTTCGGCATGGCGGTGGCGGAAATAAACGTTTTTGTAGATACGCTACTGGCGTCTACCCTGCCTGAGGGTTCCGTGTCATACCTCTACTACGGCAACAGGATTGTCCAGTTTCCCCTGGGGGTGTTTGGCGTGGCCGTGGGGATTGCGGCGCTTCCGTCAATGTCCGGGGAAGTCGCGGCCGGTGGGCCCGGCAAGCTGGCCGGGCTGGTTTCCCATGCGCTGAGGCTCACGCTTTTCATCTCCATCCCCTCCACCGTGGGGCTGATCGCACTGGCGGAGCCGATAAACAACGTGCTGTTCGAACGAGGCCAGTTCGACGAAACCGCCAGGATAGGCGCCACCTTCGCGCTGGTGATGTACGCCGTCGGTCTTGCCGCGTTCGCTGGTGTCAAAGTGGTCGTGTCGGCCTTCTACGCCCTCAAGGACACCGCGACACCTACGAGGGTGGCGTCATACTGCATGGCGCTGAACATAGCGCTTAACCTTACGCTCATGGGTCCCATGAAACATGGTGGGCTGGCGCTGGCCACTTCGATCTCGTCGATGGTGAACATAGGGTTTTTGCTATGGCTTCTGCACAGGCGGATCGGATCGGTGGACGCTTCGGGAATCGCCCGGGCGGTATGGCCGATGCTCTGCGCTTCAGTGTTGATGGGTGTTGTCGTGTACGGTTACGCACATTTGTTTTTCTCATACCAGTCAGCCGCGTGGATCCGGGCGCTCCATCTGGGCGTTTCCATATCCATTGGCGCCGTATCCTATTTCACCGTTGCCTTGCTGATGGGTTCCGGGGAGGCGGGCTCGTTATGGATCAGGATCAAAACCGGAGTGGCGGGACGATGATCGCCGTTATCCAGAGAACGCTGGAAGCGTCTGTCACAGTGGACGGGATCGCCGTGGGCTCGATCGGCCATGGATTGCTGATACTGCTGGGGGTCGCTAGGGGCGACGGCGCGGACGAGGTAAAATACCTGGCCGGAAAGGTCGCGCATCTTCGCATATTCGACAACGAATCGGGCAAGTTCGACCATTCCCTTCTTGATACGGGAGGCGAGGCGCTGGTGGTCAGCCAGTTTACACTTCTCGGTTCATGGCGCAAAGGCAGAAGACCGGGATACGAAAACGCCGCCCCGCCCGATGAAGCCGAGGCGCTGGTGCGGCTGTTTGTCGATGAGCTTGTATCCATCGGCGTGAAAAAAGTGGAAACAGGGAAATTCGGGGCGCATATGCGCGTGCGCCTGGTCAATGACGGCCCGGTCACTTTCACGATGAACACAAACCTCTGTAGCAGATGGGATCTGTAACAGATGGGGATCTGCAGCAGGTAGGCCTGTAGCAGGTGAACGCCTATTGCAGGCGGGACCTGTTAAACGGGTTGGGCCTACAGGTAGGTTGGACGAGCCAGAGGCTTTCGAAAGGAAGCTCTATCCACCCGTAAGACGCGTGTTGAGCCGGACCGGGCGGGCTATCAGAATTTGTAACCGGCGTAGAGGAAAAAAGTCATCGTGCTGAACTCGTCCGATTCCTTGGCCAGGTATATCGAATCCACGTCCAGATATTTCTCGTTGGACATCTCCACCTTGCCGGAGACGTATATCGCGGGAGACAGGTACCAGTCCAGCGACCCTTCGTATATGAACTGCGTCATGGAAGTGTCGGAGTTGTCCTGTTCGCTTTGCATGTACGTGGCCCCGAGCTCGGCTGTTATTTTTTCCAAGTTGACCCCGAACGATCCGTGCGCCTGCTGGGCGGTGGAGGTAAAATAATTGATCGATCTGTAGGAGAGGTCGAAAAAGGCTATCCGGAACAGGTTCGACTGCTTGAATCCCACGAGCATCAGCGAAGCCGATTTGCTGTCGCTTTCCCTTGTCCTGGCGTCCACCCTGCCGTACAGCTTCGAGGTCTTGGAAAACTTCATATACCCCGACAGCCTGATGGTGGATTGCAGGTCGTGATTGATATCGTAATCCATCGACTCGTAAAGCTTGACAGCCCTGTACTGGTTGAATGTAATCCCCAGCCTTGTCCGCCATTGCGAGTGGAGGTTGAGGCTGACCATCAGGTTTGTCAGCTCGTAGCTTCCCGTGTCCACATTGTGGTCGCTACGCAGGTTCACATACATCGACATGTTTTTCGAGGGTACCAGGTGGCCGTTGAAAGAGGCGTACGTCGTGTCCTCCGATCCCTTGAACAGGCTGGAAACATAACCCGCGCTCATGCCCAGCGCGGGGCTGTTGGTAAAAAAGTACGCGCCGTATGTCATGTAGTCGCCTGTAAACTTGTCTTCATACGGATCCGGCTGCTGGCCGGCGAAAACGCCTATCCCGGTCGCTTTACCCATATACAACTTGATATTTGCGCCATCAACGCGGGCGCCTCCTATCTCGCCTATGTACGATCGGCCAAGCTGCATATCGATAAAGGAGAAAATTTTCTTTATCTCCACGTTGGCGTAATAGATGCGGTCGTTGGGGGTGGAGGTGTTAAAATCGTTCTGGCTCGAGGAGCGTAACGACCCGCTGAAATGGCAATACACATCATCCCCGGCGAATTCAGACGCGTCGAACTTCAGGCGAAACCTGGTAATCGCCGCGTCCTGCTCTGAAGCGCCTCCATCGTAATTGTACATGGAGCCGGAAAAGCTTCCACGCAGGTTCACCGCCTGCACAGGCTCCGGCGCGTACAGGCAGGCTATCAAAAGCGCAACGGTGGATATACGCCTTAATCGCACGTTACAATCTCCTTGGCGTCGTCAAAGGTGACCGTGTTATGGCACAAAGAGCAAGCCTGGGGACACGGAGACGCCGCCGGACTGCCGTTTGCGTGTTCCTTGTAATAGTCCGCCTGATGACACGCAGAGCAGTCGCTTTCCGATGAGGCCGGATATAAAAGCTGGTAGCTGGTCCCCGTGTGGCACAGGCTACAACTCCCCTGAATAGCCGCATGGGAGCCGGAAAAAGTCATCGATGTATGGGAATACCCGGACGCAGGCGTCCAGCCGTATTGCTTGTGGCAATCCTGGCATTCGGTGTTCGACGGGCTGTGTATGCCGGTGGACGTGGCGCTGAAAAAGTCTGTCTTGTGGCAGGTGTAGCAGTCCACGGGGGTGTTCCGGTAATCCCTGTTCTTGTGACAATTCTGGCACTCGGTGGAGCGATGGGCCCCTTCCAGCCGAAACCCCGTCTCGCTGTGGCGGAACTTCAGCGGCTCCCAGGAGAACGCGGAATGACAATCCGAGCACAACGATCCGAACTGGGTCAAATGCGGATCGACATGGCACTGGATGCAATCTTCGCCGGGCGGGAGAGACATATCCTTCGACTTGTGGCAGTCTTTGCATTTCTGCTGTTTATGAACACCTTCAAGCCTGAACCCGGTGGCCTCGTGGGCGAACTTGTCGGTCTTCCAGGACTCGGCGTTATGACAGTCGCCGCACCTTTTCCCGAGCGTTCCCTTGTGCTTGTCCTCTTTGGCGTGACAGTCGTAACATCTGCTTTTCACAGGTTTCCACACCTTGCCGACATGGCACTTTTCGCATTTCGCCTTGACGTGTTTGCCGTCCAGGTCGAACGAGGAATCCCTGTTATGGTCAAACGTCAGCTTTTTCCAGTCTTCCTCTGTGTGGCACCTGTCACATTTCTTGTCTTTCAAGGTTCCTTTGTGCGGATCCTTGTGGCAGCTTGACGAAGCGCAACTCTTCGTATTCAGCGGCTTGTACTTCACCTGGCCCAGGAGGCTCTTCTTGTGGCAGTCCGCGCACTTTACCTTGGCGTGTTTTCCCTTAAGCTTATACCCCTTGTAACGGGTGGAGCCGTGCTTGAACAGCGACGGTTTCCATCCGCTCTCGCTGTGACAGCTTGCGCACAGCTGGCCGGAGAACTGTTTGCCGTGAATGGCGCCCCGCTTTTTGGTGTCGTGACATCCGGAGGAATCGCACCGGGTATAGTCGATCGGCCTGTACTTGACCTCTTTCTTGAAATCGGACCTGTGACACTTGTCACACTTTGCCTTCTTGTGGAGCCCCAGCAGTTTGAACCCTTTGTAGCGCTTGTCCTCGTGTTTGAACAGAGACGGTTTCCACCCTGCGACGGTATGGCACTCGTCACACTTTCTTCCGGAGAACTGTTTGCCGTGGACAGCCCCTCCCCTCCTGGCGTCGTGACAGCCGGATGTGTTGCAGGTGTCATATTTGGCGACTTTGTAGACCCCTTTCTTCGCCTGCGGATGGCATGTTTTGCACTTGGCTTTCCTGTGCTTGCCTTCGAGGCGGTATTTGGTCCTGTTATGGTCGAACTTGACGCCTTTGCCCTTCCAGGTGGAGGTATCGTGGCACTTGTCGCACTTGTCGCCGAGCGATCCCTTGTGGATATCGTCTTTCTTGTGACAGGTGACACACTTCTGGTATTCCGGAACCTTGTACAGGCCCTTGACCTTGTGACAGTCCTTGCACTTTACCTTGGCGTGGCCCCTCTCGAGCTTGTAGACCTTGTTGTGGTCGAACCTGACATATTTGCCTTTCCAGCTTGTCGCGTTATGGCAGGTTTCGCACTTGTCGCCGAGCGTGGTCCTGTGAACGTCGTCTTTCTTGTGACAGGTGACGCACTTCTGATATCCCGGAACCTTGTACTGACCCTTGACCTTGTGACAATCGGCGCATTTCACCTTGGCGTGGCCCTTCTCGAGTTTGTACGCCTTGTCATGGTCGAATTTTACGTACTTACCTTTCCAGCTAACCGTGCCGTGACACTTGTCGCACTTGTCGCCGAGCGATCCCTTGTGCACGTCGTCTTTTTTATGGCAGGTGACGCATTTCTCGAATCCCGGCTCCTTGTAACGCCCCTTGACCTTGTGACAATCAGCGCATTTTACCTTGGCGTGGGCGTTATCGAGCTTGTACGCCTTGTTATGGTCGAACTTGACGTCCTTGCCTTTCCAGCTTGAAGCGTTGTGACACTTGTCGCACCTGTCGCCGAGCGACCCTTTGTGAACATCGTCTTTTTTGTGGCAGGAGACACATCCGCTGTCCGCCAGCAGAAAGCTGGGCTGGCCCCTTTTTGTTTTCCCCTTGTGGCAGTCTTCACATTTTGTCTTGCGGTGTTTGCCGTCAAGTTTGTAACCGGTGTTCTTTTGGCCATGGTCGAATTTTTCCTTGTTCCATTCGATCATGGAAAACTTCAACCCTTTGTGGTCCGAATGGCATTTGAAACACTGCTTGCCGGTGACGGTGGAGTGATATCCGCGTTTGGAGGCGATCCTGGATTTTATATCCTCGTGACATTCCAGGCATTTCGAGTCCGGCAGACCGCCCGTGAGAGCGTGACACTTGGCGCAGTTGGTGATCCCCTCTATTTCCTTGTGGAGCGACGAAAGGTCACCAGGGCTGATCAGCTTGCCAAGACCCTGCGCGTGGACATTGGCGCTGACCCCTATCACAAGCGCCATCGCCAGGATTAACCTAGATAACAACGAATCCAACCCCCCTCGAAATACCGGATTTGCAGTTGAGCGTCAAATCAGTAGCGCATGGTAGCGCATCTCCGGTTATATTAAAATAACAATTTCAAACAAACGCGCCGGAATTCCCCGTCCCGGCGCGTTATCCTACAGAAGAATCCTCTCGATATACGAATCAGTCGTAATCATCACGATGATCGTCGCCTCCTCCCTCATCACCATGGCCATCGCCGCTGTGGCAGGCGTTGCAGGCGCTGGAGTTGACCCTGGAATGGCTGTACGACCAGCTTATGCCGGATGTGTGGCACCACTCGCAAGCGTAACCGGAGTAATGCCTGCTGTGACAGCTCGAACATCCGGTGCTGATTCCCGTATGGTCCATACCGGTGGCGGCGCTCCAGCTCGGGTATGTGTGGCAGTTTTCACACGTGTCGCCGTAGTGGTTGGCAGGCTTGCTACCCGAATGGCAGGACGAACACCCGGAAGTGTATGTGTGCCCACTTGCGGCGCCGCTCCAGCTCGGGTATGTGTGGCAGCTTTCACACGTATCGCCATAATGGTTCGCAGGCTTGCTGGACGCGTGGCACGACGAGCACCCTGAAGTGTATGTGTGTGAGCCTCCGCTCAATCCCCACGAGCCGCTGGAGTAGGTGTGGCAGTTTTCGCACCCGCTGTTCCTGCCGTCGCTGTGGCTGGACGGCTCTCTTCCGGAATGGCACGTGGCGCAGGATGTGGAAACGGCGCTGTGCCATTCGGTATGCGACACTCTCAAATGTGATCTGAAATTATCTGAATAGTGGCACGAGTTGCAATATGTGTCCATCCCTGTGGTGGTGTGGTTGGGCAGTGATGTCGAGTTATAGTTTCCAGCGTGGCAGGTATAGCAGATTTCATTCGCCGCCAGTTCCCTGTTGCCGGCAGAAGCGCCCTTGGTGCGGGCGGTGGATGTGTGGCAGTTGTCACATGAATACCGGGTGTGCGAACCGACCAGGTATGAATCGTGCCAGCTCGTGTCCGGGGTCAATCCTATCTTGCTCAGGTCCGAGGAGCCACCGCCACCGGAGCTCGTGGTATCTTCATTGGTACAACCGGCTATACCCGCTATGACGAGCAAACCCAGAAGAAGCGTATAGCAGACGAACCTGTTGTTTGACATCATCCCATTTTCCCTTGCTGTTTATACTTGACTTTATATTTCACTTTTTATTTCACTTCAAGCATTATTGAACCATCCGCCGACATACCGGCGTGAGATATGCTATCAAGCTTGTTAAGCATTCTGTGTGCCAGTTTGGCGAAATAGAGTTCGATTAACATTTGCGACAGCATATTCTCTCTCAACATATTGATATTACAGGATAAAAGCAATGAATATCTTTGGCGGGAACCGGGTGGTTCTCTGTTTTACAGCCCCGTGACAATATGACAATATGCGTCCTTTTTCAGGACGGATACAGGATAGGTGTATGGTAATAGAACATACTGAAAAGGTTAACCTGCGTCAGGCCGGAAAGTGGCGGGAGGAGGCGATCCTTTTTCTCGCGGGGATTTGCCTGATCATGCTCCAGTTTTTCATGATCCGGGAGATAACCGCACTTCTGCTGGGCACGGAAATCGTTATTTTCATTGTCACGGTCTCATATTTTCTGGGATATTCGGTCGGTTATTACATGGCAGGCGTATTGACGACGGGGAATGTCCGGAAGCTGGCGCCCTTTTTCTGGATGATCCATCTGACCATGCCCTTTTCGCTTCGATATCTGTCCGGATTTGCCATGCTCCGCACTCCTCTGGTCGCTCTTGTTTTGCTAACGTTCATAATGGTCTTTGTCCTGTCTTCCTTTTTCTCCATATTGCTCCCCCGGTTCGCAGACTCGCGCGGAGGCGACACAGGTTCGCTGGTCCGGTTGTACAGCGTGGAACTCGCGGGGGCGATCACTGGTGTTGTTATGGTATTGAGCCTGAATACGCACAATTGGGCGCAACCGATAGTTTACCAGGCGGCTTTTGGAGCGATTGTGGCCCTGCTGTGGGGCCGGCGCCTGGCGTGGGTCGCGACGATATCGGCGATCGCGGTTTATTCCACCCTTTTCCCCCATTTGGAGGCGTATAGCCTCTCGTATCATTACAACACCGCTCATGACATCACCGACAGCTCGGTTTTGTACAGTGTCAACAGCCCCTACCAGAAAGTGGACATGATCCGGGCCGGTTCCGGTAGAAGGTACATTTTTTTGGACGGGAACCAGAATTATGGATCCGACTCTCTTAGAATTTTCAACAAATTCCTCTCCCGGCTCCCCGCGGCCCTCACCAGGCCCGGCCACGCGCTTATCGTTGGAGCGGGATCGATGCAGTCGCTCCGGTATGTGTCTCAACTCGCAGGGAACGTGGATATCGTGGAGCTCGACGGCGCCGTTCCGGAAGGAAGCATGCGCCACATGGCCGACATAAACCTGCACGACAGAACCGATAACTGGAAACTGATTATCCAGGACGCCAGGAAGTTTCTGGGTGGGAAAGGAACGAAATATGACCTGATAATCATGGACGTGCCGGCTCCGCTCAACATCCAGGTGGGCCTGCTCCACTCCGTGGAGTTCTACAGGATGGCCAAGGGCAGGCTTTCGCCCGGTGGGGTTATCTCGGTATCGCTAAGTGGCCGGTTCCGTCCCGGAGCGAACACGCCGCAAACCGTGGCGGCGGCCCTGCTGAAAGTGTTCGACGACGTGGTGATCCTTACGCCCGACATAGCGGGGCGCAGTTTCGCCATCGCGGGACGGAAAATCCCTTTCACCGATTACCAGTTGCGTTTTGCCGCGTCGGAGCAAGGGGCGCGCGAAACGATCATTTTCGACAGAGAGAAAATCGCGCGTATCGTGGGACAGACTCCACCCATTTCCCTGGACCACATCAGCTACCCGGTAAAACGAAGCTGGCGCAGGGTAAAGATACGGTACTTAAGATGAACACGATCTGGCCTGGTGTATACGCAACCCTGATGGGGATTCATTTCGCCCTGTTGCAGACCGGGTATTTCTTCGAGCTTCAAATCGGCCTGACCGCGGCGTATCCGAGCTTTATCACGGTTATTCTCTCATGGCTCGCCGGGAGCGTGATCGGGCTACGCGCAGGGCGGGGAGGCGCCGATTATTCTCTTTTACTGCATGTCGCCAGCCTGGCGGCTTATGGAGCATGCGTCCTTCTGCTCAACACATGGCCCTACCAGACGGGACTGTTGCCGCTTTACGCGGCGCTGATAATGGTGTCCGGAGCTCAGGCGGGTTATTTTTTCGCGGTGAACACCAAGCTTTTCAGCTCCGTATCCCGCCTGTTTCTTATGGAAAACAACGGCTTTGTCGCCGGTTGGATCATCGGGTTCTTCGGGTTTGTCGCGTTCGGCCATTCTTTCGACATTATTGGCCCCGCCACGATGGGAGCAGTGAGCGCATGGTTGATTTCCGGCCGGCCACGACCACTTTGAGGTAAACCTTCCTGGCCTAGCTCAGCTTGGCTCAAAGCTGGCCTGCTGTCTGCGGTGGTCACACAATCGCAATTCCCGGCCTCCAGAATAGAGCAACCAAGCTAATTTGCTTGCGTCATACCTAACATAATGTAAAATTCTATATCAGAATATGAAAATGACGTGAAACAATGAAGGGTGACGCATGAACCGTGTTTGGCGACCAGTCGCGTTGCTTCTGGTGATGTACGCCCCTTTATGCCTGGTGTCTGGTTGCCAGGCCGACAAGGCTCCACCTACCGAAGTTACGGGTCTGTGGATCGGCACCGGCACTTTTGTAAACAGTTGCGACACTCCCTCATGCCAATGGACAGGCTCGTTCGGGCTGGATGTCACCCAAAACGGATCCACGGTCACCGGCCTTATGGATATTACGCTGATGGAAGACAAGGACCTGATCGCCGGGGCGAATTGCGGGTCCATTCTCTATTCGGTGGACAGCCCCATATCCAACGGGGTGGTGGACGGGTCCACATTTACGTTTCTGGATCCGCGTGGCAACAGCTGGACCATGGAGTTCAGCCAGGACCAGATGACCGGCGTTGTAAGCAACACTACCGCCGGGTGCGACGGGGTGAAATCGACCGAGGTCACCGCTCTTAAAAGCGACAAGGGTGAACCAGGAGGAAACGAGCTGAACATGACCTGGCGCATAGTGGACATTTGCGATGACAACCTGAAGGTAAAATACCGGTTTTTCGACGTGGACAACAACAAACAATGGCCCGATTCCCCCTCCTACTACACGGCGGACACGCTGAACGATTCATTTTTCAACACGTTGACTTGTAGCGCGAACGCGAAAATATGTGTGGGCGGCGAGGCGGAAAACGGATCGTACAAACTGGGGGTCGGCCTGAACCGTGAACAGGGTTGTCTGAACTGTTGCTATTTCTGCGAAACCTCGGAGGTCGCGTTTTTCCAGTTCATATGCCCGTCGTAGATTGTATAACGTAGCCTGTGGGATCCCGGGCCGGTGTGGTGGTGAACCTGTTCGTTTCAATTGATCGCCCATGGCGTTTTGAAATGGTGATGATAATGTGGTATCGGCGGTTTATAGAGTAAAAAACAGGGTAGAACCGTATGACAGAACACGATCACAGCATGCCCATGGCGCAGAGAAGTCAACGCCTGCTACAACAACACAATCCATCCTCGTTCTGGATACAGCTGGCGATCGACGGCGTGATCTGCATCGCCCTGCTCTTTATCCTGACAATGTTGCGAAACCACAAAATCGATTTTCAATACCGCGTGCTCGGCTCGATGACTTTGCTTTTGATGTGGATTTTCCACAACCATTTCGGAGTCTACAGAAGACGTTCAGACACGATAGGCGTCGCGGCGATGCTGACCAAATCGTGGATATCCATATCCGTCGCGCTGACCATCATCGGGTTCGCCACGAATACCAGTGAAGATTTTTCGCGCCAGGTGATCTTGAGCTGGGTTCCGTTCTGCATCATTTTCCAGTTCGCCGCGCATCACATAACCCCCGACATCATCAAAAAAATTCAGGGCCAGGACTCCGGAAGGGAGGCCTCCATCATTATCGGAGCCGGAGACCTGGGGCGTTATCTCGCCGACCGGATCAACAACAACCACTGGCTCAACATCAAGATTGTCGGCGTACTAGATGACGATAAAGAAGCCCTGAAAAACTGGAGCCTCGAAAACGTGCCGGCCATGGGCACAGTGAAAGAGTTGCCGAGAATCATCGATGAGCTTCATATCGTAAGCGTGTATATAGCCATGCCCATAGTCGAAAAGGAAAAGCTGGAAACCCTGTACATGAGCTTGCTGGAAAAAAACATCGACATAAACTGGGCCCCGGACATTTTTCAAATGACGCTTATCAACCCGAGCGTGAAAGAGCTGGCGGGTGTGCCGATCCTGGCCCTGTCCGAAACACCCCTGATAGGAAGCAAGGCGCTACTTAAATCAACCGTGGACAAAACCCTGGCGTTAATCGCGATTATCCTGACCAGCCCCATAATGCTCGCCGCCGCGCTGGCGGTGAAGCTTTCGTCTCCGGGCCCGATACTGTTCAAGCAAAAACGGCTGGGATGGAACGGGGCGGTTTTTGAAATATGGAAGTTCCGGAGCATGCGCGTAACCAGCGAAAAAGAGGGCGTGGTCACCCAGGCCACACGTAACGACCCGAGGGTTACCCCTCTCGGGAAATTCCTGCGCAGGACGAGCCTGGACGAACTGCCCCAGCTTTTCAACGTTTTGCAGGGGACCATGTCCATGGTGGGCCCCAGGCCGCACGCTGTCGAACACGACAACCAGTACTC